>CAYWMV010000243.1:0-3844 GCA_964459055.1 uncultured Ignavibacteriaceae bacterium | reverse complement strand
GAAATATTAAAGGTAAGAATTGACAGTATAAATTTCGATGAATATTTTTTAATAGCAAACAGAAGAAAAGTCTCAAAATGGGATAGAGTAATGCTGGGTGATACAACAAAATATGATATTTTTTCTGAATCTGATTATGGAAAAGGAATATATATTTACCATGTTTTTGACGGAATACGAGAAATAGCAGGAAATCCATCAGTCCCTCATGATTTAGAGTGTGCAGACGGTCTTTGGCAATGGACAAATTTAGGAAAAGTTGGCATAGTTGATTTAAACTGCTGGACAGGATTCAATTTTTACCAGTTTAGAAGAGATTCCGTGATTTATGAGCATGACCAGGTTTCTATTGGTGAAAATACATTTAGAGGTGACGGTATAAGTTTAAACTTTCTGTATTTTGATACTACGGCAAATGTCAATAAATATAATACTAATATCTTCGGAATAGGACAAAGACCCTCGAATAATTGTTTGTTAGGAACCGATAGATTATATACAAATTCAGAAGAATACTATACAAATAATTAAAACCAGGGTGATCGCTGGGATGCTTGGAATATAGGTTATAATGAAATATTTTCCCCGTATTCAAGTCCTAATACAAATAATGTAGAAAATAACAGTACCGGAATATTTATCTGGTATGACTCACTTTATGGTAATACCGCTTTTATCCGAATATACAGAACTTCTGTCAGTACTCCCCTTGACAGTATTTTGAAATGGACACCTCCATCAAGACCGATGGGATTGAAAGTAGATGTGTCTGATTGCATTAATTACAGAAAGTATCCTGTATTGACCTGGAATCAGAATATGGAACCGGATATGGAACAATCGGGAACAAAAAGATACAAAATTTTCAGAGCATGGGATGCAATGGAAAATGTTCCCGGAAATTTTGATTAAATTGCAGATACATTGTTCGATGCAGATACAAATATTGCTACGTTTATTGATTATAGCACGTATGCCCAATGTGATGACGGAACAGCCGAAGAAAATTACAGATTGAGATATAAAGTTAAGGCAGTTGATATGTATGAGGATATTTCAGTCTATTCTGATTTTGTTTCGATAACTACTTATGAACTTGACAGAGGAGAAGGCGGGGATGCTATACATCATAAAAATCTGACATACGAACTTTCACAGAACTATCCGAATCCGTTTAATCCTATTACAAATATTCGATATTCCATTCCCAAAGATGGTTTAGTGATAATTAAAATATATGATATACTTGGCAGGGAAGTAAAGAAATTGGTTAATGAGTTTAAATACACAGGCAGTTATATAATTTCATTCGACGGAACCGGATTTTCGAGCGGAATATATTTCTATCGCCTCGAATCCGGCAATTTTGTTCAGGTGAAGCGTATGATAATTCTAAAGTGATTTTCTGCTGCAAACTCGAGTTTTTAGGACTTGATTATCGAAAAGAATATATTATTCAGGACGAATAATCAGATAAACAGGTGGGAATTCGAATATATTTTTTTACTATAGATTTACCTCATAGAAATTTAATATTGCATTCAAGTTACATTTGCTGTGGCTTAGATATTTATTCATTGATAATATGAAAATATATTTATAAGTTTTTATATTAGAAAATAACCGTGAGTAGAAAAATGAATTGTAAATATTTCATTGGATTGTTCGGGATACTAATTCACGGGATTGTTTGTTCACAGCCGACTGGATTTCCTATTGGCGATGTCAGCGGAATGTTCAACGAGCGGGGATTTGTAAAATCGAATTCGTATTCATACGAAGAAAATGAAATCATAAACGATTTTAACGGGAATCTGCAATTCAATTTTCCTCTTACAAATAAAGAAGGACCGGGAGACATATATCTCGATTTGAGTTTAACTTACAACGGTTCAATCAATTATCAAATTATTGCGGCGAATATCAATTATGCTTCCTTTAATTATCTTCCGAAATATAATGTAAATGCTCCCGGATGGCTTTTTAGTCTGAACGGAATGGCAATTCAAATGTTTACATTTGAAACGAATTTCTTCACTTCAAGTAGCGCATCAGTTGATTCAATTACAAGCAATAATTGCAGACTGCTCGCTACGGGTTATCACATTACAGACCGCTTATCCTATGCCGCAAGTTCAGGAAACGACAGAGATGCAATCTATATTATGAGAGGTGACGGCTCGGTTATAACACTTAAGCGGATACCTTCCGATACTTGTACAGGTGTTTATCCCGAATGTTACAGCGGAGAATATTACAGCGATAACATCGGAGAATATATCAGAGGATACGTAGAGTATATTGAACCCGGAGTTGAACCGGTTTACAGGAACAGACGTTTGCATTTAATGAAAGGTGACGGATTAACATACATTTATGAAGAATACAAGACATCTTATTATGATTTTCCGTTAAACACAGGCAGTCTCGTATTCAGACCGCAGATGTTTCTGCTGAAGAAAATAAAAGACCGTTACGGTAATCTCGTTGAACTGATATATGACAATACTGTAACTGAACAGTCGCAGGGATTAATACAGATTAAAGGCAGACCGATTATCAGCAAAATCAGTTGCTATAACTGGAAGTATTCGGATATCACATTTACATATGACATTCTCGGGGAAATCGCATCAATGGTTACCGTAAATACAGGCGGCGGCAGTTATAAAATAGAAGCAGACGGATTTACTTTTCAATCGGACGGCAACCACAGACCATCGGTAAAAGAAATTAAAAACCCCGCAGGTGAAAAAACGACATTTACAAATACATCATACAGGCGGACAGCCGATAATGTTTACAGCCCTTATGAGAATCAATATTATTATACTAAGAAATTAAAATTTATTTTTAACAGACTTACAAAAATAATTAATTACAACGGCGGAATCAGGGAATATACTTACATCGGAGGAAATACCGAAAAAACGGTAAATATGAAACCGGCAGAAAATGAAAATATTTCGAGTGATATCTTAGGAACAGATTATTTCGGGCAGGGAAGAGATATATTTTTCACAAATATGCTGAATACAAAAACCGTAAAAAATCAAGATAACGATAATATTTATTCCGAAACTTTTACATACGGTTATACATTAGGTAATTCCAGAGTATGGAAGATATTTCCTGTAGATACATCTGATATATATACAACAACAAGAGAAACGGAATCATCGGAGAATGAAAATTTCCCTGACTGGGAAACACCGGAATATTTCAAAACTGAAAAGACTTACAAAAATTTTGTGATATATATCGGTTACAGACCGAATCAGGAAGTACCGGACTTTATCGGACATACCAAACTTATTGGTGAAAAACAGTATGTATATTCCGGTTCGTCACAGGAACTTCTTCATGAAACTTTATACAAATTTGTACGAACGGGAACTGGGAATAATACGGGTTCTTTTCTCGACACTGCGGTTATTACAAAAATAAACGGAATAGAGAAGAAAAGAAGCATAAGGTATGAACATTCTACAGAACCTCTTACAAATACGGATAACAACCCTGTTACAAGAGTCGAAAGTACCGATGAACTCGGACAGAAACGCTATGAGCATTACAACGTTATATATTCAGAATGCATACATTATTTATGGGCAAGATACAAACCCGATTCCGGCAGTAATCAGGAATATGATACCACGTTTATTTATTTGAACGGACTAACTGATACGATTAACATATATTCACCCGGAAATTCTTTAATGTATAAGGAAACGAGAAAATACGGCAGTAACACGGATGTAAAAAATAACGACAGCACATTTTTCGGTCAATTACTGAATACGAGAAAATATGATATAAACAATCTTTCAGCATATAAAGAAAC
>CAYWMV010000242.1:2518-3858 GCA_964459055.1 uncultured Ignavibacteriaceae bacterium | reverse complement strand
CAGGCGGTTGTACTGACAGAGAGATGTATCAGTTGCGGACACTGTGTAACCGTATGCTCGCAGCATGCGAAGAAAACATTAAGCGATAAAGATAAAGTTCTTAAAGAATTGCTATTTAACGGAAAAACCGTTGCCATAGTTGCTCCCTCTTTTTCAGCATCATTTTCCGATAATTATCTGAAAGTTCCGACTGCCTTCAGAAAACTCGGATTCGACCTTGTCTGCGAAACGGCTTTCGGTGCAGACCTAATAAGCAGCCGATATTTGAAGGAAATTCAGGAAAATCCGAACAAAGTTCTTATCAGTTCTCCCTGCCCTGCTGTATTTAACTTTATAGAAAAATACAGAGACAGGCTAGTTCCCAATCTCGCAAAAATTGTATCCCCGATGATTGCGATGGGCAGATATCTGCGTGCAAATCTCGGCAATGATATAAAAATTGTTTTTATCGGACCCTGTATTGCCAAAAAAAGTGAATACCGTGATGAAGAGGTTGAAGGAACTATTGATGCAGTGCTGACTTTCGGTGAAGTCAAGGAAATATTTAAAGAAAAAAATATCGATATTGATGAACTTGAAGATTCATTCTTCGACCCCCCTTATGCCAATATGGGAAAATCTTATCCTCTCGCCGGCGGTCTGCTCAAAACCGCGGATATTCCCGGAGATATTCTTGAAAAGAAAGTAATAGTAGTGGAAGGACCCGATAAATTCCTCGAAATTATAGATGAACTTAATGAGAATAAAATTAATGCAAGATTCATTGATATACTCTTCTGTGACGGATGCATTCAGGGACCGGGAATGGACAGTAATTTAAATCATTATGAGAGACGCGAAAAAGTTATCGATTACATAGAAACCAATATTAACAAAACCGATAAGGGTATATGGAAAAGCAACATCTATAACAGCCGCGACCTCGACCTCTCAAGAGAGTTTACTTATAAAAATCAGCTGCGTCCGCTGCCCACCGAAGAAAGAATTAAGGAAATTCTTGCTGAAACGGGTAAATTCACTAAACAGGATGAACTCAACTGCGGCGCCTGCGGATACAATACCTGCCGTAATTATGCCCTTGCAATTGCACAGGGTCTTGCCGAAAATGATATGTGCCTGCCCTATCTTATACAGAAACTCGAAATAGCATATAAAGATTTGAAGGATACACAGACACAGTTACAGCACGCTGAAAAACTTGCTTCCATCGGTCAACTCGCCGCAGGAGTTGCCCACGAAATAAATAATCCCCTCGGCACGATTCTTATGTACACTTCGCTTGTAAAAAAACAACTTGCCGATATACAGGAGAAAGCACAGGCAGTGGATGACCTTGAACT
>CAYWMV010000242.1:0-2418 GCA_964459055.1 uncultured Ignavibacteriaceae bacterium | reverse complement strand
TGAAACGTGACAACGGAAATATCGTTGTAGAAATTGAAGATACGGGCTGCGGAATTCCGGAAGATAATTTTAATAAATTATATACTCCGTTCTTTACAACTAAAAAGATGGGCAAGGGAACAGGACTCGGTCTGGCGATTGCTTACGGTATAATTAAAATGCACAAGGGTGATATAAGAGTCAGGAGTTCGGAAGGCAAAGGAACAACTTTTATTATTAAACTTCCTTTTAAAATTTAAAAATTTAACTATAATGGAAACGAAACTGAAAAAAATATTACTCGTTGATGATGACCTTGACCTGCTCGAGCAGAATAAGTTACTGCTTGAAGCAAAGGGTTATCAGGTTGTTACTGCGGATAATCTGACGTCTGCGTGGGATACATTCAAAAAGGAAAAACCCGACGCTGCCGTCCTTGACCTTATCATGGAAGAGCACGATGCAGGATTTATATTATCGCATAAAATTAAAAGAGACGAGCACGGAAAAAATATTCCCGTTTTTCTTCTGACCTCCGCAACTTATGTAACGGGTATGAAATTCGACGCTTCTACGGAAGAAGAAAAAGAATGGATTCACTGCGACGGATGGTTCAATAAACCAATCCCGATTGACGACCTCGTGAATAAACTTGAGAACTTCTATGCGAAACAGTGATTAGTGATTAGTGGTTAGTGATTAGTGGTTGGTTGTTAGTGGTTAGTGGGTTAGTGGTTAGTGATTAGTGGTTAGTGATTAGTGATTAGTGGTTCTTTTTTTTTCTCTCTGTGAGATATAATTTTAAACGATATTTTATTAATAATAAAGAAACTCAAAATTGCCAAAGGTAATAATCATCGACGACGAGAAAGGATTGCGCGAAGGCACAAAAAGGCTTCTCGAATCCGAAGGCTACGAGGTTGATACCGCCGCCAACGGAACGGACGGAATCAAACTCGGGACAGAAAATGATTATGACCTTGCAATAATTGACCTGAAAATGCCCGACATAGACGGCATTGATGTATTAAAAGAAATCCGCAAACATCGCCCAAATACAATCTGCTACATCGCTACCGCTTATGCAAGTTACGAAACCGCAATCGAAGCAACCAAGATTGGTGCAGCAAGTTATATACCCAAACCGTTCACTCCTGATGAACTTCTGAACAACCTGAAAACCGGATATGAAAAGCGCCTGCTTCTTCTTGAAGCGGAAAACTTAAGGCGTGAACGTGAGGAAAGGCTTCTTGAAATTGCATTTGAAAAAACCCGTCTGAACACAATTGTAAATTCAATTATAGACGGAGTCGTAGTGATTAATAAAAACGGCGAACTCGTTCTGTTTAATCCTGCCGCAATGAAATATTTTGATTTAAATAATGTAATAATCGGAGAATATATACTTAATATTCTTCCGGAAAAAATATCAGAACTGATAAAAAAGATTCTCGACAATCCCGGATTTACGGGTGCGTCATACTCCGAACAAATCGAACTGAAACCAAACCGTGAACTCGTCGGGGATGTGAGTGTGTCGCCTGTGCCCCATCACGACGGAACGGTCGCAGGAGTCGTACTCGTAATTAACGATATTACAGAACTGAAAAAAATTGAGTTCATCAAATCACAGTTTGTTTCGATGGTTGCACACGAACTTAAGACACCCGTCGCTGCAGTTCTCGGTTTTATAAGAATTATACTCGATGACAGTATAAAACTTCCTGAAAACAAGAAAGCAGATTACCTTTCCCGCTCCCGCAACAGGCTCGAATCTCTGATTAGTATGGTTAATGACCTTCTGGATATTTCCCGGATGGAAATTAAAACGAAACAGCGTGAAATTAAAGATGTAAACATAATTGAAATCCTGAATTCGATAACGGAATTCCTCGAACTTGAACTGAAAAATAAAAATGTGAAAGTAAACACTGATTTTGAAGAAAACCTTCCTTTAATAAGTGCCGACCAGAACGAAATAAACCGGCTGTTTACAAATATTATAGGCAATGCACTGAAATATAATAAAGCAGGCGGGGAAATTAACATCAGCGTGAAAACTTCGGGAAAATATATTGTAACGAAAATTACCGACACGGGAATCGGAATGAAACCCGAAGAAAAAGCAAAACTCTTTCAGGAATTTTTCCGTGCGAAAAACGATAAGACACGAGATATACCCGGAACCGGACTCGGCTTATCCATCGTAAAACGTATCGTCGAATCCTATTCAGGCAAAACAGAGGTCGAATCCGAATACGGAGCCGGCTCAACATTCACGATTTACCTTCCTAAAAAAGAAGTTAGCCGGCCATAGAAGGCAGTTATAGAAGGTAGTCTTAGAAGATATATGATTGGATGATTGAATGATTGGTTGATTGGAGGATTGGATGATTGGGTGATTGGATGATTGGATGATTGGGTGATTGGATGATTGGA
>CAYWMV010000241.1:0-3867 GCA_964459055.1 uncultured Ignavibacteriaceae bacterium | reverse complement strand
GGGTGTATTTTTACAGGCTGGAGGCGGGGAGTTTTATGGAAACGAGGAAATTAGTTTTACTCAAATAAAATTATGAATTATGAATTTTGAATTATGAATGTCATCAATTAAGAATTAAAAATTAAGAATTAAAAATAAAAGAAAAATATTACCGCAATGACGCAAAGGACGCAGAGAAAAGCAGTTACAAGTGACAAGTTGAAAGTGACAAGTGCAAAAAAGGTTACCACGCCGGAGACCCGTGGACACGGGATAACCAGAAAGAAGAGTGAATAAATTTTTAAAAATAAATTAATTTAAATGAAGTTAAGTAAAGTATTAAAGATTTTGTTGTTTTGTACGGTGAGTTTAATTACAATCTTATATTGCGGCTGCAGTAAGGATGATGAAAATCCGGTTACTCCTGTTGAAAAATTTACAATTACAGGAAGGGTGACAGATTATTGGGGAAAGGAGATTCCAAATTTAAGGGTTGAATTAAATTCACAGATAAAGACAGTATCTTCGGACGGAAATTTTGCATTTTCCGATGTCAGGCTGCCATACGATATAACGGTTTATGAATATTACGGCAACGTAGTAACATTCCGGGGTTTGAATACAATCAGTCCTATATTACCAATCGACCATTCCGGGATACCACAGCAATATAACGCCAATATAACTGTTATTTTTCCTCCTTTTAATAATAATCAGACAGCATATTTAGTTTTTTATAATGATTCGGGTATGCATCACAGTCACAAGAAAATATACAGTTCAACATACGGCGTTATAAATCACCAATGGAGCGGAAATCCCACGGTTAAAGGAAAGGTTGCCGTATGGATATGCACTGATTCGACATATTCAGTAATCTCATACGATAAATACGGTGAGAAATCGTTAACTATTTCAAACGGCGGAGCCGAGAGGATAGTTTTTTATGATAACGATTTAGGCACAAATCCAACCGATTCAACAATAAGGGGACTTTTAACCATTCCTCAAAATTTCAGAATTGATTTATTCAGAGCAGGAATGAACAGATATCCGTTTGCGAATATATTTGAATACGGTTTCAATATTTCGAATGCGGAAATAAGCAATATGAATTTTTCAGAATTTTTACCTTTACTGCAGGGAGATATTTACAAGTACTATGCCTGGATAAGAATTTTACATCAAGACAATTTCAGAGTAGGAGTAAAAGTCACGGAGATTCTTCCCAACTATTTCAACAATATAAATTTCAACACATTTCCTTCCCTGATTTCGCCGGAAAACAACGAACAGAATGTTGATTACGGAACAATTTTTTCATTTTCCAAAGATTCACCGCAGGGTATTTACGAAGCAAATATAAATTATCCGGGCAACGGTATTTATGTTAACAGGTCTATTTATATGAATACGGAGTCTTTTACATTAACACAACTTGCAGACACAAATTATAATTTTTCCGAAAATACATTATGCCGTTGGTTCATAACAAAAATTATCGGATACAAGAACACAGATGAATTCGTAAGCGCTCCTCCGGGAATTAATACAAAATACAAGGAATATTTAAGAACCGAGCAAAGAACATTTCAAACAAAATCAACGAATAAAAAATGAATAAAATAAAAATTTTATTTTTAACGGCAATATTAATCATTCCACTGCAACTAATAAGTCAGGTGCACGAGGAATGGGACGTGCGTTACAGAGCGCAGACAGATGACTACTCAATCGGGAGAAAAGTTAAATACGACAGTTACGGAAACGTTTACGTTCTCGGCAGTTCAATGCCAAACAATTTTTTAATACTTTTAAAATACAATTCAAGGGGAGAACTTCAATGGGATGCAAGGATTCAGGACACATATCCCGTTGAATTTTCATTAGATAATTACGGCAATATTTACGTATGCGGAAATGGATATAACGGAGGAATAATCAGGAAATACAGTTCATTCGGAATTACCCAATGGGAGGCGGTTCGTATTTACTACATTTATGATATGGCGGTTGATGATTTTGGTAATGTTTATATAACCGGATACGGATTCGACGGTAATAATTCAGGAATTCAAACAGTTAAATACAATACATCGGGAAGTATATTATGGGCACAATATCTTACATCGGGTTCATCGGGCTGCAGCGGATATAAAATAAAACTTGATGAAGCAGGAAACGTTTACACGCTTGCTAAGTATGTTTATTCAGGGATAAACAGTATTAAAGTATTAAAATATAATAACAACGGGCAATTGCAATGGGCAGGAACAACCTCTCAATATTTCGATATAGATTATTATGGTTATGCGAGTCTGGGAATTGACAGTTACGGCAGTGTATATTGCAGCGGTACGGGAGGGACTTTAAATACCAAATCAGATTATATAATAACGAAATTCAGCAATACAGGAACGGAAATATGGTACAGGACTTACAACAGCGAATACAATTTAGATGACAGACCTCAAGATATGGAAGTAACGGAAGACGGTGATATATATATAACCGGGTATTCATTAATTGATACGATGTATAATTCCAAAGTAACGACAATAAAGTACGATTCAACCGGTCAGATGAAATGGAAAAAGGATTTTACAACAGTCGGCAACTATACCCGACCACGAGGAATAGCCACAGATATATTTAAAAATATTTATTTGACAATAAGGAATTCTTACGGACAAATGATTACAACGATTAAATATGATACATCAGGGACACAAAAATGGATAATAGATTATATAGGTGTGACACCATCTTCCGAAGTTTATGATATCAGTGCTGATAATTACGGAAATATATATTTGAGCGGTTCAACAAGTGCCGCTCAACATGTCGAATGCCTGACGATACGATACCTGCAAAGCTGGAACAGCAATTTCACAATTACGGGATGCATAAAATATAAGGACAACTCACAGCCTGTAGAAGGGGGTTACATAAAAGCCGTCAAACTTGACAGAAGCAACGGAAACATTATTACAGTTGATTCAACGCCCATACTGATAAGCGGATACTATTCATTAAAAAAAATACCACAGGATTCGGTATATCTGATTGCTTTTCCGCCCTCAAATCAAAGTTTCGCACCTGCATATTATCCGCAGGGAATATACTGGAAAAGTGCACAAAAAATATTTGCAACGTCAAATTTATCCGAGGTAAATATTAATGTGGACAGGCAGGCAACATCTTCAGGCAACTGCACGGTAAAAGGGAAAATTATGAAAGCAGAAAATAAAAATGTTGTTTACATTAAGGATGCAATGGTATATATAAAAAGCGAATACGGTTATTTAAAGAACAGCGTATCAGACGGAAACGGAATGTTTCAACTTAATTCTGTTCAGCAGGGCAGTGTTAAATTGTTGGTTGACAGACTCGGTTTTTCAGCCGACAGTATATCAATGACATTATCTTCCGGAAACACTTATGAAAATATAAACTTTTACCTGAACCAGATTTATGTGAGCATAAAGCATTTTGGAAATACAATACCAGAGGGATATGAACTGGGGCAGAATTATCCGAATCCGTTCAATGCAAATACGATTATAAGATTTCAAGTATCAGGAGGATTCCTCCCGAGTCCTCGGGACGGGAATGACAAGGTTGTGTTGAAGGTGTATGATTTGATGGGGAGGGAGGTTAGAACGCTGGTGAATGAGTTTTTAAAATCAGGGACGTATGAGGTGAGGTTTGATGCGGGTAACTTACCTTCAGGCATATATTTTTACAGGATGGAAACAGAAAAATTCACAGAAACAAAAAAACTAATTTTGATAAAATGAGATTCTTAAAATAATTATGAATAATGAATGTTATCAATTAAGAATTAAAAATTAAGAATTAAGAATAAAAAACAACATGACGCATTTT
>CAYWMV010000240.1:2569-3905 GCA_964459055.1 uncultured Ignavibacteriaceae bacterium | reverse complement strand
GTGCTGTCCGAAGTTTACCGTACACAGAAACTTCGTCACCTGCATTTAAAACGGGCATTAGTTTTCCCGAATCAATTTTCATATCGGGATTCAAATACACGAGAATATTCCCCGATACGGTTCGAATAACATCTCCCTGTTCGATAGATTCAGCGGACAACTCAAAGCGTATTCTATCAGATGTGTATTCGGGAGGTTCAGTAATGATGCCCGTTACATTTACATCCCTGTCCCTGTCCGTATCTTCAGTGAAAGAAATTGAACCGGGCGGTTTTAAAAAATTATCATAATTAATCTTAAAAAAACCCGCAAGTATTATAAGAAAATACAAAGCATATAAGGGGTATTTATTATTTTTAAAATTCAAAAAAGAAAATAACACAGCAAATAATAAAATGACTGCTGCGATAAGAAGAGTATAGCCGGTATTAATATAGTACCCGGCAACTATACCGATAATCATCAGTATGGCAACTTTAACTGCGGGTATATTTTCAAGTTTTATCAAATGTAAAAAATAAATAATTCGTCATAGAAAAAATTAATATCTGGTAATGATTTACATCAACTACTTTTCCTGTGTACTTCAGTAATATTTCAGTTTACATCCGAATTCCGGTAAATTTTCAGAGATGCAGAAAAATAGGAAATTTTTCGAAAAAATAACATAATAAAACGCCTTTTTTAATCAAACATATTTACTTAATTTAAATGAAAACCGCAAAATGAATCCCGTTGAAATAATTAAAGCCAAAAGAGACAAAAGAGTTTTGAGCAGAGGTGAACTGGAATATTTCATAAAAGGATTTCTGTCAGAAAATATTACAGACTACCAGATGTCAGCATTTCTGATGGCTGTTTACTTCAACGGAATGAATGATGAAGAAACATTCAACCTGACGGAAATAATGCTCAATAGTGGCGTTACTATAGACCTAAGCGATATTAAATTTCCGAAAGTTGACAAGCATTCAACGGGAGGAGTCGGAGATAAAACATCCCTGATACTCGCACCTCTTATCGCTTCAGCAGGTATTGCCGTACCAATGATTTCCGGAAGAGGTCTGGGGCATACAGGCGGAACTCTTGACAAACTTGAATCAATCCCGGGCTTTAAAATTGCCCACACGATTAACGAGTGTAAAAAAATCATCAGAAAAGTCAACCTTGTAATGTCGGGACAAACAAACGAACTTTGTCCTGCAGACAAAAGAATATATGAATTAAGAGACGTAACAGCAACTGTTGATAATATTTCTCTTATTACCGCAAGCATTATGAGCAAGAAACTTGCGGAAGGAACAGAAGCAATTGTTTTCGACATAAAAACCGGTAC
>CAYWMV010000240.1:0-2469 GCA_964459055.1 uncultured Ignavibacteriaceae bacterium | reverse complement strand
ACAAAGAATTATTCACCGTTACAGAAGTAATAGACGGAGACACTTTCAGACTGCAGAACGGCGAGAAAGTACGGCTGCTCGGGATTGACACTCCCGAGAAATACAATTCCGACAAACTTGAAAGGGATTCGGAAAAAAGCGGAAGGGATAAAAATACAATAATGAAACTCGGAAACATATCGGCTGAATACGTAAAGAAATTAGCGGAGGGAAAAAAAGTTTATCTTGAGAGAGAACCCGGCGGAGACGACAGGGACAGATACGGGAGGTTACTGCGCTATGTTTACCTTGAAGACGGTACATTCATAAATGCAAAAATTATAAAAGACGGTTACGGGAATGTTTACGACAGGCATCCGTTATCGGTAACAGATAAATTCAGGCAATACGAAAAAGAAGCAAGAGATAAAAAAATAGGGTTGTGGAGTGAAATTGAAGGGCTGGAACAATTTTAATATGAAAAAATTACAATTATATGAAAAAAGAAAAAATCAAAGGGAATGCCGTAACATTTGATGACGTACTGCTTATTCCCGCAAAATCAAATGTTCTTCCGCGTGAAGTGGATTTAACCTCCAGACTGACGAAAAACATAAAACTCAACATACCGATTTTATCGGCAGCGATGGATACTGTCACGGAAACTGAAATGGCTATTGCGATGGCAAGAGTCGGCGGTATAGGGATTATTCACAAAAATATGACAATAGAAGCACAGGCAAACGAAGTTGATAAAGTAAAGAGAAGTGAAAGCGGAATGATACTTAAACCTGTAACCCTCACATACGATAAAAAAATAAAAGATGCATTTGAGGTAATGGAGAAATTCCGGATTTCGGGAATTCCGATAATAGACAATTTTGGAAAATTAATCGGAATACTGACCAACAGAGATTTAAGATTTGAAGTAAATCCCGACACTCCCGTGGGTGATATAATGACGAAAGAAAATTTAATTACTGCACCGGTCGGAACAGACCTCGAAAAAGCGGAAATTATTTTACAGAAATACAAAATAGAAAAACTTCCTGTAGTTGATAAAAACGGAGTATTAAAAGGACTGATAACATTTAAGGATATACAGAAACGGAAAAGTTTTCCGAATGCCTGCAAGGATAAATTCGGGCGATTGCGGGTAGGAGCGGCACTCGGGATTACTTCCGATACACTTGAGCGTGCACAGGAATTAATAAATCATGGTGTTGATGTTCTCGTAATAGACACTGCTCACGGACATTCCGCAGGTGTAATTAAAATGGTTAAGCAGATTAAATCAAAACTGAATATAGATTTGATCACCGGTAATGTTGCGACAGCAGATGCGGTTGAGGATTTAATAGATGCCGGAGCGGACTGTGTAAAAGTAGGAATCGGGGCTGGTTCTATCTGCACGACGAGAGTAATAGCAGGAGTAGGAGTACCGCAGTTAACCGCAATAATCGAATGTTCGGAATCAGCTTCTAAACACAACATTCCCGTAATAGCAGACGGCGGATTAAAGCAAACGGGCGATATCCCAAAAGCGATTGCAGCAGGTGCAGATACCGTTATGGTCGGAGGTATGCTCGCAGGAACAGACGAGACTCCGGGAGAGAAAGTTCTCTACGAAGGACGAAGTTACAAGGTTTACAGAGGAATGGGTTCATTGGAAGCAATGAAAAAAGGCAGCAAGGACAGGTATTTTCAGGATATGGAAGACGATATAAAGAAACTTGTCCCCGAAGGAATAGAAGGTATAGTTCCCTACAAAGGACCTTTGCAGGATACAATATATCAAATCACAGGCGGACTGCGTTCTGCGATGGGATACTGCGGAGCAAAGAACATTCAGAACATGAAGACCAAAACCAGATTCACTCAAATTACGAATGCAGGACTTAGGGAATCACATCCGCACGATGTTAAAATCACGAAAGAGCCTCCGAATTACAGCCTCAAAATCAATTAAGACAGTAACAAGTGCAAAGTGACAAGTAAAAAGTGAAGGAAAACCATAAAAATTTATTTAATAAAATTTTTCTTTGTGGTCTTTGCTTCTTTGTGGTCTTTGCGTGAAAACCTTACGTTTTGGTTCCTGCTATGCCGGGTTGTGAATTAAGAAATAAATATTATTAAATTTTTAAATAAATTATATTGTTAGAAAAATAAAACAGGAGAATAAATGGACTATACAAATTATAACCGGGACAACCCTTATCAGAATCAGGGTGCAGTAACATCGGTTGTTGATGCTTCAAAAAGATTCCTTCTCAATGTCTATAACTGGATGACAATCGGTCTTGCATTGACAGGAGTCACTGCTTTTTTTCTTTCATCGAGCACAACATTTACGGATTTTTTAATTGAAAACACCGGAGTATTCTGGGTGTTGCTTATACTTCAGATAGTAGTTGTATTTGCATTGAGTTTTGCGATTAATAAAATACCCGCAATAGTTGCAATCGGAGCATTCCTGTTTTATTCATTTTT
>CAYWMV010000239.1:0-3913 GCA_964459055.1 uncultured Ignavibacteriaceae bacterium | reverse complement strand
ATCAGAATGATGCAGAAGCATATAACAGCCGCGGTTTTGTTTATGCAGAAGGTCTGTATGAATATACAAAAAAAATATTAAATTATACAAGAGCGGAGAAAATCAGTTCAAATTCACTGATTAAAAATTTATAAAAAAAGATATGAATTTCTGCAACAAAAGTATCATATTTAATAAGGACATTTGTCATATCAAATTTGTTTCAATAAAATTATATGATGCAGATAAACTATAATCATACTGAATTTTTATGAATTATTTCTTCCTATATTTCTCACAAATAATGATAAGCAGGTTGACTTACTAAGGCTTTTTGGCTTTGCTGCGAGGGGACAGTATGCATAAGCCGGGAAAATATTTTTAATAAAATGTTAATTCCTGAAAATTTAATATTAATTTTAAATTGAAAATATTTTTCCGAAAAAGAAGTCTGCCGTGTAGATTAATATACAGTTATTGAATATTATATATAATTAATATTGTACTTTGTTTAAAAATATTATAAAAATTTCAAAAAATTTAAAAATTTAAAGGAGAACCGCTATGAAAAACTTTTTTTTACTGTTTACTTTATTAGTATTAACGTCCTGCTTCGCATATAGCCAGCAGTCTGAAGACGAAAATTATATTGAGAACGAAAGCATTATTCGGGACATAGTGAATGAGAAAGCCGTAAATTTAAAGACTGAAGAAACGATAACTCTGAATAGACTATTTAATTATCCGGAAAAATTTTTGGAAAGTTCCGAAGAAAAAAAGTTTATGTTTAGACTGGGCGTCGGTACCGGTGTATCCGGCAGTAATCTAGGTTGGTGCGCTTCCGCAGGTATTGGATATCAGTTCTTAAAAGAATTTATTTTTAATTTTGACTTTCGTTCGATGGGATATGATGATTATTTTAAATTTTTCATTGATCCTACAATTCAAGTTGGTGGATTATCAGGTAAATCAAAATTTATAGCTTACGTAACGGGCGGTTTTGGTTATGCTACCGGGGATGTTGTAGAAGATTGCGTAACAGGGATACTCGGAGGTGGAATTGGGCCTAGATTATCGAAAGAAATTACATTGATTTTGGATGTGAGAACGCACTTTATGTTCAGTGGTGTTGAGTATGATAATTATATGTTAACGCTGGATTTAACAATATCTCCGTTTTAAAATAGAATCGCTATTGTAATATATTCTGTAATTTTTTAATGATGATACTTAAAATATTTTTATATATGTGAAATTATTTTGCAACATTAATTTAAAAACTAAAAATTTAAAGGAGAACCGCTATGAAAAACTTATTTTTACTGTTTACTGTTTTAGTTTTAACATCCTGCTTCGCCTACAGCCAGCAGGTTGAAGATATGAATTATCCCGGAAACGGAAGCAGATTTCAGGAAAAGATGTCTGATGGGGTAATTGATATTACCGGTGAAGAATCACAAACATACAGCAAGTACTTGAATTTAACCGGAAGCCGTTCAGAAAATTTTTCGTCTAAAAAGCTTTCGATTGGATTGGGGGCAGGTGCGAATATACCTGTCGGTGAATTTGGTAAATATCATAAAATCGGACCGGCAGCTTATCTTGATGTCGGGTATCGGTTAAATGAGAATATGAATTTAAGAATGGATTTTCAGTTTAGCGTACATGAGTATGATATCAGTAAACAATTTCCCGGGACAACAGGTTATGGTTATAGCTCATATTATGATGATGAGTCCGCGACTTTTCTTTACATGCTTGATTTCAATTTATTATATGGTAATTTATCACGTATTTCAAAATTTAATTATTACGGAATTGGCGGCATCGGCGCTGCTTTTGTGGGCTGGGCAGATTATACAAAAAAGACGATAGAATGGACCGGATCTTATTATGAAACTACTTACGAATATAATTCTCCGGAAATGTCTGTAGAACTTACGGCAAAAGTCGGAGGCGGGATTAAATACAGATTATCAAGTTTATTATCTATAGTCGGAGAATTACAGTTCCGGTATATTACAGGTAAATGGCAAGAAAAAATTAATACTTCAGTACCGATTAAATTAGGTATGACATTAGATCTCTGACAGCAGTTGTTCTTTATAGTCATATACGGCGATTTTAAGATACGATTGATACTTTTATGATTATAAATACAGATTTGACGTAATTTTGTTAATTTTAATAAAAATATTTTCTACAAATTTTGAAGCCAAAAATCATAAATTTAAATTTTATGAAAAATGAAAAAAATTACAATTTTAGTTTTCGCACTGTTTCTGTTAATATTCGGTTGCAGCAGTAAGGATGAAAATCCTACAGGCGGTAATACAGGTGGAACCACTGAAGACCCTTCCATAACTTCCCTGAGCGGAGTCATTTCCAATTGGACTTATGGGGATAATTACCGTGTTACATTAGGAACTTATAATTCCAATTACGGTTACAGCGATATAAGTGCTACAGGTTCTTTTGACATTCAATCACTGCAACAGCCTTCAATTTATGCACTTCGTAACCTGATGGATTCATTAACCCATTTGGGTTGTTCGGGTTCAATCAACATAAGCGATGCAGGGTTAAAGGTAAGCAAGGTTAATATATTAAGAATATATCTGTTAGGCGGAAATTATTTTAATGAAGTGTATTATGGTAACAGTACGCATATGCACGTATATATATTTGCCGATAGAAATGCAAACTTAGATGTTAACCTGAGTTGCGGGTCATCAAATATAAAATATTTATGTTCGGTTAAAACGGGATGGAACAGGCTGACTTCTCCTATAATAGACAGAAGTCGTAAAAGTTATGAATATACAAATAATGTTATTCCGGGTGCTACATGGCACCTTTGGTAATAAAAATAAAATTGTATTAAAATCTGAAGATTTTCTCTGCAAAAAATTATTATATGACGGACACTAAGTTTACTTATTCAGTTGGTTTTCAAATTCTGAGTAAAATGGCAAGAATTTTGGTTGCTATGCCGGAGTATTGCAACCGGAGGATATTCCGGCTAGACCGGGTTAAGTATTACAAAATATAGCCGCTAATAAAGAGCAATTATTTTGAACTTGAGACGAAAGATTTGAAGTAATTTCGATAATTAAAAATATAAAACCGAAATTATAAAACAGGATTCATTAATTTAAATTTAAAAAAATGAAAAAAATTTTCTTTACGGCAATAATAGTATTTATTTATTCGCAATGCGTAAATGCGCAGAATAATGACGGCTTCAAAATCCCTGTAAAAGATTCTCATTCATTACAGGAAATTCATTCTAAATTATTAGATGAATTCGGAATGAAAAATATTCAATTTGTTAAAATTCAGGACGGGAAATATATCCCTGTCAAAATTGAAGAAGTAAAGAAAATTTCAGATGTTAAGGGCATATTAGAAAGCGATTGGGGCAGCACTACCTATTGGATAATCTCCGGTGTGTGTCTTTTGGTCATTATAGGTTGTTTAATAGTTGTGTTATCATTATAGTTAAGTTTCAAAAAATCTGAGAAATCAATAGAATCCGATTATTAAAATAATTTTTCGGATGCAAATATATTTATTTTGATATTATTCTAAATTTATGCAAAATGATTTGATTTACAAAAAATCAAGGATGAATTAATATGAGGAGGCGAAAAAGTAAATAATTTCCTGAATGTATTTCTAAAATGTTCATAATTTATAAATGGAGATAAAATGAAAAAAATTATCTTAGCGGGAGTAATAGTATTTCTTTATTCGCAATGTATAAATGCGCAGAATAAAGGAGGCTTCAAAATCCCTGAAAAATATTCACTTTTATTACAGGAAATTTATTATTAGTAACAAATAAATTCGATATGAAAAAAATTAGGTTTGTCGAAATTCAAAACGGGAAACATATCTTAATGAATATTGAAAATGTGAAGAAAATTACTGA
>CAYWMV010000238.1:0-3941 GCA_964459055.1 uncultured Ignavibacteriaceae bacterium | reverse complement strand
CGATACCCCAAATAAACAACTGTTTTTATTCAACTAACAACTGGACAGTAGTGATTTATTATCAGTTATTTTATCTATTTGTTTTATCGCTTCTCCTATATTAATAAGTTGCATACAAACACTGTCAAGTATTTCATATCCTTTGTCATCTAAGTGAAAATCTTCATGGTCGTTTATTTTTTCAGTTCGCTTCAGTATCCGGTCTATTGACCACAGAATTTTGCTTAAAACTTCTTTTGTTAATTCTATGTCAAACATATATTGCCTCTTTGTTTATCCTTTGCTTTAATAACGTGTTCATATTATCTCTGTATCTGACAATATCTACGTCTGATTTTAATATTTTTTCTAAGTGGTCTTTAAGCGCTATAAGTAAAAACAAGTCCGGTTTTTTTAATTCGACTACAATGTCGATATCGCTTTCTTTTCGGGCGCTATCTTTTGCATAACTACCGAAAAGTCCGATTTTTTCTACGCCGTATTTTTCATGAAGTTCCTGTTTATGATTGTTTACAATTTCGATTATTTGTTCTTTGTCCATTGTTGGTTATTGGTTGTTAGTGATTAGTTATTAGTGGTTAGTGGTTAGTAATTGATTGATTGGATGATTGAATGATTGACTGAATGATTGTTATTAAGTACGCTGATGATATTTAAGTTACAAGTTGAAAGTGTAGTTAGTTATTGGTTGTTAGTTATAAGTGGTTAGTTGAAAGATTTTGCCCACGGATTGCACGGATTACTCTGATTTTATTCCCACGAAAGGTACGAAAAAACACGAAATATTATTAGTTATTGGTTGTTGGTTGTTAGTTATTGGTTGTTGTGTATTACGCACGGTTGCGTTACGCACGGTTGCGTAATTGGATAAATTTTTTAAAAAATGGATCTGAATATACGTAAATTCCTTCTTTTTTATCAATAATACTTAATTCGATTAATTTTTTAACTGCCCGTTGAGTACTTGAACCGATTGATAATCCGTATTCTCTCATATATTCTTTAGAAAATATTTCTTTTCCGCTTTTACTTAGTGCGATTAATACAATCTTTTGATAATTAGTTAAATTTCCATATAATTCCAGATAATAATCTGATTCTAATTCGATAATTCGTTTTATCACTTCGTCTACACTCGCTTTCGTTATTTCAGACTTATTATCAATTTTATTTTGCCATAGTTCTGCTGCAATAAATTGTATATAGTATGGAATATTATCAGAGGAGGTAATTATATACTCCGCTGTATCATTCGAAATTTTAATCTTATTTTCGATAAACTTGTTTTGTAAAAAATTTATTGTTTCCGTGCTATCGATTGTGTCAATTTTTATGTTTTTTCCGATTTTGTAAAATGCCCTTGACTTATCCCGGAACATATTCATCAACAGATGTGTCCTGCTGCCCATAAAAACATAACTAACATTGTTGTGAAATTGTATCAGCGCTCTTAATTCTTTTTCAAAATTTTCGCCATTTAACTTATTTATTTCCTGAAACTCATCGAATACTACAACCCATTTTTTTCCTTCGGATAATTTTTCGGGTAAATTTACAATTTCTTCAAATGATTTTTCATCAACTGGGCTGTTAAGAAAATTAATCTGAAATTGAGGATTGCCTTTGTCATCAAAGGTAACGCTTGGGGTAATACTTTTTACAAAATTCCGGAATATTCTTATACCGTTTTCTACAGAAAATTTGTTCTTCTGTAGTATCTTCAGCGAATATATTTCCAGAAATCTCTTTTTATTCGTTATGTTAAAAAAATCAATGTATATCGTTTTAATATCTTCTGTTTCAAGTTCTTCAAGTACCTTTTTAATCAAAGATGTCTTTCCGTATCTTCTCGGAGCATACATGACTAAATTGTTACCATTTCGCAAATCATTTTTTATAAGTTTGCATTCTTTTTGCCTGTCATAAAAGTATTGTCCGCTTACTACTCCGCCGTATTTAAAAGGATTCATTTTAGTGATTGGTTGTTAGTTGTTAGTTATTGGTTGATTGAATGATTGATTGATTTATGGTTATTTGTTCAATGTCAGCGAGGTCTTGAAGTCTGCCGGTGTATTTCTTGTTTTTTATTAAATCCTCTTTTGATATTATTTTTATTGTTATTCCGTTTATTTTTCGCTTTTTAGAAGATTTATATGATTTGTTAAATTTTAATTTGTCTAATGCAGTTATGATATCTATTCTGTATGGTTCAATTCCGAAGAATAATCCGTTCATCGGTTTTTTAGATGTTAAATCTTCTATGGATATGTTTTTTACCGGAACTCCAAATTCTGTTAATGATTTTAAAACCTTTTTGGCATTTTTCAGGTCGTTATTCACCCAGATATCTATATCGCCTGTAAAGCGGGGATATCCGTAAAATGAGACGGCGTATCCGCCTATAAGTAAATATTCCGTTTTATGCCTGTTTAAAATTTTAAAGAAATCAAGAAAATCTTTTGAAAAAACTATTTTTCTTTTCCGGCTGACAGTCTTTTTTTGCATATTCTTTTTTCTATTCCTTTTTTCAGGTTGTTCATTTCAATGTATATGTTTCTGAGTTCTTCCGTTACAGCCAGATTTGTTACACAGCCGGATTTATATCTTCGGTTTTTGAAATCCTGTTTATGTTTTACTATAGTCGGCACGGGGGTTGGTGATTGAATGATTGGATAATTGATTGATTGATTGGTTGATATATTATGAACTAATCAGTTATATATGGTTTTAAGTTTTTTATAAATTCATTAATATCGTTTACATTTTCAAGTAAACTGTATAGTATTTCGATGTCTATTGTTGAATATTCGTGGATTAACAAATTTCTTAATCCTATCATTCCGATGAGTTTCTCTTTTGTGGTTTGATTTATGTAATTGTACTTTGCAATTAATTCTATCCGGTATGGTTTGCTTTGCCATAGGTTCCGGTTTTAATTCTGTTTATTAATGCTTTTTGATTCAGGTTTCTAAGATATTCTGTGTCGAAATAGTAACGGTATGTATTCCATTTATAATTATTATGGACGGTTAAGTTTCTTTCATTTATTAATTTTCCTGTTGTAATAATTTCGTATGAGAATGCGGGATTTTTGATATCAAGCCCGTTTATTTGAGTTAAGTCTATTTTCTTGCCGGTTATTTTCTCGAGTTTCGATATGTGTAAACCCAATGTGATCATATCAAGAGGCGGTTTACAATATATTGCTATGTCTATATCACTTACAGGTAATTCCTTTCCTGAGGCATAGGAACCGTATATGTATGCAAATTCAATTCCGGGAATTTGATTTATATATTTTTTTATTTTATTTAGCAATTTTTGTGGTCGGTTGGTGGTGGTTAGTGATTAGTTATTAGTGGTTAGTGATTAGTGTAGCGATTCATTTGCCGGATCGTCGTGCTTTGTTCCGAAGAGGAGGAACTATATTTTTTGTAATGAGTTAATGTTTTTGGTCAGGATATCTTTTGCGATGATATTTATATCTTTAACTGCGTTTGTGATATCAGGTTTTTCTACCCTTAGCCTCATTCAAAAATAAATCTAAATCATCAGAGTATCTGTGATTAAGATAAAACCTGCCTAATGCTGTTCCGCCTGTAAGGTAAAAATTGTTTTTACATTTTGCAATAATACTTAAAATTTTATCCTGAAACGGATAGAGTTTATCCCGATAGTATTTTTCCTGCAATTTCAAATTTATGTTTTAATGAATACGGATAAATCTTTTTTAACACCTGACCTGATAAAGCTCTTTTAATATTTTTTTTCCCAATTATCTCAATTGCTTCGTACCATCTTGTTGTGGTTAGTATCCGGGCATAAAGGTCTTCTATTTTAATATGAGATATTTGCTTTTTTCTTCCATTAAGTAAATCATTTAACTCTTTCTCAGTAAAGTTATAATCCCAGAAATATTTTTTTAAGTTCAAGTTGTAGTT
>CAYWMV010000237.1:0-3946 GCA_964459055.1 uncultured Ignavibacteriaceae bacterium | reverse complement strand
CGAAGTCGCAAAGAGGCAAAGACGCAGAGAAAATAATTATGAATTTTGAATTAATCCTTTAGTTTTCAAATTCTGACTAAAATAGCATTAATATTTTTCCCGTAGGGAATTCATATCGGTAATAAGGTGATTACATAGATTATTTTTCCCGCAGGAAATCGATGTCATATCCCTAAAGGGATAAAGAGCTTTTAAAGAAATCAGTGTTACCGATTTTGAATCCCTAACGGGATAAAAAAATATTTTTCTAGTCGGGACGAGAATCAAAAGATTTTAACAGTGAGGGCACTAATATTAACAGTTAGATTACGAAAACATTTTAGGAATAAGATTTAATATTTCTCTTAGTTTTTTTGGTGGATTTTGCGGTAAAATATACAACAATTTTGGTATTCAGTTTTTATTAAATTATGCATAATTTTGTATAACTACAGAATTTAAAAACTTAAAAGGAGATATATTTTGGCAGTAAAGATAACAGATGAATGCATTTCCTGCGGCGCCTGCGAAGCAGAATGCCCGAATAATGCAATATACGAAGCAGGAGTACCGTGGGTATTAGGCGGAGAAGAGCATGATGCGATTTCAGCAGACCATACCTACATTGCTCCGGATAAATGCACAGAATGCGTCGGATTCCATGATGAACCGCAATGCATTCCTGCTTGTCCTACAGAAGCAATCGTACCCGACCCGGACCATCAAGAGTCAAAAGATGAATTAATGGCGAAAAAAGATCGTCTGGATCAACTTGGAAGATAAAAAAATTTACATTTTTGCAAATTTAACCCGGACAAATTTTATCCGGGTTTTTTTATAATATAATTATGCATATTCCAGACGGTTATTTAAGTCCGCAAACATATATCCCGATGTTCGGTGCCGCCGCACCCTTCTGGGTGATTGCACTCGGAAAAATTAAAAAAACGGTTAAGGAAACTTACATCCCTTATATTGCAATGTCCGCGGTTTTTTCCTTTCTGATTATGATGTTCAACATTCCGATTCCCGGAGGAACGACAGGGCACGCCATTGGTGCGGGACTGATTGCCATACTGCTCGGTCCGTGGGCGGCAGTGATATCCGTAAGCATCGTTTTAATTATACAGGCATTTGTATTCGGCGACGGCGGGATAACGGCAATCGGAGCGAACTGTTTTAATATGGCAGTTGTGATGCCGTTCGTATCTTTATGGGTGTTTAAATTAATCAGCGGACGGGAATACTCAGCCTGGCGGTTTAAACTCGGTGCGTTTCTGGCGGGATATACCGGGCTTTTTGTAGCGGCGGTTTTTACGGCTGTGCAACTCGGGATTCAGCCGCTGATTGCGAAGTCGCCGGAGGGAACACCGCTGTATTCGCCTTATCCGCTTGAGGTTGCGCTGCCGGTAATGGCGCTGGAGCATCTGCTGCTGTTCGGGATTATTGAGGGATTGCTGACGATGGTGATTCTGGGTTATTTTTATAAGAATGAACCGGAAACGATTTATGCAATTAAGAATTAAAAATTAAGAATTAAGAATAAAAAAAAAATTACCGCAAAGACGTGATTCAATTAAAAATTAAAAATTAAGAATAAAATCAGGATGCGTCCGGAACACAGAAGATACAGTGACAAGTATAAAGTGACAAGTATAAAGTGGCAAGTGACAAGTAGCAAAGTTAAGCATTACGTATTTTGAATGCAAAGAAAAATGGAATAAAAGGACAAGCAGATAAAAATCAACTATAATCTCTGCGTCTTTGCGTCTCTGCGTGAAATAAAAAAGTATATTAAATTTTATGAATGAATTCAGGAAGAAACTGGTGATTGGGCTGGTGGTGATGGCGGTACTGACGCCGGTTGGGGTGTTTTTGCCGGAGTTGTTTAATGTCGGGGATGCGTGGGGTGAATGGGGAACAGACACGGTTGAAGAGATGACGGGTTTTATTCCGAAAGGGATGGAGAAATTATCTTCGCTGTGGAATTCACTGATACCGGATTATAATATTTTTTCCGAAGATTCACCTTTGATGCTGATAATTATTTCTTATCTTATTTCAGCGGCAGTGGGTTCTCTGCTTGTATATCTTCTGATTAAATTAATTATGAAATTGACTTACAGGGATGGAGAGAAGACTGCCTGAATTCTTGAGGAGCCTCCCCCCGGCTGAAGAAAACCTCCCATTACCCCTCTCCACGGCGAGTCGAAGACCTCCAAAGGGGGACAGAGAATCCCCTCCAAAGGGGAAAATACGGGTAAGTGTATTTGATAAGGTAATAAGCAAATCAGCAAAATCTCTGAATGCATTTCTTGAACTTACGCCCGGTTACAATCGTGAAAATATTTTTCTGAACGGCAGTCCCGCAATAAAATTTTTAATACTGCTTGCGATACTGGTTCTGAATTCAGTATTACATAATCTTCAGCATCTTTGCATTTTATCCGGTATTCTGATTATTACTCCGGTATTTTCAATCTTATTTTTACACAGTGGAAATAAATTCCGGTATCTGCTGAAATTTTACAAAAAAATATTTTTTCCGGTTTTTTTATTCGGATTTCTTTTATCACTTCCCGCTGCACTGAATTTCATTACGCCGGGGAGAGAAATATTTAAGATTTTCGGTTTCGGTGAAGCGAGGCAATTATGGATTTACTACATACCGCAGAACATTTCATTAACCGCAGAAGGAATCGAAGTTACGGCAAGAATTACTTTGAGAGTATTCAATGCCGTGTGTTCGGTATATTTCTTTTTTTACTTAACATCATTTGAGGATTTCCTTCTTGCACTTCAGAAAATAAAAATACCTTACAGCGTCGTACTGATATTTTCGATGTTTCATATATACCTGATAACGTTTCTGCGGACGGTACAGGATTACTATTTAGCGATGAAAAGCAGACTGGTAACACAGCCGGATAACGCCGAAATCAGAGAGTTTACGGGCAACAGGGCTTTGAATTTATTCAGACTTTCAAAATCGAAATGCGAAAACATTTCACTGGCGATGAAAAGCAGGGGGTACAAAATTTAATTTATGGAAAACATTTTATACAAACTGGAGAACGTGAGTTACAAATATTCGGATGACATTACCGGGCTTGACGGGATTACGGCGGAGATTCCGGAGAAATCAATTTATGCGGTTGCGGGAACGAACGGATGCGGAAAAACGTCTCTGCTGTATATTTTAAACGGATTGATATTTCCGTCAGAAGGAAATGTTTTTTATAAAAATATTCTGCTGAACGAAAAATATTTTTCGGATGCGGAATTTGCAGGAAATTTCCGTTTGTCAAACGGATTGATTTTTCAGGATTCGGATGCACAGTTATTCTGCAGTAATGTTTATGAGGAACTGGCATTCGGTCCGAAGCAAGTAGGGCTTGATAAAACGGAAATTTCATCGCGTACGGAATCAACGGCGGAACTGCTTGGTATTACTCCCCTGCTGAAAAGACCGGTATCAAAACTTTCAGGCGGCGAGAAGAAGAAAGTCGCGATTGCGTCGGTGCTGACTCTGAATCCGGACGTGCTGCTGATGGACGAGCCGACGGCGGGGCTCGACCCAAAGAGTCAGGGAATTTTGATTGATATTATTTTTGAATTAGCGGAAGCGGGGAAGACGATAGTAATATCCACGCACGACCTTGGATTGATAGATGATTTGAAGCCGTTTTTGTGCGTTATGAATGAGAGTCATAAAATTGAGACAACGGGAAAGGCGGAGGATATTCTGGCGAACGAGGAATTATTGTACAGAGTGAATTTGATTCACGAGCATGTGCATTTGCATGACGGGGAGAGGCACAGGCATATACATTCGCATTATAAAATCCACAAGCATAATTAAATAACCCCGGAGGGTGACATATTTGTAGTTATTAGTTTGGAAAATCTTTAACCCCGGAGGGGTGATATATTTATTAAATCGGTGTTGTTTAGGTGTCACCCGCTC
>CAYWMV010000236.1:0-3948 GCA_964459055.1 uncultured Ignavibacteriaceae bacterium | reverse complement strand
ACTTCAAGAACATTATAGGTACCCAGAGCGGAAAAAAGCAGAATCAAAGCAAGTTCCTTCCGCATTATTCCGAAAAGAAGCGTAACACCAACAGCCGCGGGCATTCCAAGCAAACCATTAGTAAAGGGGGCAAGAAAATTATTTATTGAGTCAGCCCATTCAAAATGATTAATTACTTCAAGAATGATACTTCCGACAATAAGCAAAGGCAGAGCAACATAAACAAACTCTTTGAGGCGGAACCAGGTTTTATTTAAAACGGATTTCGGGGAAGGCAAATGATACTTGGGAATTTCCATAAGCAAGCCGGGACTGACCTCGGGAAGCACCTTTGAAATTAACTTACCAAGCAATCCGATTACTATAACATTAATAATGTATATCATAACCGCTGCTTTCACGGATATGAAGAATCCCACAAGACCAAATATGACGGTCATTCTTGCCGAGCACGGCACAAGAGTCGTGAGAGTTGCCGTAAGAAATTTATCTCTCGGTGATTTCATTATTCTCGTTGCAAGGATTGCAGGAACGGTACATCCGTATCCGAAAATCATAGGAACTATCGAGAGTCCGTGCAAACCAATCCGGTGCATAAGATTATCAGTAAGATATGCAATACGGGCGAGATAACCTGAATCTTCGAGGAAAGAAAGAAGAATGAAAAAAGGCAGCAGGTAAGGTATTACAATTCCGAGTCCGCCGCCGAATCCTGTAATTATCCCGTTAAAAACCGAAGCCCAGAAAGTTCCTTCTCCGAAAAAGCCGGCGGTATATTCTGTCAGACTATCAATATTATCAATAAAAATCGGCTCGAGGAAATTTCCTATTCTGAAAATAATCCAGAAAGAGGCATATAAAATAACAGCGAGCGAGATATATCCAAAAAGAGGATGCATGAAAACATCGTCAATCTTATCGCGGAAATCTTTTTTATCACGGCTGCCAACGGTAGCAACTTCCTCGAATATATCAACCGAAGTGCTGTGCCTTGCAGAGGAAATCAAGTGATCAGAACCTGCCTCGAGCATTTTCTCCATTGTATCAACATATTCTTTAACCTTATCATAAGATTTTCCGTTTAAATTCGATTTAAGGTATTCTTTTACCGCTTTATCTTTTTCGAACATTTTAATGCACAGGAATCTGTAGTTTTGATTTTCATCAATATTGTTTGCAAAAAACTCTTCAGAAATTAATCTAATCGTTTTTTCTATAATAGCAGAATATGAAATATTTTTGTTTACAGGCTTTTTGTTTATATATTCAAATGCCGTATCAAACAATTCATAAACTCCCGTTCCCTTTCTTCCGATTGTTTTCACGACAGGAACACCAAGAACCGAACTTAGTTTTTTTTCGTCAATTTTGATTCCTTTTTTCTCCGCTTCGTCAGTCATATTCAGTACAACAATCATAGGTTTCTTTAATTCAAGCAGTTGCAGAGTTAATTCCAGACTTCTCGAAAGAACGGATGAATCGATTATATTTATTATAATATTTGAAGAGCCGTTTTTGTCAAGTTCGAGTAAAAACTTCACCGTTAGTGATTCCGCTTCATCCGAGGTCTGAAGTGAATAAGTACCAGGGAGGTCTATTACGTTGACTTTCGTGTCTTTAATTTCGAGTTCCCCTTTTGTAAATTCTACTGTTATTCCCGGGAAATTAGAGGCAACAGACTTATAACCTACTACATAATTAAATATCGTGCTTTTCCCGCAGTTAGGCTGACCGACAAGAACAAAATTCATTCAGATTATATCCCCGTAAATTTTCCGTGCGAGTCCGTTACCAAGCGCAATTTCAGTATCATTATGATTAATAACAACGGGACCTCCCAACTTGGATACACGCAGTATCTTCACGGTATTTCCGGTTAAGATTCCCATATTCATAAGATTCAATGTTGCTCTTTTACCTGCACTTATTTTTTTAATTTTAATCTCTGCTCCTTTTTCGAATTCCGTTAATCTTGTCATATTTTAAGATTCTGTTATACAATTTTAAACATTATTACGGAGAATAAAAATCCAAAATTTACGGATTTAACGTAAGGTGCCAGTGGAGAAAAATCTGTGTGAAAATCCGAGAATACTCCTTCCCAGGCTCCTGAGACTGTGTAAAAACCGAAGGTTAAGACTCTTGTCATTCCCGTCCTGATTTGATCGCAAGGAATTCATTGTTTTTCGAGTTTTTTTGGGATTTCTGCTTTCGCAGGAATGACAATCAGGAGGTTTTTACACAGTCTCTCCGGCTCGGGAAGGTTTTTTCGGTTTTTTACTGCCTGACATTCTATTTTCATATAGTCTCCGGAGCTTCTGAACCGAAGGAATAATTTCGATTTACGGTTTTTAATCTCCGGTGTGGGAAACCTTTTTAATGCAGGGTTATAGTAGTAGAAATTAAATTTAATTTCTCCATCGATATAAGTATATTAATAAAAATTAGAAATAAAAATGTCCAATACAAATAAAATCAGAGTCAGATATGCACCTTCCCCTACCGGTTACATTCACATAGGTAATTTACGGACTGCATTATATAACTATTTATTTGCACGTCACAACGGCGGTGAATTCATATTGAGAATAGAAGACACGGACAGAGCCCGTTATATTGAAGGAACGGTTGAGAATCTGATTAAGACACTTGAATGGGCAGGACTTGATTACGATGAGGGACCACACAAAGACGGTAATTACGGACCTTACTTTCAATCCGAAAGATTGCATATATATAAAGAACATTCGGATATACTATTACGGAAGAAAAAAGCATATCACTGTTTCTGCACTCCGGAAAGGCTGAAAACACTTCGGGAAGAGCAGCAGAAACAAAAATTAAATCAGACAAAATATGACAAGCACTGCCTGAATTTATCCGAAGATGAAATAAACAGGAAACTAACGGACGGAATTCCTTATGTAATAAGACTGAATGTTAACCCGGAGGAAAAAATAAAATTTTGCGATTACATCCGCGGAGAAGTTGAATTTTCGGGCGAACTGATTGATGACCAGATATTAGTTAAATCCGACGGTTATCCCACATATCATCTTGCAAATGTAATTGACGATTACTTAATGAAAGTTACTCACGTAATCCGGGGAGAAGAATGGCTGCCGTCAACACCGAAGCATATACTGCTTTATGAAGCATTCGAGTGGGAAAAACCCGTATTTGCGCATCTGCCTCTGCTTCTGAACCCTGACCGTTCGAAATTAAGCAAACGTCAGGGAGACGTTGCAGTGGAAGACTACAAGAAGAAAGGATATCTCAAGGAAGCAATTATTAATTTCATTGCACTTCTCGGCTGGTCCGCAGGAGATGACAAAGAATTTTATTGCTATGACGAATTAATACCTGCGTTTTCATTAGACAGAGTTCATAAAACAGGGGCGATATTTGATATAGAAAAACTTAACTGGCTGAACGCAGAGCATTTAAGGAAAAAATCCGATGAAGAACTTGTTATAATGCTTCGGGATGAACTTAAGGAATCAAAATACTCAGGACTTGAATTTTCCGATGAATATCTGAAACCGGTTATTTCTGCAATGCGGGAGAGAGTATCATTCGTTAAGGAACTTTACGAAAAGGGATTTTATTTTTTCGAAGAACCGGAAACATACGAGGAATCAGCAATTAAGAAAGGATGGAAACCGCAATCGCCGGATATTCTGAAAAAATTTGCCGAAAAAATTTCCTCTATTAATAATCCGTCAAAAGGAGATTTCGAAATTGCACTTCTTGAAACAGTAACGGAAATGAATGTCAGCAAAGGAAACATTATAAATCCGCTCCGGCTTGCAGTTTCAGGTGTCGGAGGCGGTCCCGGAATTTTAGATATTGTTTCGATAATAGGGAAAGAAAAAACGATAAACAGAATTAACAGAATAATTGAAAGATTGAAAATCTGATTTTCGACTATTCATAATGAGTCCACAT
>CAYWMV010000235.1:0-3963 GCA_964459055.1 uncultured Ignavibacteriaceae bacterium | reverse complement strand
CCTGCATTGGAAGTTTTCAATACCGTACCTGCAGAACCGCTTCCTCCCGAAATATATCCTGTCATGGAAGTTGAAGACGGCGGAAAATAGATACAACTAAGTGTGTTCGTAACAGGTGACGGCATTGACAGCCAGTTATCGCCACTGTTAGTTGTTTTAAGAATCAATCCTCCGCTTCCCGATATATATCCTGTATTAACATCCGTAAAGAAAACCGAATATAAATAATTCGAAGGATATCCGCTTACCTGCGAAGTCCAGTTTGTTCCTGCATTTGTTGTCTTTCGTATTGCCCCGCTTTGCCCTGCTGTCCAGCCTGTATTTGCGTCAATAAAAAACACGGTGTAAAGATATCCCGTTGTTCCGGACAGCATAGCAGTCCAGTTGTTTCCGCCGTTAGTTGTCTTTAATGCGGTGCCTGCCTGACCGACAACATACCCCGTATTTACATCCGTAAAATATACCGCATACAGATATGAAACTGTATTACTATTCTGAATTATCCATTGGGGAAAAGTATATTCTGATGCTAAGGACAGCATCAAAATCAAATAAAAAGAAAATATTATTTTCTTCATCACACCTCCTGATTTTTTTGACAATAAAGTAAAATAAATCCCTTGAAAAAACAACATAAAATAAAATTACGAAAAACCAAAATATTTCGGTAGAACAATCTTCCGGACTGTCATTTTTAACGAGTCAGTGTCAATATTTTCGGTAGGTCAGCCTTCAATACCTATTCGTCGGTGTTTGTTTCTCATCCGATGAACTTGTTCATCGGATGAGGAGATCTGTCAAATCCTTCAGACTTGAGCGACAGTCTGGAAGATTGTCCTACATACTTTGAAATTTAATAAACTTAATTAACATGACATACTTTCACTTAATCAAAATTCTCGGTACGCTTTACTTTTCGCGAAATATCGGGATAAACTCCGATTTATTGTAAAGTGACTTTCGTATCATAATCATCGATCCCGACTCGCCGGGAGAAGACTGTCCTGCAATTATCGCGAAAAATTATTCTGCAGTTTTTTACTATTAAATGAAAACGAATCTACTAATGCGTAAAATAGTTTGATTAAAAAAAAATCAAAAATTTTTCCGAAAAAAACCATTGTCGTGGAGAATAATAATTAAGGAGCGGATGTGTTGTGATAATGTTTTGGACAGGATTTTGTAGTAGTATTAAGATACGCTTGTATCGTTAAGGACATAAAAAGTAAATGAGAAATTAATGATTTATCTATTTATAGAAAACAAAAATTTAAACTCAGATAAATGAAAGAATTAATCTTTACTTTCTCTTGTTTGTTTTACAGTATTTCATTAAATCCCCGGTGAGGTTCAAAAATGAATTTGATATATTTGATATATAAAATTATTTCGTCTGCTAATACAGGCATAGACTTAAGAGTCACAACTAATAAATTTATTAATCAACGGCAAGTCCACGTAAGAGTTTATACTTTGTTATTAATTTAATATCAAAGAAAGGAGGTTAAGTGAATATTAATTTAATATTTTATAAATCTAAAATAAAACTTAATAATAACATAAGTTGGAATTATGGAAAGGAGGATGCTCAGGATAAAAATCTAATTTCAGATAGAACTGTATTATGTATAGTTCTGATTAGTTCAAAATGAATTTAAAAATAATTAAATTAACAAAATTGTAAATTTAAATGAAAAAGAATTATGAAAACAACTTTTATTTTTCTGCTTATTGTAATATTTATTTATATATCATTCGGAGCATCATATTCACAGCAGGAATCGGTTTACAAAAATAACATAATCTGGAAAAGCAACAATACTCAGTACCCGAATGATATGTCACAAATGCCGGAAGAAAGAACTCCGACACAGGAAGAAATTGACCTGTTAAACGAGATTCAAAGGCTCCGAAGCCTGAACGACCCGAGTCAGAAAATCAAATGTATGGAACTGGAAAAAAGAATTGACGAACTCAATCCTCAGATTGAAAGAGCCCCGGGAATAATTCCGACAGGAAGTGGTGTAATTGAAGCAAAGTTCCAGAATCCCCCCTTCATACAGGATAACATCGGAAACACTGAAATCATAAATACCGGTTCAAAACTTGTTTCAGGTATAGCAACGGCTACAGAACAAAGAGGAACTACTGCTGGAAGAATATGGGTAGCACTCGCATGGAGGACGTCGAGCGCACAGGATACTATCAGGCTTTATTATTCAACCAATAACGGTGTAAATTGGATATGGTATGGAGCAGGCTGGCTTGGCGGCACAAACAGAATCAATTATGACCAGATGGATATGGAAATAATTGAAAATACGAGCGGTGAAAAATATATCTGGATAGTTTATGGATACAGAGAATCTGCAGGTACGGGCAGATGGAGAACAGGCGGGGTAATATTCAGGACACCGACATTTGCGGGTACATTTTTTACTCTGTCTTGGCCCGGAGATAATGTGAACAACAGATATTACGGTCTCAGAATAACAAGTGATAATTATTTATATCCTTCAAACGCCTATGCATTTTTAATTGCTTCATTCGACTCTGTCAGAGCCACGGACAGACATAATTCGCAAAGAATCGTTCGTTGTACAAATCCTTATACAACAACACCGACATTTTCATATTTAGCGGGTGATTTTGGTTCTTTCGCCAATACTGCTGACAATAATTTAAGAGATTTGCATTCTGACATTGCATTCTTCAGACACACGTCGGATTCTTTGATTGTGTCATATAGTAATATGCGTGACAGTACAAAATTATTCTTTTGGAAAACGAATTCTGCTCTTAACGGCTGGCGTTCAGCAGCAATGTTCATAGGCGGAAATCAGTCAACTCATCACAAACAATATGCTGTTCTTGCATCAAACGGTAATGACAACGGAAGAATTGTTTGTGCCTACAGGCAAAATGACAGTCCCTGGAGAATCAGTTATTTAAGAACGACAAACTGGGGTAATTTCAACGATGCAACATACGGAGGTCCGTTAGGCAGCGCATATTCCCAAAATTACCAGCCTGAAATTATAGGTGTAAGAGGTAGCATAACCAGTTATCTGACATTTAATACACTGGCAACACCTGATTCACTTCAATATTACAGGATAGCAAATGGTAACTCAAGACTTTCAGGAAGAATGAATACAATTGCGGTTATGTCCGGAACTGTTGGCTCAAAACCCGGATTCAGGTTCGTCGGTGGAGACACATGCTTTGCGATTTATTGTCCGACAGGTCCTTATGATGTCTGGGCTGCATCCGGATGTACAGGTTTACTTGTTAATATTAAAGAATTGGAAATTCCCGTTCACTATGCTCTGCATCAAAACTATCCGAATCCTTTCAATCCGTTGACAAGTATTAAGTTTGATATTCCGATAAACGGTCTTGTTAATCTTCAAGTATATGATGTTCTTGGAAGAAAAGTGGCAACAATAATTAATGAAGTCAAAACTGCAGGTTCATACAGAGTGGATTTTAATGCTACAGAACTTACAAGCGGAATTTATTTTTACAAGTTTACGGCAGGTGACTTTACAGACGTGAAAAAGATGTTAGTGGTGAAGTAACCGGTGTAAAGTCCTTTCTCATCCGATGACTCGTCGCAGCGATGCTCATCGGATGAGTTTTTTAAATCAGGATTGCGAACAGTTTTATTTTACTGTGCTGTTTACCTGTATCTTTGGACAATATTCAATATTGAATCTTAACTCGTTTATATGGTATTTAACTAATTTTTCTATTTTACATTTTTTTTAAAAAAACAAATAAGTTTTCCGAAAAAAAACACTGTCGGGCAGAATAATAAAAAGGATCTTACAACCGCGGTACTGTTTATTGCATTAAAATGGAATATTAAAAAGCTATTTCAGATTTATCAGTATCAGTTGAGATTAATCAGAATGATGCAGAAGCATATAACAGCCGCGGTTTTGTTTATGCAGAAGGTCT
>CAYWMV010000234.1:0-4006 GCA_964459055.1 uncultured Ignavibacteriaceae bacterium | reverse complement strand
ATATATTATGATTTGGATTCAAATATTATCCTCATTGATAATGACTCGACAGTTTTCGAAGGATACTTAATTTATAAATTTAATCGTTTTAAGCAAAATCTGAGAGAGCCGAAATACTCAAGCGAATTTCTAATGGTGGAATCATATTGGCTTAATAACTTATGCAATTTTAATCCTGATAAAAAAGATTATTATTATATGTCAAATTATTTTTTCTATTATATGTATGCGACACAGGATATTGGAGAAGCAATATTAGATACTAATGAATATACCTTAAAATATATTAATCTCTGGAATTCAAATGAATTTAAAAATTTCAAAAAATTATTTTTCAAATTTGAAAATTATGATAGTACTGGGAAATTTTACTATAATATATCCCTTCAAAATAAACATACGAATATATTTGACGATTCCTCTGTGGTATTTCTAAATAATAATGATATTGACTCTATTGGATATTTTATATTTAAATGTTCATTTTCGACTGCAGTTTTAAGATATAAATCTTTTTACCATAAAGGAGAAGATGAAAATGGTAATAATATTTATGAGCATTTAGGTTTCATTAAAGTACTTTTTCCAATTAGTGAAAAATATTATTTTATTCCAATAGATGATATCGAGTTTTCAAAATATAGTTTCAAGAAAGCAAAGTGGAATCCTTGTGTTTTATATAAGAGTAATTAAATATAATTTTTTACAATGTTTAATATTTTTTAAAAAACCTAAAAATTATATTTGATATTGAGTAAATATCAGTTGAAATTTAATATAGAGCCTCCTAAGTTTTATGAGATTAAGTGATATTAAATATAAATTAAACGATTAATGATGAAAATAAACTTTTTATTTATCATAATATTTTTAGTATTATCTAAAATTGCAGCACAAGATACAGCGATAAAAATTTTTACCATAGAACAAGATAATATTATATTCCAAACTTCCTATATGGATAAAGAATATAATTTAAATGATACGTTAGTGATAACATACATTGTGGAAAACAAGAATAATTTTAATATTTTTGTTTTAGACGATAATTCAAGCGGAAATATATTTTGCTCTTATCAAGTAGATACAATAAAATGTTTTTCTATATTAGAATTTGGAGGAAATTGGATGCATAATTTAGAAACATATAACATTATATTTCTTAGAAAAATTAAAGGGCTTTCATACTACAAATATATTTTAAAAATATTATTAACAGGAAAAACTTACAATTTAAAATGTGGCTACCAAATATTATCTTCATTATACTATTTGTCTGACATTATATTTTATAGTTATTATTTTAATATAGGTTATATTAAAGATGATAATTCAGAAATTAATTTCGAAACTGATTCAAAAGAATTTATTTTAGATTCGGATAAAGGATTTTTATTTGAAAAACTAATTAAAAGAAATTTTATCGGTCCATTACATATAAAATATATAAAATAATAAGAGTTATCCATAAAAATTCAAAACATTATTTAAAATTAATTTAGATACTCATTTCAAACAATATTTATTTTCAAGAGACTAATACAAAAATACAAGGGAATGAGAGAAAAATAATATCTCCCGCAGTGGAGTAAAAAAATATTTCACGCAAAGTCGCAGTGAGGCAAAGTCGCAATGAAAAATCAGTTGTTTGAATGGATGGTTGATTGATTGAACCGATTAGTCTTGAGTGTTATGAGAATTTTGATATTTCTAAAATACGGGTTAGGAGAATTTATATTAATAAATTCGAAAATAATTTGTATTTTCAGGAAATTAAAAACACATTTATGGAGAAAGTAAATGTTTTAGAAAAATTCGATTTATTTTCGGACCACTGGGACCCGAAGATAGTGGGAGAATTAAACGGGCAGCATGTAAAACTGGTTAAGTTTCAGGGCGATTTCATCTGGCATTTACACGAAAAAGAAGACGAACTGTTTTTTGTAATCAAAGGTAAGTTTAAAATGCAATTCCGCGGGGAGAGGGAAATCGAGGTAAACGAAAACGAATTTTTAATTGTACCGAAGGGAATCGAGCACCGTTCGAGTGCCGAAGAAGAAACCTTCGTGATGGTTTTTGAGCCGGCTTCGGCGGTGAATACGGGTAATGTTCAGAACGAATTGACAAGGAGAATGCTGGAGCATTTGTGAGAATGGTTGAGGTGGTAAAGATATGTGTCACCCCTTCGGGGTTTTTTGGGATGGGAATTCTAATGCTATAAATATGTCACCCCTTCGGGGTTTTTTGGGATGGAAATTCTAATGCAATAAGTATGTCACCCCTTCGGGGTTTTGGGGTGTTGGAATTCTAATGCTATAAATATGTCACCCCTCCGGGGTTTTGGGGTGTGGGAATTCTAATGCTATAAATATGTCACCCCTTCGGGGTTTCGGGGTGTAGGAATTCTAATGCTATAAAAGTGTCACCCCTTCGGGGTTGTATAGTATGATTATTTGGAGGCGTTTATGATGAAGGAGATTTCGTTTGCGGTGAATTCTTTGAAGTCGAAATCGGAATAGGAAATAATATTTTTAAAGCCTGCATCAGAAAGGTGTTTATGCAAGTCATTATGTTTAATAACTTTGTGGACGGAGAAGTCATTTATAACTCTTCCGGTATCTTTTAAAATGATTTTCGCATTAAATTTTATGACATCCGGTCCGGGAAATTCAAATTCTCTTTTAAATATGTATTCAGCGGTTTCCTTTACGGGCAGGTTCATAATCCCCTCTTTCAATATTTTCCCGTGGTTCAGAAGTTGAATTGAAATAACTCCGTTTTGTATTAATTTATCATAGGAAGCGTGAATAAATTTTTTAATTTCCTCATCATTTTTGAGATGCGGAATTGTATTTCCCCAGCAAAGAATCATATCGAAATTATTTTCCGGAACTATTTCCGACAGGTTTGAGATACTGCCGCTGCGGAATGAAAGATTTTTCAAATTCTCCGAATTTGATTTTGCGATATCAATCATTTCGCTGTCGAGGTCAACTCCAATCACATTATAGCCTTTTTTTGCAAGTTTAACTGACAGTTCGCCCGAGGCGCATCCTGCGTCAATAATACTTCCTTTATATTTAGCAAAATATTCAATAAATTTAACTTTAGCAGGATTTAGCGGAAAAAGTTTGTGATATATTTCGGATATTTCAGAATACATAAAAGATTTTTAAAATTTAATTCAACAAATAAAACAAAACCACAATGAAAAAAATTACAGTACTAATCACGGTCCTCTTAATAGCGGTACTATTGGGGAGTTGTTCGGTTTACAATGCTTTCACAAATGCCCAGAGATTAAAATTCAAACTCGGTTCAGTTCAGGGATTCAATCTTGCAGGCGTTAACATAGCAAACATATCAAGCATAAACAACATCAGCGCACTGGACATATTAAAATTAACATCTGCATTTGCTAAGAAGGAAATGCCCACTGCATTCACATTAAATGTACTTGCAAAAAACCCGAATGACGGAACAGGCGGAACAAAAGAATCATCCGCATTAATAAAAAATCTTGACTGGAGATTATTAATTGACAACAAGGAAACGATAAACGGCGCCGTTCAGAACATAAACGTACCGGGAGTCGGACAGGAAACGACGATACCGGTCGGGATATCTCTGGATTTATTCAAATTTTTCAATGATAAGGGATACGAAGATATAGTAAATCTTGCCTTAGCAATAGGCGGGCAGGGCGGTTCGGCATCGCGTCTGGCACTGAAAGTTGTTCCGACAGTCGAAACATTTTTAGGACCGATTACATATCCGGGTGAAATTACGGTAATAGACAAGGAGTTCAGAGACCAGTAATACATTGAAAAAAAGTAATATTTAGCATAATTTTGTAATTCTTTGGGCGATTAGCTCAGTTGGTTAGAGCACTTCGTTTACACCGAAGGGGTCTGAGGTTCGAATCCTTAATCGCCCACCCTATCGCAGTCAAAAGGTACTGTATTAAATAACAAGAGCAAAAAAACATATCGCATGTTTTTTTTCA
>CAYWMV010000233.1:0-4013 GCA_964459055.1 uncultured Ignavibacteriaceae bacterium | reverse complement strand
TTCTGAGTTCAAGCGTAAACAGGTAACTGCCCAGCAAAAATGCCAGACCAAGCATTAATCCATAACTATATACGGGTATCGGTCCTATATCAAATAATTTTGGGTGCATATTCTATGTCGGTTGAATAATAAATTTAATAAAACTTTTCTGTGGTTTCTTTATAATTTTTATGTCCTTTTTTGAAAACCTAAGTTGATACGTGTGAGGTGATTTACCGTTCTTTAATATCTTCACGATATAAGTGCTGTTTTTAAAATCATAAAGTTTGAAAACATAATTTGAATGTCCGGAATGAGATAAGTCAAGAACCGGAGCCGATAATCCTTCTATGTTAAATATTATTTCTTTTTTCAGCATATCAACTTTCTGTGAAGCGTTAATTTTGTATATGAAATGCTCGAAGATTTTGGTTGTCCGGAAATTAAATAAAACATAATTGCTTTCTTGCTCCAGGTCTTTCTCGTAACTTAAATGTAATTCATATTCGAATTCCAATTTATCTGGTCTTACTTGCTTCGTTCTCATCGGAATATATTTTTGGAATTTATAATTAATTCTTCTGTAATAATTTCTGTTTCAGTGCTGTCTTTCATATTTTTAATTTTTACTGTTCCCTTACCAAGTTCTTCCTCTCCGACAATTACAGTGTAATCTGCTCCTGACTTATTCGCCTCCTTCAACTGAGATTTTAAACTTCTGGAAAGAAAGTCCATGTCACATTTTATCCCTTCTTCTCTTAATTTAAAAAGTATTTTCATTGATTCCATTACGGCATTCTCACCGAGAGGGGAGATGTATACTTTAATGTTCTTAATTTCGGGATATTTAAAATTGTTCTTTTCCAGTATAATCATCAGTCTTTCAAGTCCGCATGCAAAACCTATTGCAGGAGACGGCTTTCCTCCCAGTTGCTCCGTTAAATTATCATATCTTCCTCCGCCTAAAATTGCATTCTGAGCTCCCAAATCCTCTGATATCACTTCGAAAGTCGTTGAGGTGTAGTAATCAAATCCGCGAACTAATCTGTAATCTGTTGTGTATTTAATGCCAAGTATGTCAAGTCCGGATAATACACTTTCAAAATTCCTTTTTGTATCATTCTCAAGGTAATCATATAAAACGGGTGCCTCCCCAAGTATTTTTATTTCTGCCGAGTCTTTTGTATCTAATATTCTGAGTGGATTTTTTTCAAGCCTCATTCTGCTTGTCTCTGAAAGTTCATTTTTGAATTTTGTAAGATAATTCCTTAACTCCTTTATATAAATGCTTCTTTCTTTCAATGTTCCAATCGTATTTAATTTTGTTGAAACATTTTTTATTCCGAATGATTCTGTAATTTTCACGCTTAATGCTATCATTTCCGCATCAATTGTGTAATGAGAACTTCCTATCGCTTCCGCACCAAATTGAGTGAATTCCCTGTATCGGCCTGCTTGAGGTCTCTCGTGACGGTACATATTTGCGATGTAGTAAAGTTTCTGTATTCCGCTTCTGTTGAATAAACTGTTCTCAATGTAAGACCTAATGACAGGTGCTGTCATCTCGGGTTTTAATGTATATTCATCTTTGCTGAATGAATACATTTCTTTTGATACGATATCCGTGTCAGCCCCGATTCCTCTCTTGAAAAGTTCTGTTTTTTCGAATGAGGGAGTTCTGATTTCGGAATAATTATATATATCAAATATACTCCGTATCCTGCTTTCTAAAAACTGTCTTTTGATTGCTTCCTCCGGTAAAATATCAAGTGTCCCGGCGGGTTTCTTCAGTATGTTCATTTTGCAAATATATAAACTTTAAATATAATTATTAAAGCATTTACTTAAAAGATAAAACTTATTTTAAATTTTCTTGATTTTATCATACTTGAAATTATATTACCGGATTTTCTGAAATTTGAGGTTTTGAGTAAAAATGTTTGATGCTGCTTATTCTGTCATAAATAATTGAAAAAATAGAAATATTTTTGCGTTTAGTTTACGGTAAAATAATTTTATATTATTGAATGTATTTAATAATATAATCTAACCTCTTATGGAAAAATTCCAGTTTTTTGATAAATTTATTGACAGGCATATCGGTCCGGGTGAAGCCGAAATTAACGATATGCTTAAGGAGATTGGTGTGAATTCTTTAGACCGGTTGATACAGGAAACTATTCCTGAAAATATCAGAATGCCGGAAGAATTGAATCTTCCTGATGCTCTTAATGAATATGAATTTCAGAAAAGATTTAAAGAAATAATTTCCAAAAACAAAATTTTTAAATCTTATATAGGTTCGGGATATCATCCTGTGATTCTTCCTAAAGTGATTCAAAGGAATATCCTTGAAAATCCCGGATGGTACACGCAGTACACTCCTTATCAGGCAGAAATATCCCAGGGGAGACTGGAAGCTCTGCTCAATTTCCAAACTGTTGTTACTGATCTGACCGGTTTACCGGTCACTAATGCATCGCTGCTCGACGAAGGCACAGCCGCAGCCGAAGCAATGCTGATGTGCTATGCAATCAGAAAAAATAAACAGTCGGATACGATTCTGGTTTCTGCAAAGTCATTTAAGCATACTATTGATGTGATATTGACGAGAGCTGAACCGATGAAAATTAAAGTAGTTGTTGAAGATCCGGAAAAATTCGAATTAAATAATAATGTTTTCGCTGTTTTTGTACAGTATCCGGATGTAAATGGCGAGATATTTGATTTCACATCTCTGTTTGAAAAAGCGCACAGTCTTGATGCTCATACAATCGTTGCATCTGATATAATGTCTCTCGTGCTGCTTACTCCTCCAGGTGAATTCGGAGCAGATATCGCGGTCGGAAATACACAGAGATTTGGAGTACCAATGATGTTCGGAGGTCCGCATGCCGCATACTTTGCTACAAAAGATGAATTCAAGAGATTTATTCCGGGCAGAATTATAGGTATATCTGTGGATAAATCCGGAAATAAAGCATATAGAATGGCTCTCCAGACAAGAGAACAGCATATTAAAAGAGAAAAAGCTACAAGCAATATCTGTACTGCACAGGTATTACTTGCAATTATGGCAGGTATGTATGCCGTTTATCACGGTCCCTGCGGACTTACTGCAATTGCTTCAAGAATTAACAAACTTACTAATACTTTGTTTGAACTTCTTAAAGAGGAAAATCTTAAAATTATTAACGAAATATTTTTTGATACTTTATTCGTTGAGATAAATCTGCCGGAACAGACAGAGATTAAGAAAAGAGCACTTGAAAATGATGTGAATTTAATGTATGAGGATAACAAAATTGGTATATCAATTAATGAAACTACTACTTTAGATGATATAGCTCAACTATATTATATTATAAATAATAAGGCTATAGAACTTAAAGTATTAAATAGCAAATATTTTAGTATTAAAAATACTATACCTGAGGAGTTTCAGAGAAAATCACTTTTCCTTACTCATAAAGTTTTTAACTCCTATTATTCTGAAACCGAATTCGTACGTTATGTCAAATCATTAGAGAATAAGGATTTGTCCCTTACCGGTTCGATGATTCCTCTTGGTTCGTGTACGATGAAATTAAATGCTTCGGCAGAGATGTATTCTATATCACACCCTGAATTGACAGAAATTCATCCGTTTGCCCCCGAAGACCAGACCTTAGGATATAAAGAGATGATTGAAACTCTTGGAAAACAGTTGTGTGAAATAACCGGATTTGCCGGAATTACTTTCCAGCCGAATTCAGGTGCACAGGGTGAATATACCGGGTTAATGATAATTCGAAAATATCACATCCATAATAATCAGGGGCACAGAGATATAGTTTTAATCCCGTCTTCTGCTCATGGGACAAATCCTGCGAGCGCTGTTATGGCAGGTATGAAAGTTATGGTTGTCGGTTGTGATTCGAATGGAAATATTGATATTAATGATTTAAAGAAAAAAGCAGAAGATAATTCTTCTAATTTATCCGCTTTGATGGTAACTTATCCTTCAACACACGGAGTATTTGAAGAAAATATAA
>CAYWMV010000232.1:0-4015 GCA_964459055.1 uncultured Ignavibacteriaceae bacterium | reverse complement strand
TTAACCGCAAAGGCGCAAAGAAAAAATATAACCGCAAAGGCGCAAAGTACGCTACTAAAATAACAAAGAGTAAAAGGGTTGTTCCAGGTTAGGACTTATATAATTTTAAGGACTTTTGGAAGTTTAAGAATAATTTTGAGTTTGATTTGATTTTCTTTTTAAATATATTTATGGCGTCAATGAAGTGATAAAAAATTTTAATACACTTTCATTATACTTGACAAATAGAAATAGATTTTATAATATTATAGAGTTCTTTTTTTACAGTTTTTTTTGTTAATAATTTGTTAATAAAATTTATCGTCGTTTCATTTTTTTTCTAAAATTAAAAATTATACGGTAACTTATTAACATCAGGTGTTAAATAAACACGGTAAAGCCTGATAAAGTATTGTTTTCTTATAAGTTTAAGAAAGTGTTTTACTGTTAAGAACCTGTTGACAACAGGCAGAAATTTCACCTGTAAAAAACCCGGTATTTAAAGTTATTTTTTAAGTGAAATGTAAATGTTAATAAATATTAAAGCCCGTTAGCGTGATTAAAATCTCTACAACTTCCGAATTCCAAAACAAAGACGTAAAAAACGAAGCAGCAGTTTCTCCCGAAGCAACCGATATCTGGAAGAAATTTCTGGATTTACTTGCTCAGTCATTAAAAGAAATGGAAATTGAGACCTGGTTTTCCATACTTAAACCCAAGGCATACGAAAATAACACGCTTACGCTGCTTGTTCCCAGCAAGGATTACTATTCCATTATTGAGAGGCGTTTCAACACACAGATAGGAAAAATTATAGACAGCGGTCTGCTTGGAGAAGACGGAAGACTTATATACGAAGTAGAAGAGCCGGCTGCCGAGGAAGCGGTTAAGGCTGCAAGTCCGGCTGTACACGACATTCAGAAACCATACACGAAGCCCGAAAACAAAATTAACATAAAGGACAGGGAATTTACAGAGCCTTTCAACAGCAATTTATATTCCAAATTTTACTTTGAAAATTTCGTAAGAGGCGAAAGCAACGAACTTGCCGTTGCGGTTGCCTATGCGATTACACAAAATCCCGGAAATTTATACAATCCATTTTTCATATACGGCGGAGTAGGAATAGGAAAGACACACCTTATACAGTCAATCGGAAACGAAATAGTAAAAAATTATCCTGATAAAAGGGTATATTACACCACTGCTCCGGACTTTACGACGCAATTTACATCAAGCATAGCAAAGGACAGGGTTGATTTTTCAAGCGGTGTGCTCGGAACAAAGAAACTGGATGCATTTTATAAATCGCTTGACGTACTTATACTTGACGACGTTCAGAACTTAGCGGGAAAGCAGGGAACACAGGACTTCATATATCAGATTTTCAACACTCTATACAATAACAGGAAGCACATAATATTTTCCTGTGATAAACCGATATCGCAAATTAAAGATATTGAGGAGAGGTTAGTATCAAGATTCAAATGCGGAATGATTGCCGACATACAGCCGCCGAGCTGGGAAATGAGAGTGGCAATCATAAAGAAAAAACTCGAAGAACTTGATGCTGTATTTCCTGAAGACGTTATTCACTACATAGCATCAAATGTAAAGGACAGCATCAGGACTATAGAGAGCTGCATATCAGGAATACTTACGGAAAGCAAGTTTCTTTTCAAAAACAAAATTGACATTGACATAGCGGAAAAAACGATAGTCAGAACGGTCGGAACATCAAGAAGACAGAAAAATATTTCAATAGAGAACATTATTTACACGGTTGCACAATATTACAATGTATCCGAAAACGGAATACTATCAAAAAAGCGCACAAAAGAAGTAGCATTTGCAAGACAGGTGGCAATGTACCTTGCAAAAGAAATGACAAATCTTACACTCGAATCAATAGGACTGAATTTCGGAGGAAAAGACCACGCTACAGTTTTATACTCCCACAATACAATAAGGCAGATTCTAAAAAAAGACTCTAACCTTCAGAATCAGATAAAAGATATCAAAGAACAAATTAATACACTTTAAATTAATTGTTAAAAATTCAATTAAATTTGTTGATAACTTACGTGTTATTAACATTTTTTTTTATACTATAATTATTTTGTTAAAAGTGTTAACAACCCTTTAATTAATTAACCTTGAATTAACTTTAAGTGATTATTATAATTTATAAATTACTTCAATATTAGGGTTTGTTTTTGTATTTTTTAACAGTTTTAACATTACTATTATTTCTATTATATTTTTATATATATAATATATAAGTAAACAGTTTAATAATTTTATATGATTGAAAAATTATACATAAAGAATTATCTGATAATAAAGGAATCAGAGATTGAATTTTCAGGAGGATTGAATATATTAACCGGAGAAACCGGAGCAGGGAAGTCAATTATACTCGATGCTTTATCCCTGATACTCGGTGAGAGAGCTGATTATTCAATAGTAAAAGAAGATAAAGACAAGTTAATAGTTGAAGGGTATTTTAACTTCAGGAATAATAAAAATGTTGAATTATATTTAAAAAATAATGATTTAACCGGCTATGATAATACGGTAATAGTGAGGAGGGAACTTCAGAAAAAAGGAATAAGCAGGAATTTTATAAACGACACACCTGTAACAATTTCGATATTAAAGGAATTCGGAGAGTTAATAATAGATATACATTCACAGAACGAACACCAGTCGCTGCTTAAAAAAGAAAATCACACCGGAATTCTGGATGAATTCATCACGGAAAAAAATATTTACGATGAATTTGAGACTAAATTTAACGACTATAAAAAACTTGTTAATGAATATCTGAATCTGATCAAAAAAAGAAATGATATAACAGAGAAAAAAGGTTTCATTGAATTTCAGTTACGTGAAATTAACAATGTTAATCCAAAATTAAACGAAGATACGGAAATAGAAGAAATTCTCAACAGGCTGGAAAACACCGAAAACATTAGTCTTGCTATAGATAACAGCATAAATATTCTATCAGGAAAAGAAAACAATATTTTATCCGGAATAAATCAGATAATTAAAGAAGTAAGAAAAATATCGGTATATGACAAGACTTTTGAAAATGATATAAAAGAATTAGAAAACATTCTGATTTCTTTAAGAGAGATTGAAAGAAATTTTTCCGAATATATTAACAATATAAATTTTGACCCTGCACACATTGAATCACTGAGAGAGAGAGCGGGACAACTTCAGTTTTTGAAAAAGAAATACAGATTATCCGTAAATGAACTGCTGTCAAAGGCGGATGAACTCACAAAAGAATTATCACAGGTAGAAAATTTTGATTTTGAAATTGAAAAAATTGAAAAAAACATAAAAGAAGAAAAGAAAAAATTATTTTTGTCCGCCTTAAGACTATCAGAACATCGCAAAACTGCGGCATCCGTTATGCAAAAAAACGTAAAGAAACAGTTCAATGATGTCGGGCTGGACAATGCCGACTTCAGGGTAAACATAGTACACAATAAAGATTCGGAAGATGAATTTTTCACTGAAAAAATAAAAGGAGAAACTGTTTCAGTAAATTCAAACGGTATTAATGACATTGAATTTTTAGTAATTACAAATAAAGGTGAAGAATTCCAGCCGCTCAGAAAAGTTGCATCAGGCGGAGAAATCTCAAGAATAATGCTATCCATAAAATCTTCACTTTCAAATAAAGATAAAATCCCGATTCTTGTATTCGACGAAATTGATGCAGGAATAAGCGGAAGAATTGCAGAGAAAGTGGGAAAAGTACTTAAAACGCTTGCAAAATCACATCAGTTAATTTCCATAACACATTTGCCGCAGATAGCGGCATACTCAGAAAATCATTTATCAGTATCAAAATCAGTAGTTGAAAAAGAAACTGTTGCAGAAATAAAAAAATTAACGGAAAAAGAGAAAGTCGAAGAAATTGCAAAATTGCTTTCGGGTGAAAAAATTACGGAAGCGTCAATGAGGACAGCGAAGGAACTTGTGACGAATACGAAACAGTGACAAGTGACAGGTGACA
>CAYWMV010000231.1:0-4079 GCA_964459055.1 uncultured Ignavibacteriaceae bacterium | reverse complement strand
GAAATTTACCCTATCAAAAAATTCCACAGCAGAGCATCCAGTATAAGTATCATCGCCGCCGAAATAACAAACGACTTAATCGTCGAAAGCCCTACACCCTGAGCTCCCTCAGTCGTCTGAAATCCGTAAAAACATCCTATCGAAGATATAGATAATCCGAAAAATACGGATTTTATCGCTCCCGCTACAACATCCTTAACTGCGAAATTCATCTTGAATCCGCTCATAAATGCCGCAGGAGGAACTCCGAGAAATGCAGTCGTTACTATGAATGAACCGATTATGGCGATTGTACTTGCATATATAACCAGTACAGGAAGCATTAGTGTCGTCGCAAGTATTCTCGGCATTGCAAGATATCTGACGGGATTTATCGCCATCGATTCAAGCGCATCTATTTGCTCGGTCACTTTCATTGTGCCTAATTCCGCTGATATTGATGCACCGATTCTCCCCGCTAATACAAGTGCCGCAAGTACAGGTCCTAATTCGATGATTATTGCCTTGGGAGTTGCTGAACCTAAAAAATTTACCGATATCATATCGCCTATCTGATATGCTACCTGCCAGGCGGCTACCGCTCCCGTAAATATTCCGATTACTGTTATGAGTAAAAGTGAATTAACTCCGATGTGCACCATCTGCTCAATTACTAGTTTTCTGTCTCTTATAACACGGGGCAGACTCTTAATTACACCGAAAATCATTATTGAAAAATTTCCTAAGTCGGTGAAAAATGAAATGATTTTTTTTTCGATGAGTTTTATTATTGTCTTCGTCATGTTACACTACTGCCTTTTGAATTTTTACCTGCAATAATTTATTGCCCGCTTTTTTGGAAACGATGAATATCAGGCCCTTGTAATCTATTCTTTCGTATATTTCGGGGATGTGACCCGTAACATACTGGAGAAATCCGCTTAGTGTTAAATATTCGTCGGGATTCTCCGGTATGCTGGTCTTGAATTTTATGTTGAATTCTTCTATGGACATTACGGGATTTACAAGGTAAATTCCGAATCTGTCCCGCTCTATCGTTTTTGTATCAACGTCGTATTCGTCTTCAATCTCTCCGACTATCTCTTCGATTATGTCTTCAAGCGTTATCAGTCCCTCAACTCCGCCGTGCTCGTTCACTACTATTCCCATGTGTATGTGCTTCCGCTGAAAGTCTTTCAGTATTTCTCCTATGTGCTTTGTCTCCGGTACGAAATGTGCCGTGCGAAGTATGTCCTGTAATACGATTAAATCCCTGTGCTCGGATGCACTGATTAAATCTTTTGAGTATAATATTCCTATTATGTTGTCTAATGAATCTTTATATACGGGTATTCTCGAAAATCCTTCCTCTACTACTGTCTTGATTATCTTTTCTCTTGATTCAAGTATGTTTATTGCTACTATGCTGTTCCTTGGCACCATTATGTCTTTCGCTGATTTGTCGTTGAAATCGAATATTTTTTCTATGAGTTGGTGCTCTGTTGAGTCTATGATTCCCGTCTTCCTTCCCTCGTTTATTAAATATCTTATTTCTTCTTCGGAACTTACCATCTCCGTCTTCGATACCGGCTCTATCCCCAGCATCTTTAAAAATAAATTTGCGGATTTCTCCAGCAGCCAGATGAAAGGTTTGAATATTCTGTAAAATATTTTTATCGGATATGAAAGCCAGAGAGATGTCTGCTTTGAGTACCGTATCGCTATCACTTTAGGTACAAGTTCACCCAGAACTATCGTAAAATATGTTATTATTGTTATCCCCAGTATTATTGAAAATGTCTGAACTAATGAATTGTTCAGTCCGGTGTAGTCAAATACCGGCTTGAATATGTTTGATAATACGTCTTCACCTATCCAGCCGAGTAATAAATTAACTGCAGTTATTCCAAGCTGAGTGGCTGATATGTATCGCTCGACGTTGTTCTTGAGATTTTTAAGAAGTATGGCTTTCTGTGTGCCCTTCTGTATTAAAGTCTCTATCTCGGATATGCGTATCTTGATTAAAGCGTATTCGAATGATACGAAGAATCCGTTGATGAATATAAATGCAAATATGAGAATCAGTTCAAGTAAAAATGTCTCTATGTCGGGCATTACCTGGTTTTGTTGTTAATCAAAATGTAATCTATCCGCTTTTATTTATCTGTATTTCTTGAGAAAATTCAGCCTTCTTTCAAGTTTGTGCTTTGGAACCAGTAGTTTGTCTTTGCCGTATATTGCTTCCTCCTGTGATGTGAATACCAGTTCGTATTCGTCGCTCATTACTATCGCTTCCTCCGGACATACCTCTTCGCAGAATCCGCAGAAGATGCATCTAACCATGTTTATCTCGAACTTCTCCGGATATCTTTCTTTTTCACGTTCAGTCTCGCCTGCTTGCACTTCAATAGCCAGCGCAGGACATACCCTTGAACAAAGTCCGCAGGCAACGCATCGCTCGTTGCCGTTTTCTTCCTGTACCAGTACCGGCCTGCCTCGGAATGATGCTGGCGATTCCCATTTCACTTCGGGATATTGTCGCGTGAACTTGGGTTTCAGTAATTCCTTGAATGTCAGAACAAGCCCTTTGGCAATCTGTGGAATGTATGACTTCTCAAATAGTGTAAGATCTTTCTCTTTTACAATCGGCATAAATGCTTTATTTAATCACCATCATTTTTTTAGTGTCTCTCATTAATCCTGCGTTCAGTACGTAAAAGTATGTTCCTGTTGTTAAATTGTATTCGCTTATGTTGAAACTGTAACTGTATGAACCTGACTTTAAATTCCGGTTGTTTATAAGTGTCGCTACCCTGTTACCGAGTATGTCGTAAACTTCGAGATTCACTGTCTCGTTTTTCGGTATCGAGAAATTTATGATTGTTTCGGGATTGAAGGGATTCGGATAGTTCTGCTTTAATTCAAACCCTTCCGCTATTTCCGTTAATTGTTTTATAGAGTTGGGATAGTTTAACTGCACTTTGAATGTGTCTATGATGAACTGGCTTGGATTTGTTACCGTGAATGCTTTCATTACTACTGTGCCGATTCCCGTTGTCGCTCCGATGAAATCTACGAGCAGTGTGTCGGTTGCACCCGGCTGTATCGGATATCCCGGAATTGGATATGGCGGTATTGTATCTACTTCCGGTCCCATGCATAAAAGTCCTACGCAAAGTTGTGAAACCCAGCCCGAAGGCAGATTGTTTACTATTCTTACTAATTTGAAATTCTGAACTGTAGATGAAGTGTTTTTTAATACACCTATCGAAGCAACCGGATATATGCTGGATGTGTCACCCTGTACAATCGGGGGGGAAATTCTGTAAAACTGAAAATTCTGTGAAAATGAATTTGTTGAAATTGCTAAAAAAAGAACTAAAAAAAGAAAGATGAATTTTTTCATATATATTTTTAATTAATTTAAAAATCCTTGGATTTTGTCTATTAACTTTTTCGTCGTTATGAAATCAGGTGCAAGTTCAAGTGCCTTCTTGTATTCGTATAGCGAATCAAACCACATACCCTTGATTTCGTAAACTTTTCCGATATTTAAATGAACGAACTCCGGATTCTGGTAATCTTTTATTTCTAATGCAAATTCTAACCATATTAATGCTTCATCGTAATTTCCGAGTTTTATCAGATATGCACCTATATCGTTGTATGGATTACCGTATTCGGGGTCTATGTTAATTGCATTCTTGCACTCTTCTATCGCGGCGTCGTAATTTTTTAAATAACTGTACGCCCAGCCTAAATATGTGTGTGCCTTTGCCGTCGGGTATAAATCTATGGAAGACTTGTAGTTCGCTATCGCTTCCTCGTATTTGCCTTCCATCTGCAAAGCAAATGCCCGGTTAAATAATTCTTCCGATTGTTGCAATATGTCATCAAAATTCTTCATTCTTTCTTTACATCCTTCTATTATTCTTAACCTCAGCAAACACACAAAAGTTTCAATAATATAAAATATTTTAACCCCACTTAAAATGTAATTTTTTTTCTTCCCCCCTCCAAACTTTATGATCTTTACGAACTTTACAAACTTTATGAACTTTATGAACTTTACAAACTTTATAAACTTTACAAACTTTATA
>CAYWMV010000230.1:0-4082 GCA_964459055.1 uncultured Ignavibacteriaceae bacterium | reverse complement strand
GGGATTTATCATTTCGAACTTATCCATTTTTACCTTTCCGCGCATGTTTTCATACAACACTTTTATCCTGTCCCAACCGTCAAGCCTCCTTTCACGGGCAGGGTCGAAATAAGTGAAGTCCTTCGAATAAAGGTCGAGATAGGGAGAGGGATTACCATTGTGCCATGCTTCGAGAGCATTTGTCTCCAGAGCAATGATTGTTTCAGTAACAGTAAGTTTTTCCATGTTATTTTATTTGAAATTGATAGTTTTTTCATTTTGATACTCTTTACCGGGTTTTCATTTATTAGCCGGGTAATTTTTAATATTTTATAATCAGGCAATCAGACAGCATTTTGCATGACGCACAACGATTGAGTGTAGCAGCAGAAAGCGATTGCGGGTTACTTTCCTGTCGAAATACACTGAAATTTGAGCGGGGCAGAATGCTTGAATTACCACTAAAACCTTTATTGCATATAGTCTTTGTTACCAAACGCATTTATTTCAATTTTTATAAGATTTATCTTTTAACTCATCGATTATTATTGTTGAAACCCAATAAATACCCTCGCGTGTCATAAAGAATAAAAACCTACCATCCGGCGAAACGGAGGGGAATCGTCCCCATTCAATTGGCAATTTTTTTCTTTCTGCCCATGAGTTATCTTGTTTCCTGAAACTAACAAAAAGCTCGCATGTTGCTCTATCTCTTGTCGCTTCAATTATCATATAGTTCTCGTCAGGGGAAACATATACACTATTCTCTCTTGTGTCGGCAGAATTAATATTTTCACATAGTTTTTCAGGAGTATCATAGTTCCCATTTTCATTTTTTGCAATATATACATCATAATCAGGCCGTTTAATAAAATAAATTGAGCCGCTGTTTGTTACGGAACAAATATTTATATCAGATGCAAAAGCCATTTTTAATGATACATCATTTGGTGTACTCCAGGAACCATTTTGTTTCTCAATGAAAAACCAATTATCTCCATCAGTGAAATAAAGCTTTTGTCCATCCGATGCCATTATGCAATTTTGATAATACATATTTTCTAAGCAGAAGTCTGCAACTTTGGGATGAGACCATATTCCATTAACACTTTTCATACAATAGATCTTGTAATCTCTTTGATTATTAGATTTTGCCGTCCAAAAAACTTCCTTTTTATCAGGAGTAAATAATGCAGAGCTATGCTCAAAATAATCTGAGCGTGAAACTATACCAGGAGCAAACAGTTCAGGTATAATACCTGGAGTTATTTGTCCAAAATATTCACCTTCGAGTATCAGAGTGTCTATTATATCTACTTTTTTTTCTTGGGCATGAACAGGTATCATTATCATTAGTAATGAAATAAATAAACCAACATTTTTTTTTGTTATCATAGCTTTTTTATTAACGTTTTTGGTAACGGTTCAATTTTACGAATGTTTAAAACTACATTGAATTTAATTGAAAATCAAGAAACATTACTGCGTAATAACTAAATCGTTATAATTTAAGTGAATGTTTGTAAATACAGTTAACTACGGATATATTGATTCATACAGAAAAATTCTAACAATTAGAAATTATGAAGAGAGTTCTATTAACAATCTTCTTTTGATATTCGAAAGGTTGCCGATGCAACAGAAAACTTTTAGTATTGATATTTAAGAAAGAGGCGGAAGCGGGACAGCGGGTGACGGAACTGCGGGAGTTGACGGCGGTGGATTTACGAGATGTGAGTAAGGTTGTTACGGCAGGAAGACTTTTGTAGTTAAGTAGGAAGGTGGAGGAAGTGAAGAAGGGATTTTGAATTATGAATTTGACCCGATAAATCCGGATCGAAAAAAAAATTTGATATTATTAATTACGTCTAAACAAACCGGATTCAGAAAAGAAATTATGAATTTTACAATTGTAATTTTATTGAATTCGGAATCTTCGAGATTTGGTTAATTTGATACTATTATAATTATTGATATCAGAGAATTCATATTGCCACAGTGAATAGTATTCTTCACGTTTTTCAAAAAATAGAGTTTTTACTTTCTTAATTGTGTGAAATTGCCATTGTCTGAAAGGATAATATAGTTGCCTGATAATAGTATTCATTGTATGACTGTTTTTTGCTTCAATAAGCACAACCTGATCTCTTCCTTCATAGCCTGCATCAACTTCGGTCTGTACACTTTCTGCAGTAATAACCTGATTACCTACTTTGAATGTGAATTTTGGTGTGTATTTTCTGCCTCTGATTGTCAATACAAGAGTATCATCTTTCATAAAAGTTCGAACCAGACTAGTAGCGTATGCAAAATCGAGGTGCTGCATTTCTGAGTTTCCGATTACCGATGTATCAAGTTGAAAATCAAGTTTGGACGAATAAATGATTGCTTTGCTATCTATCGATGGAATGTCTATATAACCTTCGCCTTTGACAATAGCATATTCTCCATTTCTTGTTGGTAATAAAAATAAATTATTGTCGATAAAAACCTGCGGGCGATCTTCTCTACTGTCCTGCTTACAAAGAATTCGAACTTCTCTTTCATTTGTTTTAGTGAAATGTTTAGTTGCTTGTTTTATTTGTTCTGCTGTAATAATAAATGGATTATTATCGAAATTGTGATTTTTAAGATTTAATGAATCAAATATTGCTTTCCAGGAATTATTATTCATATTATTTATAATAACGACATTTGTAAATTAAAGTTCTTTAATCTTTTAATTGATAGATCAATAAATTCTTCGTTAATATCTATACCTATAAATTTTCGTTTCCCGATAATTTTTGCAGCTATAGCGGTTGTACCTCCACCGTTGAATGGATCAAGTATTAAGTTGCCTTCATTTGTTGAAGCTAAAATAATTCTTGTTAACAGTGAAATGGGTTTTTGCGTGGGGTGTTTACCAAAGATTTTTTCTTCAGCAGGCGGTGTAGGTATACTCCAAACACTGCGCATTTGTTTCTGAGGTACTTTTAATTTATCACCTGAAAATATACCATATTTCATTAGTTCATAATTATAGATATGTCTGGCTTTCTTATCTTTTCGAGCCCATAGCAAAGTCTCATGGCTATGGGCAAATGTTGTGCATGCTAAATTCGGAGCGGCATTTGGTTTAAACCAAGCAATATCATTAAGGATGTGAAAATTAAGTTTCTGAAGTAAATAACCACACTGATAAATACTATGATTAGTGCCACTAATCCAAATAGTACCCTGAGGTTTTAAAATTCTTCTGCATTCGGAAATCCAAGTTTCATGAAATTTAAAATCTGCTTCAAATCCATTAGATTTATCCCAATCACCTTTATTGACTTTCACCATTCTGCCCGCATGGCAAGTGAATCCGTCGTTGGAAAGCATGTATGGAGGATCAGCGAATATCATATCTACATAATTATCAGGGAACCGGCTCATTATTTCCAGGCAATCACCGACATACAATGCCGTTTCATCAGTTTTTAAAGCAGGCTTAAGCATCTGCTTAGTTTCATTTTTTGCAATATACTGAACGACATCATCGAAAATCAGATCCGGAGAGATTTTATCGGAATCAATATTATGGTATAATTTCTTACTTTTTCTTTTGGTTGGTTTTTTCATTTGAAAATTAAAGATGTAGTATGAATTAATTCAAATATACTTATAGATATATTTTATTACTATGTATAAATTAATTTAAATGCGACTGATTGTATATAAAAAATAAAAATGTTTATAATCAAAATAGAAGGAAAGCAAAACATCGGTTATGCTTTATTAATTATAAATTGAAATAATTATTTAAACAGCTGTTTTTCAATAGTAAAGAACTTACAAAGACAATAGTAGCGGAGAAAAATATCCTAATAAATTTGATTTTCACTTGATTTCTTTTTCTCTGTTTGCATCTTTGACAGTCAAGACATAATCAAGGCCTGAAAATTTGTTGTGCCTGTTAGCCTGAGTTGTCCCAAGATTATCAAAATTGCACAGATTTTTGGAATTAAGACTCATCCGATGAACAAGTTCGTCGGATGAGGAAACATAAATGTGTCACCCTTGGGGGGTTATTTATTTGATGATTGAATTTCTATAAATGTGTCACCCCTCCGGGGTTA
>CAYWMV010000229.1:0-4083 GCA_964459055.1 uncultured Ignavibacteriaceae bacterium | reverse complement strand
TAATCCTGCTTTTTTCCGCCATCTTCTTAATGCTCTGGTTACTGCTTGCTGCGACGGGACCTGAAATACATTCTCTTCAGGCAATCCATAAACATTATTACCGTTCCCAAATATTAATTTTCTCGCAGTTTCTGATATAGGTAAATATTCAAATCCCGAAGTTTTCTTTTGCCTGAAATCTATCTTATCACCCTTTACGTTACCCCATTTCAAATTTGTTACGTCTGATAATCTCAATCCCGTGAAACAAGAAAACAAAAATGCTCTTTTAATTTCCGGTCTGTCCGATTCAGTCTTTGCCAGCAAATCAACTTCCTCAATTGTCAGATATATTTTCTCGACATCAGGTTTCCTCATTTTTCTGTAATATACAAATGGATTCACAGTAATCAATTTATCTCTGACAGCCGAGTTCAAAAGTGCTTTTAAATTTTGCATATATGTCAGTGTTGTATATTCATTTACTTTCGTTTTTAGATACTCCTCAAATCCTTCAATCCATTTTTCATCCACCGCATTTATCGGGATTCTTCCTTTTTTATATCTCCTGAGGTGCGCCAATGTTGATACGAAAGATCCTTTTTTCGGATTCTTTCTTTTCATTCTTTGTAAGTCAAAATATTTTTCTAACGATATTTTATTTTTTACGACATTCTTAACATCATTACCCTGGGCAAGCAATTCCAATTCTCTCTTATCTCTGATTGCTTTTGCCACCTCGATTAATTGTTTATTCCTTTCTCTGTCTTTACCTAATCGTATTCCGAGAAACTCATATGTCCTAACGCCATCCTGATATATCTCAAGATATAAACTTGTTGTAAACCAGTTTTTTTTCCTTCTTAGATTAACCATCTTATTAATATTTTAAGGTTTATATTCAAAATTAATAGTAACACTATAGTAACAAAAAGTAACAAATAATCTCCTAAAAAGCAATATACTTAAACAAACAAAAAATACTAAACACTGTAAAATCAGTATATTACTTTGTCTATCTTTGTCTATTTTATCCTATATTTACCCCATCAGAATAGAGGTTCGATTCCTCCCATCCTCACCAAGTGCCTGTAAAATCAGGCACTTTTCGTTTAAGGGTTGAAAATAAGCAACAAATATGCAACAAAAAATAAAAAAAATCAAAAATGTACTGAATTCTTGAAATGAATATTGAAAAAATATTTATATCTTATATTAAGCAATTTTGATTAATTAAAAAGCAGTATATCTTTTGTGCTAATGAAATTTTTTAATTGTTTTCGAATTAATATTATAATTATTTTTATATCAATTTCGGGTAAAATTTATTAATTTTCATATAGTATATGTGGAGATTCAGAAAATTACAGCCCGGCACACCGGAAAGAGACCCTCACGAAGCGGAATTTTTCCGTCTGAAGTACGCTTCGGAGGCGATTGTAAGGGAATTCATACAGAATTCCATTGATGCGAAATCTAAAAATTCGGATAAGGTAGTCGTTTCATTCACGTTCGGTGAAATTGAAAAAAGTGAAATAAAGAAATATATAAGTGAGGAATTTATCAGACATTATTTCTCATGTGATTTCGCCGTAAAGAAGAACATAACCGAAACTGCTGTCAAGTATTTAGTTATTGAAGATTACGGTACTACCGGTCTTGACGGTTTCATTGCCGAAGAAAATTTTGAAAGACCGGAAGAGCGAAGCAATTTTTATAATTTCTGGTGGTGCGAGGGAAAATCCAAGAAAAAAGGAACCGAAGGCGGAAGATGGGGACTCGGAAAAACGACATTTCATCAGGCATCTAAAATAAGGACATTTTTCGGTTTAACAATTCGTGAAGATGACAATTCTGAGTTATTACTCGGAAAGACATTATTGAAAACTCACAGAATTAATGATGAAGTTTATGATTATTACGGATATTATACCGAATCAAATTTTCTACCTGTCAGTGATCTATCGGATATTAAGGAGTTCAAAAAAAAATTCAATCTTAAAAGAAAAAAGGAGAAAGGATTTTCGATTACCGTTCTTCAGCCTGATGAAGATATAAATTTCGTTAGCATTACCCGTTCGATAATACAGCACTATTTTTATGCTATTTTAAAAGGCAGTCTTGAAATTAATATTTATGAAGAAGGTTCGGAGTATAAACTTACAAAAAAGAACATTATTAAAATATCCGAACAGATTAACTGGAAAGACACGGACTGGGAAAATACTAATGTTACGGGTTTGCTTGATTTTATAAGCGATGCAATCAGGGAACAAAATAGTTCTTACAGATTAAGCACAGGTAAAAATATATTTCCTCTTTTAAAACCTGAACTTTTCGGAAGTGATTATGAAAAATTAAAAAATCAATTTAATTCGGGCGAATTACTGAGTTTTGAAATACCTGTAAAAATAAAAAAAAGTTCGGTTACAAATGATACTTTTTATTACGTTATAATTCAAAAGTCGAAACAACTCAAGAACTCAGAAGAATTTTATATGCGTTCCGGGATTATGATTTCGGGGATTCGCACACTCGGGAAAAGGTCAGTTAGAGCATTGCTAATAGCAGAGGATTTATCAATGTCAGAATTTCTTGGTGATGCAGAAACTCCGTCGCATACGGAATGGAAAGAAAACACCGAAGGTTTCAAAGAAAAATACAGAGATTCCGTTAAAATTCTAAGGTATGTAAGAAAATCGGTAATGAATATTTTAAATCTTTTTGACCAGCCGCCTGAAGACATGCAAAGAGATTTTTTAAAGAATATATTTTATATTGATGAACCCGGCAGAGAGCACGGAGGAAGTACAGGAAAGAAAATTGACATCCCGAAGACAAAATCCGTATTACAATTTGAAACGAGTAAAATAATCGGAGGCGCCAAAATAATTTTAAAAGATAAAAATAAACCTTTTCCCTTTATTGCAAATATTAAAATAGCATATGACGTCAGAAACGGTAATCCGTTCACGAAATATGAAAAATTTGATTTTGATTTAAACGATGATACAATAAAAATTGAATGTACAGGCGGTGAAATTATTCAGAGCGAGTTAAACAGAATCAAAGTCAGGGTTTTAAAAGAAAATTTTGTATTATTATTGAAAGGATTCGACAGAATCCGTGACCTTGTCATTAACGTAAGTGAAATGAAAAAATGATACGAAGAATTAATTACACGGACAGGCAAAAAATCAAACTCGAAAACATCGAAATAAATTTTATTTATCATAAAGATAAAATAAAATCATTTAATGCTGATATAGATTTATCCGATTTGAAACTGCCTTCAAATGCCAAAGTTTACGTGGATGTTTACCATAAATCCGAAATAAAGAGATTCGATTTTGGTTCTGCGGAAAATCCCGTACCGTGTGCTAACACTGATTTAGAGGATTTTGCATATCCTGATAATATGAAATTCCGTATTCTCATTGTTGATGATGAATCTGATAAAGGAAGAATTCTTGCTTACGCAGATAGGATAAGACCTCAATACGAACCCGAAAGAAAGTCAATATTACCGATAGTATTCGAAGAACTGGGTAATATGATATGGCAGATAGATTACAGCGATGATGAAGGAGGTCCGGTTCTTAAACTGAACAAGAGTATTCCCAATATCGAGAATACCGCAAGACGGGACACTCTTTTTATAATGTATGTTTATCCATACGTGATAAGAGAAATATTTTACAATATGATTTTTATCACCGGCATATCTTCTGTAACAGACCCGGAAGCAAGCTGGGTTGGAAACTGGCTAAGTTTTGCGATGAAAACAACCGGAGATAAAGAGTTACCTCAGTATATTATAAAAGAATCAGAAGAGTTTGATGCTGAAGAGTCGCTGGAATGGATAAATTTTCTTTCGGAGGAATTTTGTTCAAGGAGAAGCGAATGGAATGAATTTATTGAATTTATGGGCGGGAGCAAATAAAAAATGATAAAACTTAGATATTTTACAGAAGAGGGTTTAACTGAATTCAACAGTTTTCTTTTAACATTAAAGGAAGGAAAATACCGGAATAAACCTTACCTTAACATAAATCAATATTCAGAGCAGTTTTTTCCGCCTGCTGAAATTGACGAAAAAATTAT
>CAYWMV010000228.1:0-4100 GCA_964459055.1 uncultured Ignavibacteriaceae bacterium | reverse complement strand
ATTTTCACAGGATCAAAAAAATCCTCCTACCGTATATGACTTAAGAAACGTAAGCGGGATGAATTACGTCACATCGGTAAAATCCCAGACCGGCGGAACGTGCTGGACGCACGGAGTAATGGCTTCTATGGAAAGCAATCTTTTAAAGACCGGTGTCTGGGCGGCGAACGGCGAGACCGGCGAGCCGAACTTAGCGGAATATCATCTCGACTGGTGGAACGGTTTCAACACTCACTGCAACGATGACGACCCGGGCGGCGGGGGTTTAACCGTTCATCAGGGAGGCGATTACTTAGTTTCATCCGCATACATATCCAGAAACGAAGGAACCGTGAGGGATTTAGACGGACAGTCCTACCAGTCCCCTCCCCTCAGATACGCTCTAACTTATCATTACTACTATCCGCGTGATATTTCCTGGTACACAATGAATGACAATCTCAATAATCTTGACGAAATAAAATTCGCCATAATGACATACGGAGCAATGGGAACGAGCATGTGTTATTCAGGTGCATTTATCACTTCTAATTTCACACACTATCAGCCTCCGACAAACACAATGCTTCCTAATCATGCCGTTACGATTATAGGCTGGGATGACAATAAATTAACGCAGGCGCCCAGTCCCGGAGCATGGCTTGTAAAGAACAGCTGGGGAGCCGCCTGGGGTAACGGAGGATATTTCTGGATATCATATTACGACAAATACTGCTGCCGGCATCCTGAAATGGGAGGAATATCATTTCAGAATGTAGAAAGGCAGTTTTATGATAAAACATATTACCACGATTACCACGGCTGGCGCGACACCTATGCAAACTGCACGGAAATATTCAACGCATTTACCTCAACATCCGGCAGTTATCTGAAAGCCGTTAATTTCTACACGGCGAAGGACAGCGTAAATTTCACAGTTAAGGTATTTGATAATTTTGCAGGAGGATTTCTGACAAATACTTTAGCGGAAAAATCGGGATATATACAGAAAAAAGGTATGCACACGATTGACCTCGATAATCCTATCTTCATATCGCAGAGCAATGATTTTTATCTGTATCTGTATCTTTCGCAGGGCGGGCAGCCATACGACAGAACATCGGACGTACCGGTTCTGCTCGGAGCCTCATACAGGGTAATCGTAAAATCGAAATCCTATCCCGGACAAAGTTATTACAAAAGCGGTTCAAACTGGCTCGATTTTTACAATGTTGATTCCACGGGAAATTTTTGCATAAAAGGACTTTTTGTGAACGATACTATTTCGACGGGCTCACAAAATACGGGAAACATAATTCCGGAAAATTATTCGCTGTCGCAGAATTATCCCAATCCGTTCAATCCGATAACAACAATTGTATTTTCAATTCCGGAAAATGAATTCGTCACTTTAAAAATTTACAACGTACTCGGTGAGGAAATCAGAACACTCTTAAGTGGCTGCAGAAATGCGGGCAGTCATAAAATTACTTTCAATGCTTCGAATCTGTCAAGCGGAATGTATTATTACAAAATAACCACGAACAATTTCACCGATACGAAAAAAATGATATTAATCAAATAAATTTACTCTCCATAATCAAAAAGGCACTGCTTTTTTTCCGGCAGTGCCTTTTTTATAAATTATTATGGGGAGTGCTTGAGTTTACTCTTTGCCTCTACCACAGACTTTTTGAATTCGGGGATTTGTTCGGGCGGAATATCTTTTATGATTTCCAGAAAATTAAAATCCTCTTTTGGTATTAATTTCAACATCGGATGATTTTCAACATTATGTTCAGGTAAGGTCGGTTTCCATTCGAGCAGGTCATTAGGAGTGCAATTCAAAAGGAAGCAAAGTTTTTCCAGATTATCGAGTCGCACCGCATTCATACGATTATGCGCCAGCGAATATGCTTTTGAATAACTGAAGCCGTGTCTCTGAAGGAATTTCATAGGTTTATGGATTCCTCTCATTCTATAAATTTTTTTAAGGTTGAAACGAAGCATATTGACCTCCAAATATGATTTTTTACAAATATAATGATAAATATTGTAAATTAAAACAAATTATAGATTATTAATATAAATACATATGAACAATAATTAACTATATATTGTATTTGAATAACTGTATGTAGTATTTATTTAAATATACGTAGTATTTAATTATCTATATATATTATTTAAATAACTATATATATTATATATATAACTATATTGATATTAAATATATTTAATAAGGTAATATATATAACTATATAGGTATTTTAAATAACTGTGTGTGTCCCTGTCATAACTGACTGTTTTCAGGGATTATCTATTATATTTTGTATTTAATTATATAATTTGAAAACCAATTTCTTTTAAATATTCAAAAGTTCCATTATAGAATTCTGGATTTCTGGTGGGATCATTTTCATCACCTTCGGGAACGACAATAATCATACCCTGCCTTGCTCTAGTAAGTAAAACACGATATGCATTTTTGAGATATTGCTTTCGTTCTTCTTTGTTTATCTTCTGCCATTTAGAACCCACAAAAGAATTATAATCCCATACACTTTCTGACATTCTTAAATCACCATTCCAGGTAACACAAGACCAATCAAGTTCTAAGCCTTGTATATCAAATTCAGTAGCAACATCCTCAAGATAATATGAAGAGCGTACATCATCTTTATCATTCAAAAACCAAAGCACAGGATTAATCTGAACTCTGACATCAATGCCGAGCGGTTTAAGTCTATATGCCTGCGAAGATACAATTAGTCCAAATCTTTCAGAACCTCTCGCCATTTTTTTTAACCAATTTTTTCCTTTAACTAAATCACGAGTTAAAACAATTGGATATTTATCTTTTAGTTTTTCGTAATTCAGTTTTGCTTCATTAATATTTATATCAATAATATTTTTTACTAATGCTGACAAATTTTCCGCTCTGAAAGAACGCATTGAAACAGCAAGATGTAATTCTGATTTCGTATCAATGTTGTTATGTTTTTCCAGCATTTTCAAAGAATTTCCTGCGGCATATTCGCTATCTTTCAATCTATCAGAGATATAAACTTTCCAATGCGGATAAGCTCTATTAATAGATTCAATCCATTCGCTTATACCTGCTTCCCCTTTATTAATTTCCTGTCCGCCTCCTACAAGACAAATTATTACAGCCCAGTCTTTATGCCGTTCAAGACACGATATTAAAAACTCAGGTTCAGACATATCAAATCCGACTTGTTTTTTCTTTACCCTCATAAAAACTGATGTCTGTTCTTTATTCCATGCCCTTTGGGCTTCATCAAAAATTGCAATATGGTCATAAGGTTCTGATTCATCGGCTAAGTATGCATCCCGATAGTGATGAACATTTTGAATAAAAGCTTTTACGGATTGCATAACTTCACTCTTCTTAACCTTTTTTCCATTCTCTTTTTCACGTTTGACTTTATCTCTTGTTAAGGCTTCTCTCAACACGGCAACAAGCGGACCATTACCAGAAAGAAATACACTTTTGTTTTTCTTTTCTTCGGAAAGTTGTTTTGTTGCAATATCAAGTCCTACAAGTGTTTTCCCTGCTCCCGGAACACCGGTAAGAAAGCAAATTGCTTTATCATTATTTTGTTTCGAGTATTGAATTATTTCAGAAATCGTTTCGCTTGTTTCTGTTAGGTTTATTGCATCAGCATCGCTTCTTGAAATATCAGCAACAGAATGATTATTATATAGCGACATCGCTGCCTCAATAATTGTAGGAGTTGGAGAGTATCTCCCGTTTGCCCATTCATCAGAATTAATGTATTCGCCCTCAGCAAAATCTAAGACACTATGTATTACTTCTTTTAATAGATTCTCATTTGTACATATCGGAAATAGTAAATTATCGTTATGATGATTAGTAGTAACCTGATAATCGGTATCAATCGCATTTGTACAAATCAAAATAGGAGCAATAAAGCAATGATGAGAAGTTTCATGAAAGTTTTTTAAATCTAAGGCATAATCCCACACCTGGTCTATTGCATATGAATGAAATTCATTTTCACCAACTTTAAACTCCAAAACGAAAACAACATTCTTAATAATTAAAACAACATCAATCCTTCTGCCCATCCTTGGAA
>CAYWMV010000227.1:0-4173 GCA_964459055.1 uncultured Ignavibacteriaceae bacterium | reverse complement strand
CTGGAGCTTGGGAAGGAGTATTTCCGAAACAGTATTTGATTTTTTTTCTCATCCGATGAACAAGTTCATCGGATGAGTTGATTTAATCTTTTAGTTCTAAAGACAGGATAAATTTCTTAAAATCTGCGTCGAAAGACTTCAGGTCGGTATTTAGGATTTCCTCGAGAAATATTTTTCCCGTATTATCTTCATTAATCCTATCGCGAAAAGTCTTATAGAATTTTTTCAAAAGTCCGTTTTCCTGCATATAGTAACACAAATATCTTGCCTGTGCATAGTAAAATCCGCTGTTTTCTCCATAAAATTCATCATCCGATGTATTGACCAAAACGGACAATGATTTATATGTTTTATTATTTATTGCCTTTTGCAATCCCGGCAGCCGCCAGTTAACGTATCCGAGAATATTACCACCGGATAAGGAACATCTTTCGTAAAGCGAGCCCAAACCTTCGTTAAACCAGGAAGGAATATCAGGGAAATCATATCTTACGAAAGCGTGAGTCAGTTCATGAACAAGAGTTCCTCCTCCGGTTGAAATATTCATCAGCATCGTTTTCTTTGAAGGTTTATAATATCCGAAAGGAGAAAGGCCGGTATCACCATAAAGTTTTTCTGCCCAGTATCTATAAGATATATCATCTTTAAATAAAAAAATTGTTATAAGTTCATCGGGCTTAATTTCGAAAAAGTCATTATAAAAACATTCTTCTGCTTTTTCAATCGTGCCTTTTATAATTCTATCAGTTTCGGATGTACTTAAATTGCTGACAACAACGAATGACGAATGACCTATAATATAAAAATCATCAGAAACTAATTTTCGCAGTTCTTCTGTTTTTTCATCATAATTAAATTTTGCAGTGTCATAATTTAAAACTGCTATTCCCGATTGCATCTTCCCTTCCTCAGAGTAGGAACAGGAAGAAAACAGCAAAAAAATCAGTAAACCTAAAAATGTCAGAAATTTCATATAATTATTAAAATTTGTTTTCGGGGGAATACCCTCTTTCTTCTTCAAACTTATTCCGGTCTATTCTTTTAACGAAGAAATTATAAATAAAGAGTAATATTGCAGAAGACAAACCTATTCCTGCAAAATAGAACCAGATATAATAGGCTTTGTCATAAGCGGTTGCCAGCATTTCGGCGGGTATGGTTTTCGGGTCGGGACAATATGCAGAGAGAAGATACCCTGATATTCCAAAACCAATCAAAGATGAAAAAAAAGAATGAAGGTGGCTGTATCCCAGATAGAGTCCTTCTTCCCCTTTTGGCGCCTGCAATGAGAAAAACTCCAGATAGCGCGGCGATATGAAGCATTCCGCCAGTCCCTGAACAACTATACCTGCAATCATCATTACTGTAATCGGATGCGCATAAAAAAGCCCGAAAAACGAAACACTCTCTCCGGTAATTTTTTCCAGAATATAACTTGAGGACATAAGCAAAGCCGAGAGAGGCATAAGCAGCATCCCGATATTCATAGAGGTAACCGCTTTCACTTTTTTCATAATATTAGTAATGAAAACGACAGAAATCATTACAATAAACGGATTAACGTTAGATATCCATTCGGGAGAGGCGGTCTGTCCGACAGTTCTGATAACATACTTCGGCATAGTAGCATAAAGTTGCTGTTGAATCATCCAGAACCCGGAAATAATAAGAATCAGCAGGATTAATCTGACATTTGTAATTATTTTGACAAATCCCCTTGCAATATCCTTTATCTTCTTTTCAGCAGTTCCAAGGTCAATATTTTTGTAAAAGAATACAACAACAACCAGGGCGATAAAAGTCATAGCGGCGGCATAGAAATTTATTGACTGCAAGCCCCATTCCACACGAAGAGGATAGGCAATTGATTTACCGAAAAAAGCACCCACATTAACTATACCATAAAAAATTGAAAATCCTTTTGCCCTGTTTTCCTCTGTAGTTGTTTTAGCGATAGTGCCGGAAATTATTGATTTAATAAATGAGCCTCCGAACATAAGTATAACGAAAGAAGGGATAACAGCGGCTTTATAAGGGAAAGCGCCAAGCGAGAAATAACCTATTGTAAGTAGTGAGAAAGCCAGAATTATTGCTTTTCTAAATCCTATTTTATCAGCAACAGCACCCATAAAAGGAGGAAGAAGGTACAATCCTGCAGAAAATCCGCCGCTAATCCAGGCAGCCCATACATCATTAAAACCGACAATGTTAGTTAAATATAAAGTAACTGCAATAAATACTCCATAATACGCTGCTCTTTCAAAAAGTTCCACAGTGTTAGCAGTCCAGAATTCCCGTGAATATTTCCAGTCTTTAAATGCCATATTAATAATTAAATTACGATAAGATATATATTAATTAAAAGAATTAAAATAAAATAAATATTGTTATAAAATTAAAATAAACTATACATTTCAATTATATGGTTATAAATAAATCAAAATCAGAGTGGATGAAAGAAGCCCGGGAATGCAAAACAACGGGAATGAAATTCACATCACTCAGCGGTTACAATCCGGAAATATGTTACACTCCCGAAGACATTGAGGGTGAATACAGCGAGAAACTCGGATATCCCGGTGAATTTCCATATACAAGAGGAATTCACAAAAATATGTACCGCGGCAAACTATGGACAATGAGACAATTTGCCGGATTCGGCACACCGGAGGATACGAACAACAGATTTAAATATTTACTGGAACACGGACAGACCGGATTATCCGTTGCATTTGATATGCCGACCTTAATGGGATGGGATGCAGATGCGGAACTTTCAGAAGGTGAAGTAGGAATCTGCGGAGTGTCTGTTTCGTCACTTGCGGATATGGAGATTTTATTCGACGGAATTCCGCTTGATAAAGTATCAACTTCTATGACGATTAACTCCCCTGCCGCGATGGTATATGCATTTTATCTTGCAGTAGCCGAAAAACAGGGAGTTGATTTCAAAAAATTGAACGGGACACTACAGAACGATATATTAAAAGAATACATTGCTCAGAAGGAATTCATTTTTCCTCCGAAGGAATCCATGAGAATAATAACGGATATGATTGAATATTCGACAAATGAAGTTCCTAAATTTAATCCCGTGAGTGTAAGCGGATATCATATCCGGGAAGCAGGTTCGACTGCGGCACAGGAACTTGCATTTACACTTGCTGACGGATTCGCATATATCGAATCCTGTATAGCAAGAGGAATGGATGTTGATTCATTCGCTCCGAGAATATCATTCTTTTTTAATTCTCATCTCGACTTTTTTGAGGAAATATCAAAATTCAGAGCGGCAAGAAGAATATATGCAAAAAGGATGAGAGACAAATACGGAGCAAAGAATCCTAAATCCCGGACATTAAGATTCCACACACAGACTGCCGGATGTTCATTAACGGCACAACAGCCGGAAAATAATATTGTCAGAACTGCAATCGAAGCACTGGCGGCAGTATTAGGCGGTACGCAGAGTCTGCATACAAACTCAATGGACGAGACACTTGCACTTCCTTCGGACAAAGCGGTAAAAATTGCATTAAGAACACAGCAGATTATAGCATACGAGCACGGAGTAATTAACACGGCTGACCCGCTCGGAGGAAGTTACTATATCGAAAAACTGACTGACGATATCGAAGCGGAAGCGGAAAAATATTTTAAGATGATAGATGCACAGGGAGGTGTAATTGCCTGCATAGAAAACGGGTTCTTCCAGAAAGAAATCGCAAACTCCGCATATATGTACCAGCAGGAACTAGATAAAAAAGAGAAGATAGTAGTAGGTATAAATGAATTTATCGAGAAAGACGAAAAAATTGAAATTCCGATTCTTAAGATTCCGAAATCCGTTGAAGAACTTCAGGTTAAAAGACTAAAAGAAATGAAAGCCTCAAGAAATATTAATAGAGTAAATTTTTCTCTCGAGGAACTGAGAAAATCAGCATTAGACGGAACCAATTTAATGCCTCGAATACTTGAATGTGCAAGAAACTATATTACACTGGGAGAAATGGTATTTACATTAAAGGAAGTATTCGGAGTGTACGAGGAAAAGGCAGTGTTTTAGAAAATTGTTAATTACAATTTTGTTTTATTAATTTCATAACCCGGTCAAGCCGGAACCAAACATTACGTATTTCTTCCCGTGTCCACGGGACAGAGAGGCAAAGACGC
>CAYWMV010000226.1:0-4185 GCA_964459055.1 uncultured Ignavibacteriaceae bacterium | reverse complement strand
TTTAAAAACTAATGGACTAACCCGGTCAAATCGGAAACCAACTGGTTACTACACTCCGGCATAGTGATATTTTCTCATCCGATGAACTCTTTCATCGGATGAGAAAACACAGAAAAAGTCTTCTATGACTAACTTCTATGACTAACTTCTATGACTAACTTCTTTGACTGACTTCCATGACTACCTTCTAAGACTACCTTCTATGACTACCTTCTATGACTAACTTCTTCTTAAATAATTTTCTATTTGTTATTTGAATATGTTATTTCCTCCTGCACCAGCTCAAACGGTTCCCACATTAGCAGCGGCAGATTATTCACCTCGTCGAAAGCAAGTTCCCTGTCAACATTCTCGAATGTCCAGTATGCGAGGAGTCCGTTTTTTGAATCACTGAATACCTCTTCCGGTGAAATTGCACGGTTATAAATTTTTATGTTGTCGAGAAATGTATCCGGTCCGTAAAATCTCGGATTGGCATAATACTGATATAATCCGAATGAAATACCCATATAGTTTTCCGTTATATCAATTATTACTGATAATTCGCCCGAATCGAGAATCTTTTTTCCGTTCAGATAAAAATATGAACGGTTATTTTCCATATCGTAAACCAGTGTTAACCTGTTCCAGTTATATTTGCCGGGAAAATCATAATCAACCCTGCTTCGGAATTTTCTGTAATCATCCATAACATTCATTGCAAAAATATTTTCCGTAAATACCAGCACGTAATCAAGTCCGCCCCTGTTAATAAAAACAGGAACCAGATATTTCTCTGTCATCATATATCCTGCGGAGTCTAATTTAAAATCTAATTGAACCGTAAATGATGATTTTGTGTCAAAAAGACTCCTGTTAAATCTTGCAATTCCGTTTGACGTTCTTTTAAATATATGATTGCCTGAACCCGGTATAACTTTGTTCACATACTTTTTAATAATGGGAGGTTTATACAGCACGCGGTTTATCCCGCCGTAATATTTTGGCCAGTAATCATTCGATGATTTATCGAACACCTGATTCGCATTGCTTTCATCAAAGTCCCAGCAAAGTAAAAGCCCGTTTTCCTTTCCGAGGTTCGGCTCAAATCTTCGCCTGATTAATTCTTCGGGATTTATTCCCCTGTTGTATATGCAGAATAAATCCATATACCTGCGGAAGTTTATTTTGTAATACTCTTTTTTATTTATTGCGGCAACACTGTTATTTAATACAATGCAATCATTTATTTTTCTCAGTGCACTCAGTCCGATGTTTTTGCTTACATATTCATTATTAAGTACAAGATGTATAACACTGTCACTGTAAGAAATTGCAACGAAATTCCATTCATTTATTTTTACTTTAGTGCGGGAAGAAATAGTTTGAAAAAGTATCTCCCGGGTTTTACTCGGCTGGATCTGCAGAATAATGAGAGTATCAAGCGAAATCGTAGTATTTAATTTATTATTTGTCAGCGGATTATTGTCACTTACAAAAAACACCCTCACATCTTCCGGCATTTCCACAGGTTTTACCCAGAAAGAAAGAGTGAAATTGTCATTAAGCATATTTGTACCCGGCTCAAATACAATGTCATCGTCAATATCAAGCAGTCCGGCAGAATAACCCTCATTCAATCTGCCTGCATTGCCTTTCAAATCAATTCTTTTTATGCTTCCCGATGACAGAGATTTAAACTCGACATACGCTTCTTTCTTTCCTTCGGATTTAAAAGGCAGAAATTTTACTGCCGAAGTTACGGGAAAATCAGGTTTCAGTAAAAGCGGCGCTCCGGGCTGGTCATTGTTTAAAAACCAGGTAACCTGAAATTCCTCTTTATCTTTTCCTCCGATGCTTATTTCAAATTCTTCATCCGCTCTTGAATTATTAATGAAAATAAGCCGCGGATTCCAGTAGTCGCCTATTGCCACATCTCCGTAATCAATCGTATCTCCGTTATAAACATCGCGGTTCTGAAAAATCCAGTTTGTATCCCTGTCGGGAGCATAAATCAGAAAATTATTTTCATTTGTTGTCTGCGGGAGAAGTTTAACATCCTTCGGTAAAAATTTACTTGCGAGAAAAAAACTCAGTAAAGCAATAATTATTACCGCAGCGGAAGTACTGATTAATCTGTGCCTGCTTATAAAATCCTTTGCATACTTACCGTAACTGATTTTTTCCGTTTTAATTACTTCAGGGATGTTAAACACGTCAATAACATTACTGACCGGAATGATTTCGAGTTGTTTTGACGGATATTGCAGAATTAGTTCATTTCGGACTCTAATTGCCTCCTCATAATTTTCCTTCGGTACGATGCAGTACTTCACCCACGAAAAGAACGCGGCTGAAATTTTTCCCGCAATCGTTTCAGTATTAACCGCCGATACTCTGCCGTCCGCTTCAACAACCCCCGTAAATGCCGCTGAATTGCTGATTTTGTAGCGAAGTATTTTGTTTGAGTATGTAAAATAATTACAGGCAATCAGCACTGCCGCAGCAAGTCCGAAAGATTTTCCTTTATAAATACCCTTAACATTCTCGAACTTAAGAGAAACATCAAAATTTCGTGCTCCTTCCCAAACTCCTGCTTTGGAAGGTCTTCTTCGCCCTCCTTCCCAAACTCCGGCTCTGGAAGGTCTTCGCCCTCCTTCCAAAGTTCCTGCTTTTTGTTCTCCTTCCGAAGCTCCTGCTTTGGAAGGTCCTCGAATTCCCCCGATACACCCCATCGCCGCCACTCTCACACCCTTTAAAAACTCCTCAAGTGAATCCTCCTCCACGTCTGTAATATTCTCAAATGTAATATTCTGATTCTTCGCATCACTCTGCCTGTCAAGTTTACAGTTAAGTGACAGAATTGTTCCCGATGAATAATCACCGCTGTCCTGTTCAACAAGCATCACGTTTGCATTTGTATCCGAAAATGAATTAAGTCGCTCAAACTCCGATTTTATTTCATTTAAAACCTCGAACGCCTTGATTTCCCTGAAAGTATCGGGATGAACCAGCGCATATTTATCTCCTGCCGCAGATTTTAAATTAACCCGTTCACGGCTTTGCTGTATGCTTTCATAATTCACACTCCCGGAATCTTTTTTCTTTTCGCTTTCTTCGAGAATGTTTTTCAGAACGAGCAGACCCTCATCGAGATTTCCCACATAGAAATTCGACTTCAGCATCTGCATATTGAGAATATCAATTGCTCTGTCTATCTGTGACAAAGCAATCGGATTTTCCGACAACCGGAGGTATTTGCTTTTTGATTCTTTCAGAATGGATTTTGCCTCTGCAAGTTTTGCGGGACTGATAAAATTTATATCGTTTTTCAGAATAACATCAACCAGAAGAGGAATGAATTCACTCGCAAGCGAGTAAGGCGGAAATCCGGATAAGACATTTCCGCAATAATCAAAAAATGAAACAGCAAGTTCGAATTTTTTTTTGCCGGAATTTGTATTTTGCAGGTCAACTAATATCTTTTTGTATTTAGAAATCAGTTGACTAAGCATCAATATATCAGCAATTCAAATTTTGGATGAATAAACACTTCGGGAATGAAGATTTTATCGCCGTTTATGGTAACGAAATCTTTTAAATTTTCAGATTTTGCCACGGCGGCTCTGATGTTTTTGAATTCCGTATTGGTTAATTCCATCGCGCCGTGAACCTGAATGTAATCTGTAGAGGAAAATTCTGGTTTCAGTGAAATTATTACATATTTAATACCGTTCTTGCTTTTCACAAAAGTAAAAGTATTCAGCGGATGAATAAGTTCAAAAGTGAATTTTTTGTAGTCAAATCCCGTGTAACCCGATAAAAAAATTTCATTTGAAGGATTAATAATGAAGTATTTTTTTGTCTGCGGGCAGTAAAGCAGGCAGTCCTGTGTGGAATTGTTTTCTTGTGTAATTAATGAAGCGATAAGAGACGTAGCATTTGCGGAGCGAATCTCATCAATTTTAAGAGCATACTTGTCGTCATCTGAAATATAAAAATACGAACCGGAAATTTGTCTCGCAGGTTCATCGGAATCTGCCGCCAGTTTAGGTAGATACCCTGATTTCGGCTCTGCTGTCTCTCCCGATTCTATGGGGTAAAAAAAAACGGTTTTACCTGATGTTAATGAATTATCCTTCTCCCAATCTTTACCGGTAAATTCATTAAAAGCATCGGATTCCTTTTTTAACTCACCGGATTTAC
>CAYWMV010000225.1:0-4227 GCA_964459055.1 uncultured Ignavibacteriaceae bacterium | reverse complement strand
CGGCGCAACAATAAACAGCCATAACTGTTCAAGTGCCCATCCGCCCACAAACACTGCCTGACTTATACTTCTCGCAGGATTTACGGATGTATTTGTTACAGGAATACTAATCAGATGAATCAACGTTAACGCAAGACCGATTGCAATTCCCGCAAATCCTTTTGGTGCTCTATCATCCGTTGCACCGAGAATAATTATCAGAAACATAAACGTCATCACAATTTCCGTTACAAGCGCCGCAACCAAGCCATATCCACCGGGTGAATTCTCGCCGTATCCGTTTGCGGCAAAGTTTCCGATTTCCTGTCCCGCTTTTCCTGTTACAATTACATAAAGAATTGCCGCCGCCGCAATACCGCCGAGTATCTGTGCAATAATGTAAGGCAGTAATTCTTTGGCGCTGAAGCGTCCGCCCATCCACAATCCAACCGAAACCGCCGGATTTAAGTGAGCACCCGAAATATGCCCGAGTGAATACGCAATCGTCAATACGGTTAAACCGAACGCAAGAGCAACCCCCGCCAGTCCGATTCCGACTTCGGGAAATCCCGCCGCAAGAACAGCACTTCCGCATCCTCCCAACACTAACCAGAAAGTACCTATGAATTCCGCTGTATATTTTTTCATAATATTATTTGATTAGTTTGAAAGTAATAATATATGAATTAATTTGATTTAATTCAATTATGATATTATTTAATTAAAACCTTGCCGGAAAATTAAACAACTTATTTCACGGAATAAAAACGGAAACAAAAAATATATCCTTGATAAACAGATTATTTATTATTAGACTTGTTAAAAGAAAAACCAACAATATTTAAATGAAAAAATATTGTGCCATTATAATACTGCTTTTTTACTCGTCGTTATTTGGACAGTGGTCTAAAGTTACAAGTTTTACAGGTACACAGGTTTATAAAATTACAAATCTCGATTCTTTAATCTTAATATCATCGAACGGTCTTTATGCGAGTACCGATACTTGTAAATCCTGGTTCCCGCTGTATCAGGGCGGTTACATTAATGCGTTAGATGTAATTAATAATTCCATTTACATAGGAAATTTTTACAGCAATAAATATTCTACAAACAGGGGACTAAATTGGTTTGATTTAAACTTGCCCAGATTTCTTTACACATTTGCATTAATGAACAATCATTTATTTGCAGGTACAGAAAGTTATGGTATTTATGTTACAACTAATTCAGGACAGAACTGGGTATTCTCGGGATTACCCGGAAGGGATGTTTTATCGAGTATTGTATTTAACAATAAAATCTATACAGGAACTTCGGATATTGGAATACTTGTTTCATCAGATTCCGGACAGTCATGGGATTCAACTTCTATGAAATTTCAAGCCGTTCTGAATATTTCTGCAGCAAGCAATAAAATGTATGCCGGAACTTCAACAGGATTATATATTTCTTTGAATAACGGAACAAACTGGACATTAATTTCACCTTTAAATATTTTTGTTACATCTGTTGTTAACGTCGGAAATAATATTATAATATCATCCCGGACAGGAGTTTACACATCTAATAATAATGGGGTGAACTGGATTTCTCACAATGAAGGACTGACAGATTTAAATATAAATAATATAATGGTATTTGGTAATTATCTTTTTGCCGGTTCAAATACAGAAGGATTGTTAAAAAGAAATTTAAATGAAATAGTCAGCATCAAAAATGTTTATTCCGAATTACCAAATGCATTTTCTTTAAAGCAGAATTACCCCAACCCCTTCAACTCAATGACAAAAGTTAAATTTGAAATGTTAAATGCGGGGATGGTGGAAATAAAGGTGTTTGATTTATCGGGGAAAGAGGTGAGGACGCTTGTGAATGAGTATAAGCAGGCGGGTACGTATGAAGTCAGGTTTGATGCCGGAGATTTACCGTCGGGAATATATTTTTACAGAATGGAAACAAACGGATTTATAAGTACAAAGAAATGTATTTTACTAAAATAACGAGCCGGAGCGAAGCGGAAATTCCCGAAAAACCGGGAATGAACCGGAACGGAGTATATTTCTATAAGAAGAGAGCGGCAGAAAAGAAGAATTTCCGGAAATAAAAAATTAATTTTATCAAAATAAACATTCTCGTTTTTCGCGGGAAAAAAAACCACCCTTCTAAAAACACTTTCATCATAAATTTAAAAAACCGCTCCGAAAACTAATCTCTTTTATCGCCGGAATTACTAATCCATATCAGTTTTGTGGAAACGGCAAAACCAATCAAACGATACTTGTTTTATTTCAATATAATATTTCTTATTTTCCGAATGTTCTAAATTACTGAACGCAGAGCGTTTTACTTCTCTTTTATCTCCTTTAACGCTGTGCAAAAATATTCACAAGGCGATATTTTCAAAACGTCCATATTGAAAACTTTTTGCGGGCTAAATTAAAATCCGAAAGGAGGTAATACTATGAAAATTCAAAAAAATCTAATTGGTTTTACACTCATTCTTATGCTGATTTTTGCTGTCGGTCTGACGAATTGTTATGCCCAGAAAAAAATTTCCGTATCGGGAGAAATGAAATTCACGTTCATAAAGGTAGAACGATTTACTATCGGTGATGTTGAAGGACACGTTATCTCAATGAATGAATCCGAAGGAATAAATACAAATACCGGGAGCAATGTTTTTATGGACGGTGCAAAGGTATTCCATCATTCTTTCGCCGATATGATTAAAGGAAACGGACCCCAGCAGGGTTACCTTAAATTAGTAACTGATGACGGTTCAGTTTTTGTGAAGTATGAAGGAAATTTAAAGACCGTAATATCTTCCGAAGGAAAGGAAATAACGACATTCGAGGGAAAATACACTTATACCGGCGGCACTGGAAATTATGAGAACATTATGGGAAAAGGCACATACGAAGGAAGTTTTACGTCTGATAAAGAATACACAGTTAACTGGCAAGGGAAGTATCATATTAAGTAGTGATTTAATGCTTCACGAGGTTTTTCAAAGACAAAAATTTACGAGCCCGAAGAAAAATATCGCCTTTAAAAATTTATGAAACGGCAGGATGTAATATTGAAAATTTTTCCCGTTTACTCTTGCCGTTTTTGTAGTCTTAAATTTTGACATAATAAAAAAAGGGCCTCGTGCCTTAGACACAAAACCCTGATATAAAAAAAAAGTTTGCTAAAGCAAAAGTATGCAAATTAAAATTCTAACGCAACAATAATAAATATTCCACCGGTACGGGACAAGAATATCCCGTCTCATTAATCGCATAAACATAAAGAAAGGGCTCCGTGCATAAATGCACAAAGTCCTTTCATCTTTAGTGTTGTGTAGTATTTACAAAATATTCAAAACAAAACCATAACGCAATAAAAAAATTTTACACCAATATATTTACATTTCACCCTGCACGCTGAAACAAAAAAAAGGGCTCCGCACCCTATGCACAGAGCCCTTAATTTAGATAAAGGTTAATAAAACAATAAAAAATATACAAATTAAAATTCTAACGCAACAAAAAAACATTACACCAGCACCAGCACGGAATACGAGCCCTCTTCATCTTTTTCATTATATACGTTCAGGTAAGTGAAATCAATATTCCCGAGTTCGCTTGCGGACACGTCCTTTTCTTCATCGGGTTCAAAAATCATACTGGTTACCTGTTCTTCCGGCGTTGATGCAATTCCGAAATACAACTGCACCGTTCCCGTGTTCTTTATTCTCAGCATCGTTTCCTCCGAAAATTCCATATCAAGAATATTCACCACGCTGTGAGCCGCCACAGTGCCTGTAATAGGGACTTCCGCGCCCCCCGAGCCCGCCGGCAGTTCGTATTCATTGAGTTTCGCATAGTTCCCCTGATACACCGCCTTCGATGCCTTATTGATTTTCAGCATTTCCGCCCAAACCGCATTCATCAGTGTGATTCTCTCCTGCGTTTTCACGGGTCTTTGTTTTTTGGCAACTTCCTGCTCGATTTGTTCCGTGCGGAGTTCTTCTTTCAAAGTTTCGATTGCATCAATTTTCAGTTGCGTAAAGCCGTTTGCAATCAGTTCCGTTTTATATTTCTCCGACGTCTCATAAAGCATCTCCATAAATAAAATCATTTTCCCGTGCGACCTGTGTGATTTTCTGTAATCATTGAATCCGAACTGATTCCATATTGCGGGTTTATTCGGAAAGGTTGATTCAATCACGGGCTTCATCGCCTGAAAATAATTTCCGCACTC
>CAYWMV010000224.1:0-4236 GCA_964459055.1 uncultured Ignavibacteriaceae bacterium | reverse complement strand
ACTGAATTACTTTATAACCTATCTGCCCGTAAATTTCTATAATTTCCTTTATGAGTGCCTCTTTTTTTTCGTCGGGCGGTTTTACCGGTATTTTCCTTATTACTCTTGCCAAGTTGCTTATTTGATTATATCGTCTTCTTCGTGCATGATGTATTTATATGCATAGTCTTCGGTTTTCCTGTCATCCTCCTCAAGTTCTGTTTTCGTCTTTTTTAAAGGTTTGAATATTGAAATGACAATTATTGTGTAATAACATAATAATGCTATCCACGGTACGCCTTTTAATAATCCGAGCCGCTCGCCGAAAACCAGTAATTTCTGCTCGTATTCGTAAGGGTCATCCAGATACATTAAGTAAAATTTATAATCGAGATAACCGCTGTAGAATTCCACGGGTGAAAAGACAAAAAATAATATTGCCGATACCAGCAGCCAGACGTTCTCGCGGTAATTTACTTTGTAACTGACTAAAAACAGAATTGCCGAAATAAAAACGATAATATATGAAACAATAATTACTAATGAAGAATATGAAACTAATTTGAAAATTAAACTTAATTCTACAGGCAGAAGATGGGATTTGAAACTGAATTCGTCAAAATTTAGTAATTCATTTCCTATTATAAACCTGATATTTATCGCTCCCAGATAAGTAATACCCGCAATAACTAATACAGTTAACCAGAATTTCGAACCTCTGTTCAATTATTTTTTTATTAATTAAAAACATAAAATTATTGATAAAATATACTAAAATCAATTTATTAAATTTATTATTGCGGGGACGACACGAACATTAAACAAGAAAAGTAAATCTGCCGGCAAAAACGGATGTGGAATTTGCCAATAAAAATTATTGTAAAACATTTGACTTATATCAACTTCTTTATGAACTGTGATCTCAATGTTATTGTTTGAATATATACGGATATTAACATTTATTAATCTGTATAAAAATATTAATTTGAAGAATAATTAAAATACTTATTGAATGGAAAACAAAATTAAGGAAATTCTCGGAAAAATCAATGAACCGTATTTAAATACAGGTTTCAGTCATGAAGGTCTTTTGAAAAAAATCGGATTAAACGGTGATAAATTATATCTTAAACTGGGTATATCGGATTTGAACAGCGATAAGATTATAGAATTAAAGAGTATAATATCGGAAGAAATAAAAAATAACTTAAAGTCAGTTAAGTCGGTTGATATTGATTTTGTGCTCGGAGTCTTGAATCACGACAGCCGTCAGAAAGATATGGTGTTAAGAAATGTTAAAAATACTGTTGCAGTTGCTTCAGGTAAGGGCGGAGTTGGGAAATCTACTGTCGCCGTTAATCTGGCGATGGCACTCGTAATGGAGGGCGCTTCAGTCGGTTTGATTGATGCCGATATTTACGGTCCGTCCGTACCTATGATGCTGAATATTAATAAGAAACCGGAAGTCGAAAGAATTGACGGTCGGAATATGCTTGTTCCTGTCGAGAAGTATGGTCTGAAAGTTATGTCAATCGGATTGCTCGTTGATACTAATACAGCCGTTGTGTGGCGCGGCCCGATGGCATCAAGCGCTCTGAAACAATTTATGAGCGATACTTCGTGGGGCGAACTCGATTATCTGCTTTTTGATATGCCTCCCGGAACAGGTGATATTCAGTTAACTCTGAGTCAGACAATTCCGCTGACCGGTGCGGTTATTGTTACGACTCCGCAGGAAATATCACTCGCAGATGCAAGAAAAGGTAAGTCTATGTTTGATAAGGTTAATGTCCCGACGGTCGGTATTATTGAAAATATGAGTTACTACCCGAAATCCGACGGCTCGAAAGAATATATATTCGGGCAGGGCGGAGGACAGAGAATGTGCGATGAAACCGGTATTGCTCTGCTTGGTGAAATTCCCATAAACACGAAAATAAGGGAACAGGGAGACATCGGCACTCCGATCGTTTACTCGTTGCCCGGGGAAAACGAGTCTAAAATATTCAGAAATATTTCCAGGAATCTTATTCTTGAACTGAATAAGTTGAATTTAAACAGACCTGAAAATCAAAACCTTGAAATTATTGAGGAAGGTTAATTATGGAACTTGTAACAATTGATGATGTAAAAAAAGTGCTTGAAAAAGTAAGACCGTATTTGCAGCAGGACGGTGGTGACGTTGAGGTGATTAATGTTACTGATGATAATATCGTGGAAGTCAGATTGCTCGGAGCCTGTAAAGGCTGTCCGATGAGTATGATGACTCTTCGTGCAGGTATAGAGAGAATAATAATGCTCGAACTTCCCGGTGTCAAAAGAGTTGAATCGGTAAACTAAATTAAATTCTCCGGTTTACCGATATCTTTAAAATTTGCATTTCCTGCGTTGTAACCCGATATAATGTATCCTTTGTTTATTAAATCCAGGTATATGTCTATTATATCGGAGAATCCGGTTTGAGAAACAGTTTCAAAAATTTTTTTTGAAAAAACGTGAACTCCGTTAAATGCATAATCTGATTCTGTTATTTCTCCGGATTTACTCCTTGAAATTAAATTAAGTTCTTTGCTGAATTTTAAATATCTTTTGGTATTCCTCTTTTGTATGAGAATCGTAACGAAGTTGTTATTACTTTTGTGATGCTGAATTATTTTGCTGAAATCAAAATCCGTTTCTATGTCTGTATTGACTATTATACAATTGTCGCTTTGTCTTAATATATCACCTGCATTTATTATTCCCCCGCCCGTTCCGAGTATTTTTTCTTCCCTGATAAGCGTAATCTTTATTCCGTAATCGTTAGTTTCAAAATGCCTTAACATTTTTTCGGAGTGATGATGGGTGTTGATAACAATTTCATCTGCTCCGCATTTTTTCAGTTTCTCAATCTGATATTCGATGAGCGGCTTTCCCTTATAATTAATTAGGGCTTTCGGAGTGTCTTTTGTTATGTCACCGAGACGTGTCCCGAATCCTGCTGCAAGTATCATTCCTTTCATAATGCAAAATATCAAATGAACGTAATAAATAAAATCTATTTTATATTTCGTTCCCGGAAAATTTCCTGAGAGTCCGGATTTCCCTGAATCTCGTTTATTTTGGATTTACATCTTTTGAATTTTTAAATTTAATTAGAAGTTGTAATTTATGTATTATGCTTATAAGACAAAAAGAGAAAATATTATCAAAGGATTTTTACACAGAAGAAATTAAGCGGCTGCGTGATGAACTCAACGCAGTTTTACTGGTTCATTTTTATCAGGAGCCGGAGATACAGGACCTGGCAGATTATATCGGCGACAGCCTGCAGTTATCACAGGAAGCGGTAAAAACAAATGCAGATGTAATCGTGTTTGCGGGAGTTCATTTTATGGCCGAAACCGCAAAAATTCTTAATCCGTCAAAGAAAGTTCTGCTGCCCGATATGGAAGCAGGGTGCTCGCTTGCGGAAGGATGCCCGGCACACCTGCTCCTGAAATTCAGGGAAAAATATCCGGATCACGTAATAATTACTTATATTAACAGTTCTGCCGAAGTTAAGGCGATTTCAGATTATATTTGTACATCTTCAAATGCCGGGAAAATTGTGAAAAGCATTCCTGAAGATAAGGGTATTATTTTTGCTCCCGACAGGAATCTCGGAAGATATCTGATTAAAAAGACGGGACGCGATATGGTTCTTTGGCAGGGTTCCTGCATTGTTCACGAAACTTTCAGCGAACGAAAAATTATAAAGTTAAGACTCGAAAATCCCGATGCACTGCTTATTTCACACCCCGAATGCGAAGAGACAGTGCTTGATAAATCTGATTTTATCGGCTCAACGAGTGCATTGCTGAATTTTATTGCTGCTAATCCTGCCCGGAAATTTATCGTTGCAACAGAACCCGGTATTATTAACCAGATGAAAAAGAAAGCACCCGGGAAAATATTTATTGAGGCACCTCCTGAAGCAGGATGCTCCTGTAATGAATGTCCCTATATGAAACTGAACACGCTTGAAAAATTGTATAAGTGTATGAAAGAAGGCAAACCGGAAATTATTATTGATGAAGAATTAAGGCGTAAAGCACTGATTCCAATCGAAAGAATGCTTTCATTGAGTTAAAAAAAAAAGAGATTTATTTCTGCAATACATAACCCGTTCAAGCCTGAACCAAACTACTTATCCGTTCCGGAGAATCTCCCGAGTTCGCCCTGGAGTTTGTCTCAAAACTAATTTGAAAAAAGGATTTTATTTTTGTGAAAAGGTGT
>CAYWMV010000223.1:0-4246 GCA_964459055.1 uncultured Ignavibacteriaceae bacterium | reverse complement strand
TATTTCATCAATAACATTTTCTTAATCTCATACTTAGCATTGTCAAAAAATAATTTATAAAAATAAATTCCGCTTGGCAGATTCTCAGCATTAAATGTCACCTGATGTGTTCCGCTTTGAAAATAATTATTTACAATTTCTGCAACCTCTCGTCCAAGTAAATCAAATACTGATATTCTTGCATTTCCCGCATTTAACATTTGCCATTTTACATTTGTCATCGAGTTGAACGGGTTTGGATAATTCTGGCTTAAACCGAATGATTCGGGAATTTCTGTTACGGGAATTTCTGCTCCTCCCGTCAATACTATGTCACCGTAAACACCGTTGTGTCTGGGATTAAACTGAAACATAGGAACATATAGTTTGCTTGGGTTGTAGGGTACTCCGGTATTCCAAAGGTAAAGGTAAACTGTACCGGGAGAATTGATTGAACCTGAGCCCGCAATATCTGTATTACCGTCTCTGTTTATATCAAATACGCATGGCGTGGAAAAGAAGGATGCACCCATTACTTCAATCGGGCTCATAGAGTTTGGCGTTCCGTCGTGATTATAAATTAAATATTTTCCTTTTCCGGAAAGTTGTGAATTATCATCAAACATAAGTTCCGTATTATTGTCATTATCGAGGTCTGCAAGAATTATTTGAGAATTAATTGCTTTAACCGGTCCTACAGGAAATCCGCTTAATGCAGTACCGTTCACATTCCAGGCATAAACCATATCAACCGGATTTGCACTTGCTATCTGGTCACCAACTGCAACATCAAGAATATTATCGCCATCAATATATCCGACTGCAGGCGGACCATATATCCAGTAACTGACTGTTTTGGGCCATCCTGATAAAACTGTTCCGTCATATTTTAGTATGTAAACATAACCGCCGCCGCCGTTTACGTGTGTTCCGAAAATAATTTCTCTTTTATTGTCTCCGTTGACATCAACCAGAACGGGTGATGAATAAGAATTAACATCACCGTTTGGCATTACAAAAGGAAATCCGGGTAAAGAATCACCGTTTGCTTTCCAGACATAAAGTTCGTTTAATGCTTCGGATACAACTTCGGGAGAGCCGTCACCGTTTATATCACCTACCGCTGAACTGGAGGCGGGAACGTGTGCTATTGGTTTTGGCCAGCCGGGATAAACCGTTGCATCTCCTTTGTAAACATAAACTGAACCTGTCGGATATGTTCTGAGATTTACTATTATCTCGAGTGCATTATCACCATTTAAATCGGCAAGAACCGGGGTTCTGGTTGAATAGCCGTGATTAATAGGAAAACCTGTTACGGGTGTACCGTCTTTTTTAAAAGCATAAATAAATCCGCCAGAAGTTACTCCGCGATTAGTAACAACTATTTCGCACTGACCGTCTCCGTCAATATCTCCGAATGCGGGGGCACCTTCAAGTGAATATGACGAAACTGTTTTCGGCCAGCCGGTTACCTGCGTTCCGTTCATATTAAGCGCGTTTACGTTATAACCCGTATTATATACTATTTCAAGTTCGGGATCGCTGTCCATATTGCAGTATATTCCTCCTTCAAAACAATTTCCCGAAAGTGTCAGGGGAAAACCGGGATATACAGGAAGCGAATCCGTATTTACGGTAAAATATTCACCTGTAGCATTATCAAGAACATTTACATTGTTCATTACATCCGGTATCGTTCTGTTTTGAGAATTAATATTACCGGAGGCAAGCAACAATAAAATAAAAAGTATAAATAGTTTTTTCATATAGACCTCCATATAAATATAAATTGTTTTTTAAACATTTTATTTATTATAAGTTACTTTCTAATTATTAAAAATATAAGTAAAAAATTTTTCACATACCGTACTTCAGTGTTTTCAATTCCGGCAATTGCCTTATGTTAAAAAAAAATCCATTGGATTTGGTTCCGGCTTGTGCGGGTTATTCGAATAGTTTTAAATTTAAATAAAACGACAGAGCATATTATTTGTTTCATCCGATTATGATATATTTTCGTTGAGTTTTTATATTGAACGGTAACAAGATGCGTCAGGGAGAGGGTAACATAAATGAGAATGTGCTGCCTACGTCCGGTTCACTCTCTACTTTTATGCATTCATTATGCTTTTCGATAAATTCCTTACACAGAATAAGACCGAGTCCGGTACTCAATTCACCTTCAGTGCCTTTTCTGCTTATTTTACCGTCAAGGCGGAAAAGATTTTCAAGCATATTTTTTTTAATTCCTATACCCGTGTCTTTTACAGATATATCTATTTTACCGTTATTTTTTTTATAAGCCGATATAAAAATTTTGCCTTTCCGGTTCGTGAATTTAACCGCATTTGAAACAAGGTTGCGTATAATTGTTTCAAACATATGTATATCTGCGAATACTTCAATCTTTTCAGGAACATCAAAAATAATTTCTATTTCCTTGTTCTGCGCGGCTTCTGCAGAAAGGTCAATGCTTTTCTTAACTGCATTAAGAACATTAAATCTTTCGGCTTTAAGTACAGTTATTCCTCTTCTCAACCTCGACCATTGAAGGAGATTTTCAAGCAATCCGTAAAGACTAGCCGCAGATTTCCTGATGATGTTAACCATATTCTGAATTTCATCAAGCGTCATTGTATGGAGTTCTTCCGCTATTAATTCGGTATATCCCAGAAATGCAGTAAAGGGAGTCCTTAAATCGTGTGCGATTATGCTGAAAAATTTATCTTTTTCGGCATTCATTTTTATGAGGTCCTCACGGCTCCTTAGAATTTCTTCCTCGATACGTTTTCTTTCAGAAATATCGCGTGCAAGTGCAAGTATATAATATTCGTTGTCATAAAATATTTTTCCCAGTGTAACTTCCGCAGTGTAAACCGATCCGTCTTTTCTTCTGTGCAGTGTTTCAATTACACATTTGTCCGAGTTTTGAATTACATCCCAAAAATTTATTTTGTCTTTTCTTTTACCGGAATCCGGGTCTATATCGTAAACGGTAAGGTTCAGCAGTTCTTCTCTTGAATATCCCGTTTGCTTTACCGCTGCCTGATTTACGTCCACAATTTTTCCTTCGAGATTATGAAAGAAGAGCATTTCACTTGCTTGTTCTACCAGACTTCTGAATTTACTTTCGCTTGCTCTCAATGCATTTTCAGCACGTTTCTGCTTTGTAATATCCATAATATATCCAGTAATCTGTAAAACCTGTCCGTTTTCAATAACAGGTTTTGCAAAAGTACGTATCCAGATTTTTCTGCCTTTGAGTGTTGTAAAACGTAACTCGAGGTCGTATGGTTCTCCTTTCTCACGGCATTTGCGGAATGCAGCCGATACCGGGCGTCTGTCCGATTCTTCATAACAATTAATAAAATTTGTAATCAATCCCGTAGTTGTATTAATTTCCGTATCAGGACTTAAGTCGTGAAGTCTGAACAATTCCTTTGTCCAGTGCATTGTTGAGTTTTTAATATTCCAGTTCCATCCTCCGATTGAAGACAATAACTGGGTTTCGTTAAGAAGAAATTCGCTTTCCAGCAGACCGAATTCAATATTTTTGTAATCCGTAATATCCCTACCGACTATTACAACTCCGGAGATTTCCTGACCGTTCATAAATACGGGATTGAAAAGGCATTCGATGATACGTGTTTTATTCTCTTTCGTAATTTTGACTTCGGCACTGAATTTTTCCAAATTATTCAAAACCCTGCCATAATATTTCCGCCAATCATCATAAGTAATATCGCCGTCAATCGTAACCAGAGATTTATCTAATCCGAAACCGTGACCGCAGGAGAAATAATTTTGAAATGATTTATTTCCGTAAACGAGTCTGAAGCCGGAGTCAATATACCATATTAAATCATCAGTACTTTCAACAAGAAGTTTTATCTGCTGTTCTGTATTTTTTTCTTTATTCGCTGACATTACAAATTTGTTGACATAAATATTTTTTACATCAGAACAATTTTTCCCCGTCCTGCCATATTTTTCAATTAGGATAATATAAAGTGAATTAATTTTAAAATCAATTTGAAAAATTAATCTTCTGTTTTCATAAGAATAAAAATTAGATTTTCATTATTCCCAATATTTCATAAGTTTAAATGAATTTAATGAACACTATTGTACAGGATATTCATATTATTCATATCAATATTTATTTCCGGCAGCACAGTCTATTCACAAAGTGACAGTATAGGCGGGAACAAAACTCCGCTCCTGACGGAATATGTAACAGACGAAACGGGAACACTCACACAAG
>CAYWMV010000222.1:0-4253 GCA_964459055.1 uncultured Ignavibacteriaceae bacterium | reverse complement strand
ATTGAGGTAAATAAGAAGTATTTCTCGCAAAGTCGCAAAGCACGCAAAGAGTTGTTGTTAATTTCAGGTCTCAATGCTCTGGAAATTATTATAAAACTAAAATTACTTCTTGCCTAAATTCGGTTTAAAAAGTTTTTTCCCCTAAATAAATACCGATTCTTTTATACAAAATTCTTGTCTTTATTTCTTAGTGTACTTTGTGGCTTTGAGGTGTTATTTTTCAAATGTTTTCAAAAATCAGGAAATTACTTCCTAATTCTTGATTCAACCGTTTTCCAGGTATCCGTAATCAGGAAACTTTCATCCATATATTCAACAATTTTCACAAATTTCTTAATCGGCACGGAAAAAGTAAGTACGTCCGGTTCAACACAATGCCTTGCCGACGGGTCAAACATTCCCATAATACATTTCGGGTCGTCTTTTAAATTTTCAAGAGCAGGATAATGTATTATCGAGCCGCATCCCGCTGCAAAGGGTACAGTTACACTGTACGGCTCCCCGGAATCGAAATTTGCCAGAGTGAATAAACCTGAAAGCACATCGGGCTTTGCAAAGAAAATTACTGCAACAGGTTCATCATTTTCTGCTAAATTATCCCATCTTTTAAATATTAAATATTTTTTTTCGGTCGGAAGCGGAGTATAGTTTATTAGAAAGTCGTCAACAAGTTCAGGTGTCTTTTTGTATCTTTCACCTTCGAGTTCATCGGGAATTCCGCAGGAGAGAAAATACCTGAAATCAGGGAACATTTCATTTGTATATCCTGTATATCTGCGGGCGCCCCTGCAGGAAATTGTATCTTCGGTATATGCAATTGATTTTCCCTCTCTTACTTTTTTCAGTTCGCAAATAAGACAACTGTGGCCTGCTTTAGGTTCAGATGCTGGTTCCGCATCGGAAATTTCATTGCTGAAATAAAATGTTACAGGTAATTCGCTTTTGCCAAAATATTTCTCCCACTTCCCGAGAAAATCATCTTTTAATCTTATATCCATAATTTATACTTTTTTATTTAGTTGACAATATAATCCTTAATCTGAATTATAACAATGAATATTAAAAATGTCTTTTATCCGGACGTTTAATCTAACCAGAAAAAATTCAATGGCAATGAACCCGAAAAAAAACGGTTGCAACACGTTAGCATTGCAACCATTATGAACTTTAATCTTTAAGAACTTTATAACTTTAAAAACTTTATAAACTTTATAAACTTTTTACTTAAGTATCGTCATTTTCTTAACATCAGAAAATCCGTTGACATCCAGTCTGTAGAAATACGTTCCTGAACTTAATTTCGATGCATCGAAATTAACAGTATATGCACCGGCATTCATATTCTGAGAGACCAGAGATCTGACTTCTTTCCCGAGTATATCATAGACTTTAATTGTCACGAATCCTGATTTTGGAATCGAGAAATCAATTTTTGTAGTCGGGTTAAACGGATTCGGATAATTTTGTGACAACTGATAATTTTCAGCGATGATATTTCCGTTATTATTAATATGAGTAACAACATCACCGTCAAAATAAATTTTCCTTGCCGTTCCGTCCAGTCCTACCCAGAACACTCCGTAATGTGCGGCTGATGAATAATCCTCTATTGTTACAGGTCTGTAATTTGCCGTTGACCATAGCGGGGGATGCTGGCTGATATTCATTACAATATTGAATGTTTCGGGAGTTGTCGGGAAAGCGTACTTATTTACGATTTTATCCGTATTATTCGTAGGTGCACCTGACTGTAAACTGTCTGAATAATAGTTAAGATCAAGACCGCTGTTGTAGTGTCTGGCACTGAACCAGTATTCATCTACATTGGGGTTGGCAGCAAGATTCACAGCAGCATTATAATTAGCACCGGAATTTGTACTGACCCTGCATTTAATATCAATATTCCCGGTTGTACCTAAAGTATAGATGAACCATACAACGCCCCGATAAAATACAGAAGCATATTGCGATTTTACACCGGGTTCAGTTACTACATCCTGAACTCCTAAGGACGATAAAGTCCCGGGCGCAGATTCCCTGTATCTGAATGCTCTGATATTTGATGTCATTGTATCAGCCAGAACAGGTCCGTAATAATTTAAAACCAGAGTATCTCCGCTACCGGACATATAAAGTTTCGGATACACAGCCGCCGAAGATACACTTCCGGGATTAATCCAGGTAAATCCTCCGTCAATACTGCCGTATCTTCTGACGTTTGAGTTGAAATTCCTGTCGCAATAGAGATAAAGTGAATTTGTAGAGGAAATAACCACATCAAAACTTCTTACGAGAGAATCGGCAGTTACCGCTCCGAATGAATTGCTTACAATATTCCACCTGTACATATAGGCATTATACATAAAGAAAAGATAAACCGAATCATTCGATGATGCAACCATTCTCATATTCGGCGTAATTATTTTCGGCTGAATTCCTCCCGATAATCTGGTCCACGTAAAACCGAAATTAGATGAACGAAAAACAATAATACCGAGATTTGTTGTAGTAGATGTATCGTTAACGGCAAGATACCAGTCGTTGTTTGACCTTTGTGCTCCGGCCATTTCTCCCGCAGGCTCGAAAGCATTGACGAGATAATCAAATCCGTAAGTCGGATTTTCAACTATGTGAATACCGCTGGGGATACCGTCGGCAACCGATAACGTCTGAGAATTACCCGCCAAACTAACTGCCATCAACATAACTAAGAGCAGAAAAGATTTTTTCATTTTTTCATTCCTTCTTTTAATTTAGATAAATTATTGATATTTTAGGAAAAAATCAATTTATATAAGAGGAAAACGGATTTTCGGAATAATCCGAAATGTATTTGACTTATAAAATGATTGTATTAAATTTTATTTATATTTTATGTATGAAATTTAATCCCGGTATTCACAGAAGAAAATCAATCAGGCTAAAAGGATATGATTATTCTCAGGCAGGTATGTATTTTATAACGATATGTTGCCAAAACAAAGAATGTTTATTCGGGGAAATATTCAATTACGAAATATTATTAAATGATGCAGGACATATGATAAACAAATGGTATGCAGAATTGGAAAATAAATTCCCGGACATAAAATGTAATATACATATTATAATGCCGAATCATTTTCATTGTATATTAATCAATTCCGGTATCGGAAATCCAGAAACAGAATCCGTAGGGGCAGACCTGCGTGTCTGCCCTCCTCAGGTCGAACACACAGGTTCGCAGGTCGAACACACAGGCTCGCAGGTCGAACACACAGGTTCGCCCCTACATCGTGTTGTGCAATGGTTTAAAACGATGACGACGAATGATTATATAAGGGGCGTTAAAAATTTCGGATGGAAACGATTTAACGGCAAATTATGGCAGCGCAATTATTATGAACATATAATACGTAATGCGCATTCGTATGAAAAGATTTATAATTACATCACATCCAATCCGTCAAAATGGCAGGAAGACAAATTATATAAATCATAAAATAATATCCTTTGGGGCAGACCTGCCTGCATATCACGCCGATGAAAAATCCGTAGAAGGGCAGACCTGCGTGTCTGCCCTTCGCAGGGCGAACACACAGGTTCGCCCCTACGAAATTGTTTCAGTATACCGAAAAATAAATGTGGAAATTATTTGAAATTATCAATAAATTTCAATATGAAAATAAAATTCATCCTGCTGATATTTTTACTTGTTTGTAATACATCGTTTCCTCAGTGGACACAATCGGGATTTCTGAACGGCAGGCAGGTCAATTATTTCAGCAGAAATTTGAATTATCTTTTTGCGGGCACGGCACAGAACGGATTATACAGGAGTACTAATAACGGAGATGATTGGTTTCCCTTTAATACAAACATCTCGAGTACTTCGATTACCGGTATAATCACGCTAAATAATGTAACGTATTTAAGCGCACTGGGAGGCGGTGTATTTAAAAGCGACAGCGGCAATTTTTTTCAGAGCATAAACGGAAATTTAAGTTATTTCGGAGTCAGAGTTCTTGCAGTAAAAGATAATTTTATCTATGCCTGTATGGATAACGGAGATATATACAGAACTTCTAACGGTGGAAACTTCTGGGCAGAAAGCAGCAGCGGAATTAATTCGGCTATATATTCATCATCGGGAGTTTTAAATAATAATATATTTATCGGAACTGCGGGAACAGGAATTTATAAATCCACAAATTCAGGTGATTTCTGGTTTCAGGTTAATAACGGTCTCGGAAATCTTAATGTCCGTGTTATTA
>CAYWMV010000221.1:0-4253 GCA_964459055.1 uncultured Ignavibacteriaceae bacterium | reverse complement strand
CGCAAAGATGCGAAGACGCAAAGAAAAATATTATTTAAAATATTTTTTGGACTTAGTGTAAACTTTAGTGTTAATAATGAGTTTCGCAGATTTATGTTATTGAATTTTTGTATGATATTCTACAAGCAGTAAAAAACCGCAAAAACCTTCCCAAGCCGGAGCTTGGGAAGGAGTAAAAATATGTCAATACTCCGGTGTTTTTATACATCTATTGAGATCTTGTCCCAAAAATTGTCATCCTGTCCGCCGCGGCGGATTTCAGGATCAAATTGTCGAAAACAAGCAGGATTTTGAGATCCCGAAACAAGTTCGGGATGACAAGAACGACGTTTTTAACCTTTTGGAACAGCCCCTCAACATCAATTCATCCGATGAATCCCGATTCACTTCGTTCATACGGGATCTTCGACAAGTTTATCGGATGAATAAATATAAATTCTACGACTAACTTCTATGACTAACTTCTAATTCTTCACCGGTTTTCTGCCGATGCTGTAGTAGGTGAAACCAAGTTCGGACATCTTATCGGGTGAGTATATATTTCTGCCGTCGAATATGACAGGATTTTTCAGTACGTTCTTTATTTCGTCGAAATCGGGATTTCTGAATTCGTTCCATTCCGTCAGTACAAGCAATGCATCCGCATTCTTCAGTGCATCCGCTTCATTCTCAGCATACGTGATTGTATCCTTCAGATAAAATTTTGACGTCTCCATTGCCGCAGGGTCGTAAGCGGAAACGGTCGCACCGTTTTCAAGCAGTTCCCTGATGATATAAACCGACGGTGCTTCACGCATATCGTCCGTATTCGGCTTGAATGCGAGCCCCCAAACAGCAAAATGCTTTCCTTTTATTTCGCCGCCGAAATAATTCAGGATTTTCTTTACAAGAACAACTTTCTGTTGTTTGTTTATTTTATCAACGGTCGTCAGTATCGTCATCGGCGAACCTTTTTCTGTTGTTGTCTTAATCAGTGCATTCACGTCCTTAGGGAAACAGGAACCGCCGTAACCTATTCCCGCAAATAAAAACCGCTTGCCGATTCTCGTATCCGAACCCATTCCTTTCCTTACGAGGTCAACGTTTGCACCGACAACCTCGCAGAAGTTCGCAAGTTCGTTCATAAAAGTAATTCTCGTCGCAAGATATGAATTCGCGGCGTATTTCGTTACTTCGGAACTCGCAGTGTCCATCTCGATTATCGGATTGCCCTGCCTTACAAACGGCTCGTATAATTCCCGCATTATTTCAAATGCCTTCCTGCTGTTCGAGCCGATTACGATTCTGTCCGGCTTCATAAAATCAGTTACCGCAAATCCTTCCCTTAAAAATTCGGGATTCGACACAACATCAATGTTAATTTCATTGCCGTATTTTTTAATCTCATTTTCAACCAGACCTGCTGTCCCTACAGGTACGGTACTTTTGTTGACTATAATTTTATATTCCGTAACTTTTTTATCTTTTAAAATTTTTCCAATCTGGTCTGCCGCAGTACGTATGTACTGCAAATCAGCCGAGCCGTCTTCACCCTGCGGAGTCGGCAGGCAGAGAAAAATTACTTTTGAATTCATTACCGCATATTCAAGGTCGCCCGTGAATGATAATCTTTTCTTCTCTATGTTCCTGTGAAAAATTGTTTCGAGTCCGGGCTCGAATATCGTAATTATCGAGTTCTGTAGTTTCTTTACTATTTCCGGATTGTTGTCAACGCAAATAACCTGATTACCCATTTCGGCAAAACAGGTTCCGGACGCAAGTCCTACATATCCGGTTCCGACTACTGCAAGATTCATAAATTTTTATTTATTGTTTATAGATAAAATCTTTTTCAATGTCTTTAAATTTTTTCGAAAGCATATCTTTCTCCGATACAATCGGCTTTTCGATTCGCCAGTCTATGTTTATGTCCGCATCGCTGAAAAGTATCGAGCGCTCGTCTTTTTTCGAATATAATGCCGTACACTTGTACATAAAAATTGCCTCTTCCGACAGCACAGAAAATCCGTGCGCAAATCCCGGCGGCATCCAGATCTGTTTATGGTTTTCTTCCGTTAATTCTGCGCCGACATATTTTCCGAATGTAGGCGAGCCGAATCTTATATCCACCGCAACATCAAATACTTTTCCTTTTATTACCTGGCATAATTTTCCCTGCGCGTATTCGCCGACCTGATAATGCAATCCTCTGATTGTACCGAATGCCGATTTCGAAATATTGTCCTGAACGAAATTAAAATTCAATCCTGCATCCCTGTAATTCTTTTCGTTGTATGACTCAAAGAAAAATCCCCGTGCGTCAGTAAATACATCGGGCTCGATTATTAATACTCCGTCTATTTCTGTTTTTATAATCTTCATCAATCTTTTAAAATCCTTTCAAGATAATTTCTGTAAATTGAGTTCGGCATTTCATTTATTACTTTTTCAAGTTGTTCTTTATTTATAAAATTCATTTTGTATGCAATTTCCTCTATGCACGCTACTTTCAGTCCCTGCCTTGCTTCGATTACGCCGAAGAAATTTGAAGCGGCGAGAAGTGATTCCGGCGTTCCCGTATCCAACCATGCTACACCTCTCCCGATTTTTTCAACTTTTAATTTCTTTCGTTTTAAATATTCAACATTAACATCAGTAATCTCGAGTTCGCCTCTTGCTGAAGGTTTCAGATTTTTTGAGATATCGACCACGTCATTATTATATACATAGAGCCCCGGAACGGCATAATCCGATTTCGGCTTTTTTGGTTTCTCTTCTATTGAAATGGCATTTCCCTTATCATCGAACTCTACGATTCCATACCTCTCGGGGTCAGTTACCCTGTATCCGAAAATTGTTGCACCTTCATTGTTTTCTATTGCCCTGTAAATGAATTTTATATCGCCGTAAAATATGTTGTCGCCGAGTATCAAAGTTACATCGTCTTTACCGATGAATTTATCCCCGATAATAAATGATTCCGCTATACCTTTTGGTGCCGCCTGAACGGCATATTGTATGTTCATTCCGATGTGTGCTCCGGTATCGAAAAGTTTTTGGTAATTCGGTATCGTCTCGTCATTTGATATTATAAGTATGTCCTTGATTCCCGAGAGCATCAGAATTGACAGGGGGTAATATATCAACGGCTTGTCGTATATAAGTGTAAGCTGCTTGCTGTAAATTCTGGAGATTGGATACATTCTTGTTCCCGAACCTCCCGCTAATATTATGCCTTTCATATTATATATAATTTAATTTTTTTCAGTATTTTGGATTGCTGTGCCAGTTCCAGGCAGTCCTGATGATATCTTTTAGTCTCCGCTTCGGAGCCCAGCCGAGTACTTCGAATGCCTTCTTGTTATCCGCTACGAGAATTGCAGGGTCGCCGGGACGCCTTTCCGTTATTTCCGCTTTAATGTCTTTTCCTGTTATGTCTCTTGATATATTTATAATTTCCTTCACCGAAAATCCCGTTCCCGTTCCGAGATTGATTACTGTTGAATCGTTTCCGTTATTTAAATATTCAAGCGCCCGTATATGTGCATCCGCTAAATCCGAAACGTGAATGTAATCTCTGATGCAGGTGCCGTCGTCCGTGGGGTAATCATTTCCATAAATTGAGACCTTATCCCTTTTACCAAGCGCCGCATGCATTACAAGCGGAATCAGATGAGGCTCGGGGTCGTGGCTTTCGCCGACAACACCATCTTCCGAATCACCTGCCGCATTGAAATATCTTAATGCGGCATATTTCATTCCGTATGCGTTACCGAAATCTTCAAGAATATTTTCTATTATAAGTTTTGTCCGCGCATAAGGATTGATTGGATTTACAGGCAGAGTTTCAGGAATCGGAATCTGTGCAGGATTGCCATAAACCGAGCAGGTTGATGAAAATACAAATTTTTTTATGCCCGATTTTTTCGCCGCCTGTATCAGATTAAAACTGCCGAGTACGTTGTTTCTGTAATACATTTCCGGATTTTCAACCGATTCGCCTACATACGCAAATGCCGCAAAGTGTATTATCGAATCTATCTCGAATTTTATCAGTGCGTTACTTAATCCGCCGTTGTCAAGTATATCAACTTTTTCAAATACAGCATTCATCGGTACGGAATCAATATGACCTCTCGATAAATTGTCAAATATTACAACTTCATATTTCCTTTTCAGCAGTTCCCTTACCGTGTGAGAACCTATGTAACCCGCACCGCCCGTAACCAGTACTTTCATCAATCTGATTTATATTAAAAAACATTAAAATAATA
>CAYWMV010000220.1:0-4296 GCA_964459055.1 uncultured Ignavibacteriaceae bacterium | reverse complement strand
GGATATCAAAAATGATACCCGAAACCGTATAAATTAAATGCCGGAGCGGCGCCCATTTCGATTCACATTTTGTAAACCATACTGCTGCTTTGCAACTGGTAGCGGTATGCAATTCCGAATGCCGGATAAAGCGGAAAAATCTTATCTTTCACGCCTTTCACTTTTATAATCGGTCCGCCTCCCAGACCTGCTTCGAATTTATTATTATTCGAAGTCAGGTAATTCACCATAAGGGGAAAACTCAGATATGCATCATCGGGAAAATCAGGGGTAGGGGAAAACCAATAAGAATAATTTACTCCGAGCCTAATGCTCGCATTCGGGGAAATCATCCTTTCATAATTCACACCGACCGACACAGGTCCGAACGGCACAAAACCGAAACTAAGGTATAAAATATTCCGTGCTTCGGGCATTCCCGATTGCGGAAAGGCATTCCCGCAAAAAATTATAATCAGAAATAAGAATCCTGCCTTTTTCATTTTTATTTTCAAAATAAAATTTTATTAAAATCGAATAAAGGTATTTATGATAACCCTTTCTCGCTGATAATAGATTCCCGCTGTACTGCGAATTATTCATATTTGCTGGAAATCTTCTAAAAAGTTTCTTTAGTTTAAATAATCCGAATCTGTATTTGCCATTTTTATAAAATAACTTCAATATATTATAGAAATCAGTTTATTAAATATTAAATCGAATTTCTGAAATGCAAAATATTACAGGCTGTATCAATATTTAATCTGTATTTAATTTATGCTTTCTGTTGATTATCTTGCTTTGTATAATTAAAAATCTGTGAATTGAAAAAAGTCGTACTTTTTCTATTAGTTTTATTTAGCGTTTCAGCAAATCTCATCTCAAGTCCGAAAGTTAATTTGTTACCGCAAAACGGTTTTGCATCTTATGAATATTTTTTACCAGCGAGACTTTTTGATGATGTAAATAATAAATATACTACTATCGGAAATATCGCAATGACGGTTACGAATTATGGTACTATCGGTAAGGGCTACTGCGGCTCACAGCCGTCCTGCCAGTTTCCTAAAAATTCCGGTATCGAACATCTCTGGCTCGGCGGGATTTGGTTTGGCGGAATTAAAAACGGCATTGTCAGCGTTACGACGGGTGCTATTGACGTTTCCAATGCACTGAAACAGGAAGGATTTGAATTTTTTAACGGTCCGGGTTCGGGTATCCTCGAACGTTCTTCTCTTCAGACTTCACCGAATTACAGACCTGATGCAATCTCTCATCAGGATTTCGTATGCGAGTTTTTCGATACGGTTACCGCAGGGGTGCAGAATCATACTCCGCTTGGTATTAAAGTTTTACTTCAGACTTATACTTATGATTTAAACTTTGCAAATTTTTTTGTGATTTTAAATTATAAGTTCGTTAATATCGGTTATGGAGGCAATACTTCCAATATTGACAGCATATACGTCGGTCTGTGGAAAGACTGTGTCGTCAGAAATATTAATGTTACTCCCGGTTGTAATGTGGGTACGTCATTTTTCTCTAAAGGTGCCAACGGATACGTTGATTCCCTGCGGCTCGAATATACCTATGACCATAGTGGTGATGTAGGATTTACGGACAGTTATGCAGGCGTAAAACTGCTCGGAGTTTCTCCTAAAGCGCCAGCGGATTCAATCGTTAAATCTTATTATACTATCTGGCAGTTTAAAAATACTACCGACCCGTTTTATTTTTCTCCCCTGACAGATGAAGCTAAATATTCGAAACTTAAAGGTTACCTGTCTAATAATCCGCCTACAAGAATTGATACAACAAGACTTAATTATCTCAGAAAAAATCCGGGCAACAGAACTACTCTCATTTCTTACGGTCCGGTTAAAAAAACTGACGGGACACCTTTTACTTTGAGGTATTCTGTTGATACATTAAACGTCGTTTTTGCGGTTGTGTGCGGGAAAAAATACGGTACCGACCCCGCAAATCTCGATACTGAAGAACAAAAGAAAATTTTATATTCCAATGCAGCGTGGGCGCAAAGGGCTTATGATAACGGATATAAACTTCCGTCGCCGCCTGATATTCCCTTCGTCAGACCGGAAATTGACAACAGAAAAGTTACTCTGTACTGGACAAATAATGCTGAAAAATCAGTTGACCCGATTTCAGGGAATATGGACTTCGAAGGCTATAGGGTTTATCGCACACTGCCGGGAAGGGATATTCAGTTGAATCAGAATCTTATTGACGAACTGAAAATCATTGCAGACTTCGACAGTGCATATAATAATTACAGTAATAATACTGGTTTCGGATTTATTAAAATGCAGAATCCCGTTACATTTACAGGAGATACTAATGTATATTATTATAAATTTGAATTTCCGAATCAACTGAACGGATTCCAGTATGTTTATACCGTGACTGCCTATGATAAAGGTGATGCGGCACAGAATCTCGATGCACTTGAAAGCAGTCTGCTTGCAAATACGAAACGGCTTATTGTCGGAACACCAGCTCAGGATAACAGCAGTGCTGAAGTCGGTGTTTATCCGAATCCCTATTACGGAAGTGCATACTGGGACGGGACAGGTACACGTACGGAAGTTCTTCGTAAAATTTATTTTTATAATCTGCCATCGAAATGCGAAATTTCCATCTGGACTCTTGCAGGCGACCTCGTGGACAGATTTACTCACGATGCGGCAACCTACAGCGGAACGGATATCGAATGGTTCAGAACTTTCGGTGACGGCTCGCAGAAGTTTTCGGGAGGGGAGCATGCCTGGGACCTTATTTCTAAAAATGACCAGGCAATCGCTACGGGACTGTACTTCTTTACGGTCAAAGATCTGAATACAAATGAAATTAAAAAAGGTAAGTTCTTAATTGTTAAATAGTTCTTTGAAAACTTTCCTCATCCCTGAACTTGTTCATCGGATGAGGATAAGTTACTAATACGTCGGTCGAAAAAAAATTTAAAAATATTAAATAATATTAAAAATGAAAAAATTTAAACTAATTCCGTTATTCATAATCGTCGGATTAATTGTCTATGCTATGACAATGGAAATCCTTTCCTGGAATCCGAGAACTATTATGGAAATACAATTTAAACAAACAGACTCGCTTTTACTCGGAAAAGATAAATCAAATCTTCTCGGGGATACTGTTGAAATTACAGGAAGAGTGGTCGCTCCTCCGCAGGTTAATACTCCGTGGGGCATAAAGTCTCTGCTCAGAGGCACTAATAGTTGGACCTGCTATCTGCAGGATACAACTAATGTCCTTTGGGGTGGAATCGTTGTAAGACAGAATACAAGAAATGCTAATACTTTTATTCAGAATGTTGACACTGGAAATATAATAAAAATCAGAGGAAAAGTTCAGGAATATTTTGGTCCAGAGCCAGTAGGACCGTCAGGATGGTTAACACAAATTGATTTAGACACTACTGCACCTATATCTATTATTTCACTTGGCGGCTCAAGACCTGTTCCGAAACCCGTGAAAGTGTCTGAATTTGTAACAGGGGATTATCCGAACGGCGGTATTATTAATTATGTCGAAGGTGAAAAATATGAAGGTATGTATGTCGAATTCAGAAATGTCGAAACTTCAACTGGGCTTGCTAACAGACAGCCGTTCAGTATAGTTGACTCGCTCGGTAATAAAATTTATGTCAGGGACTTTTCGAATTTCTATTCCACATTCCCGAGCCCTTCATCGGATACGCTATATAAATTGTGGAACTGGACTGTCCCAACTCCGGGAACACAGGTGAATTACATAAGAGGCGTTATTATTAATGCCAATAATGAAGGCATTTTCGGTGCTCAGTTGCCCTATGTGCTTGTTCCTCTTTATCCGAATGATATCAGTATCGGTCAGTCTGCACCTGTTTTATCGAATCCGTCTAAACAGCCGGGAGTACCTACTCCGTCTGACAGCGTTACCGTTAATGTTACTGTTACCAGTGTTACTCCTTTAACAGGTGTTAACCTGTTATGGAGAGTAAATAACGGTGCTTTTAATACTAAAAATTTTGTCAATACTGCGGGGAATATTTATTCCGCAAAAATCCCTCCGTATGGATTGAATTCAATTGTTGAATATTTTATTAAAGCAACTAACAGTGCAGGTTTATCCAAATTATTGCCTGCCGATACTTTAAAGTCGAAACTCTTTTATGTTGTTAAAGCAAACGATTCGCTCTCTGTTCAGGAAGTACAGTTCTGTCCGAATAACGGCGGATATTCCGGATTTGAAGGCGCCTATGTCAGAGGTATTGAAGGTATTGTTACTGCCGATACGAAT
>CAYWMV010000219.1:0-4376 GCA_964459055.1 uncultured Ignavibacteriaceae bacterium | reverse complement strand
ACTCTTTCAGGAACCTGAATATTATGGAGTTTTTCGACACCAAGGACATAAGACCATTCATTACTGATGGAATTCAGATAATCCATTCTGTCAGTATAAGGAATAACCTGCGGATAAGTCATTGCTTCCGCATGTTTTTCAAAACATCTATGCAGATAACCTATATAAGGAATTGCATCTTCAACGATTTCACCATTCAATTTAAGTTTCAATCTAAGAACCCCGTGAGTTGACGGGTGCTGGGGTCCCATATTGATTGTCATTTCTTCAGTTCTTAATTCCGGCATAGCAGAAAATTATCTTTAATAAAATTATTAATAAGGAATTTTCATTCCCTTATAAAATTCCTGAACTTTATAATCTTTTCTAAGAGGAAAACCTTCCCAGTCTTCCGGCAGTAAAATCCTTCTCAAATCGGGATGACCTTCAAACTCAACACCGAGCAAATCATACGTTTCTCTTTCGTGCCAGTCAGCGGTTGCCCAGACATCAGACACCGTATGAACTTTCGGATTACTTTTAGGGACGAGCACCTTGAGAACGAGTTTATGGTTATGCGGATACGAATAAAGGTGATAGACGACAGCGAGATTATCATTATCATAATCAACGCCGCTAAGGCAGGACATAAAATCGAACTGCAGTTTATCCTCATCCCTAAGGAAGAAGCAGACAGCATTAATCTGCGCCGCATCAATAAAAATAAACGGGTCAACAGGCTGAGAAGCGTTAACCTCGCCGATACCCGAATCGAACATTTTCTTCAACGAACTATGAATTTCCTGAATATCCATAAAAATTATACTTTTCCGGTTTTTTTAGCGATTGATTGAGTTCTGATTTTTTCCTGAAGTTTCAGGAGACCTTCGAGCAGAGCTTCAGGTCTGGGCGGGCAGCCCGGGACATAGACATCCACCGGAATGATTCTGTCGATGCCTTTAAGGACGTGATAGCCGTGTTCCCAATAAGGACCGCCGCAATTAGAGCAACTGCCCATAGAAAGGATATATTTAGGTTCGGGCATCTGGTCATAGAGTCTTTTAATTCTCGTAGCCATTTTCAATGTAACAGTACCCGAAATCAGAATAATATCCACGTGCCGCGGGGAAGGTCTGGGAATAATACCGAACCTATCGAGGTCATAATGCGAAGCGGAAGTGGACATCATTTCGATAGCGCAGCAAGCGAGACCGAAGAACATCTGCCACATAGAGGACAGTCTGGCATAGTTCATAAGTTTATCGGCGGACGTAATAATAATATTTCCCGACTCAAATTGTTCTATCCGGCTGTCAAGCCTGTTTAGAATACCCATAAAGAAAAATATTTATTGTGAATTTTAATTTGAATCAACTTTAAAAATTTGCCTTTTCAGTTCAGGAATAACGGGTCGTGGTTTATCCCACTGCAAATCACCTTTAGCAAGCACATAAATAAATCCGAGAATAAGGATAAGGAGGAAAACCGCCATTTCGATAAAGGCAAACAAGCCCAATTCTTTAAAAACGACAGCCCACGGGAAGAGGAACACTACTTCGACATCAAAAATAATAAAAATAAGCGCAACCACATAATATCTGACATTAAATCTGACCCAGGTATCACCTTCGGTATCTTCACCGCATTCATAAGTAGATTCTTTTGAATAGGATGGTTTTTTAGGGGCTATGAACAGGGCAACAATAAAGGCAATTGCGACGAAAGCGACTGCCACAAGCATAAAAACAAAAATCTGACCGTAATCAGCAAACATAATTATTTAATAAATTATTTTGCAAATTAACAATAAAAATTAAAAAATGAAACTTATTTCTCCGGAATAGAAACTAACTTTTTTATTCACTTGAGTAACAATGACGAGTGCCCCGTCAGGAGAAACATCCGATGCAACACCTTCGATAAATTCCGAATCACATGACGCTCTGAATCTAATTTTTTTCCCGAGGAACCCCGAATTTTCCTTCCACAGGAACAGGATTCTGTCCGGGAGGAAGAGCGAATCCCTGAAGAGAATAATTTTTTTTACGATACCGTATAATAAATTATACCTGTCAAGATTCTGCCCGGTAAACATTTTAAGGGAAGCGGCATTATTTCCCAGAATACCTGTAAAATCCGTCTGATTTACATTCAGACCAATGCCTACGATAAAGCGTTTATAATTATTCGAGAGATTTTCAATTTCCGAAAGGACGCCGCAGACTTTTTTATTTTCAATCAGAATATCGTTAGGCCATTTAAGGACAATACTTTTGTCAGGAAGAATATTTTTCAGAACCGAATGAATCACGAGAGAAACGAAGAAATTTACCGCGAAAACATTTTTATAATTGAAATTCAAATCGAAGACAACGGAGAAAGTAAGATTTTTTCCCCGATCAGAGAGCCACGTACGGCTAAACCTTCCTCTGCCTGCAGACTGGTAATCAGAGAAGATTAGTGCAGGAGTTTTTACAATATTTTTTTTTGAGTAACGATTAGTGGAATCAATTTCATCGAGGAGTATAACATCGGAGAAAAGATCCGGCTTAAGTAGATTCCTGATTAATTCACCGGAATCCATTTATTTCCTTTGTGCTTCTTTAGGATTACCGTTTTTCTTAGCGGGCACATCTTCGACGGCGCGGGAATTTTTTGTTTCCTTAATTTCCTTTCTTTCCTTATCAACCTTCACTTCTTCTTTATCAAATCCTCCGTCTTTTTTATCGGTAGTAATTTCACGAATATCATACCGCAATGCGAGATTAGCGTCCACCCTTCCCCAGCCGTAATACTCATCCCATCCAGGTTTATCTTCGAGGGGATCGCCAACGCGGTCACGGGCGGTCTTAATAATAATATTTTTTATTTCATCAATAGAGCGTTCAGGTTTCTGAGAAAGGAGCAGAGAAGCGATACCGCTGACAATAGCGGTTGACTGCGAAGTACCGCTCCAGGAGACATCATACCTTGTATTATCGAGATAATCGAGACCGTAAATTTTATTACCGGGAGCGACAACGGAAATATGTTTACCCCAGCAACTTCCTCCGCCCCACGAAAATCTTTCACAGCGGTTATCGTCGGTATCAGTAGCCCCCACGGCGAAAACGCCTTTATAACTTGCGGGATAATAATTTCTTCCGTTACCTTTATTCATCATAGCGGCAATCACGAGAGCGCCTTTGCCCATAGCATAGTTAACGGCTTTCTCGAGAGTTTTGGAATAATCCACTCCGCCTTCACTCATATTTATAATTTTCGCACCGTTATCAACGGCATATTTAACCGAGAGAGCCCACCATTCATATTCACCGGAGTTTTTATCGGAAAGATTTTTGCAAATCATCAATTTCGATTTGAAATTAATGCCCGTGAATCCGATTTTATTATTCGCGTTTGCACCAATAACGGATGCTATATTAGTACCGTGTCCGAATCCGTCGTCAGGGTCTTCATCATCGTACGCAAAATCATAACCTTTGTAATCATCAATAAAACCGTTTCTGTCATCGTCAACTCCGTTATAAGGAATTTCCTTACTATTAATCCACAATCTTCCTGCGAATTCGGGATGGTCTTCCTTCACACCGGAATCAAGAATTGCAATAATAATATCTTCATCCCCCTGCTCGACATCCCATCCGTTAAGCATAGCGACATCGGCGCCTTTTTTCGCCATACTGCCGGAAGTCGGAGTAATATTTGCGGTATTATTCAGATACCACTGCATATAAAACATTTCGTCATCGGGATAAAATAAATTTCTTTTAAAGGGAATAATGTTTTTATCCCGTTTTCCGCCTGCCTCGCCGAGAAATACGGGTTCCGCATATTCGAGATTTTCGTCTGCGGAATAATCATATACGATTCTTGCGATGTCTTTTATATAGTTTGTATCAACATAAACGACATAAATCCTGCCCATACCGAGTTCATCGAAAAGTTTTTTATCACCGTTATTAAGGCGGAACAACTGTTTAATTTTCGTGATGCGATGCCGGGAATTTTTTTCATCGAGAGATGCGATACCTGTTTTAAGAGAGATTTGCCCTGTTGCTTCTGAAATGCGGAGTTCGGATTTTGTCTGAATGAAGAATTTATGCTTTACATACTGTTTCCATTCAGCATTTAAAGCCAACGGAATTAAAAAAATTATTAATATGTAAAGAATCAGTCTCTTCAAGACATTAGTTTTCTTACTATTATTACATCAGAATTAATTTCAAAGTTCCCTTATTTTACTGTAAAATTAGCAAATATTTTTATCAGAAACAGTGCAAACTTCGTTAGAGGAAGAATACAGTCATAGAAGTTAGTCATAGAAGATAGTCATAGAAGTTAGTCATAGAAGTTAGTCATAGAAGGAAATATACATGACGCGAATTTAACACTAA
>CAYWMV010000218.1:0-4389 GCA_964459055.1 uncultured Ignavibacteriaceae bacterium | reverse complement strand
TTTGTAAAGTTTGTAAAGTTCATAAAGTTCATAAAGTTCATAAAGTTTGTAAAGTAAGAACAAGAACTTTGAACACGGATGACACAGATTATACAGATTGCCACAGAGAGTAAGTTCATAAAGTTCATAAAGTTCATAAAGTTCATAAAGTTCATAAAGTTTGTAAAGTTTGTAAAGTTTGTAAAATTTGTAAAACTTTTTCATTTGAGCGCGGAATGCACAGAATAAGCGGAACATCGCGGAGCACGCGCATTTAGCATTCGAAAAACGGATTACACTGATTATACGTATTAACACGGATTTATTTAAGAAAACTCATCCGATGAACCCCGATTCATATCGTTAATACGGAAACTTCGAAAAGTTCATCGGATGAGTATATTATATTCAAAACCGCAAAAACCTTCTCAAGCAGGAGCTTGGGAAGGAGTATTTTCGAGTTTTCACACAGGCCCAGGAGCGTAGTAACCAGATGGGGTTCCGGTTATGCCGGATTACGGATTAAAGCGGCAATTAAAAAATATTCCCGGGAGCGAGCCCGGGAATAACGAGTGAACAAAATGTAAAATTACGTATAAGAAAGTTTACAACAATTAAATTTCTATATACTGCTGTTCTTCTTCTTTAAAGAGGTTCAGGATTTCTTTTTTTGTTTTTGCTTTATTCAATTTTTCTCTGAACTAATCTTTATTCATATGTCTGGAATTTCTTCTAAGAAACTTAATATGGATATTGAGCAATGAATCCTTACAAACGAGCATAAAAACGAAAATGACTTTTTCATTATCAATAGAATCGAAATCGACGGGGTCTTTAAGAGTAGCGAAAGCCGCAACTACATCTTTAATGTAATCGGATTTTCCGTGCGGGATAGCAAAACCTTTTCCTACACCTGTAGAAACAAGTCTTTCCCTGTCAAACACGCATTTCCTGACTTCATCAAGGTCAATAATATTACCTGACTTTTCGGCAAGGTCAACCATCTTATTAATTATGTCATTCTTATCTCTTGCCGCCATTTTCACTTCGATAATGTCTTCTTTTAGTATTTCACTGATTTTCATACTTTTTTAACTTTTTTTAATATTTTAAAATATAAGATTCTACTTTTAATCTGTATTCATTCAATAAATGTTCCGATTTTTCCCTGTTATCCGTTTCAACATTAAGATGAACATAGTCGCTCGCCTTATCCGGAATACACAGGACGGTATCCGTGTCATTAAGAAATATCTTAACTCCGTCAATCAACTGTTGTCTGAAATCAATCGTATCTTCCATAAATTTTCTCATCACCATACCTTTTTCCTCCTTCGGGCATTCAAGGCTGACGCCTGCACTAAAGAGACGCGGAAGATTATTATCGAGTTCCGTAACATCCATATCAGCCAGAGAAATCATTTCGAGAATTTTTGCGATAGAGTACATTCCGTCAGTGGCATACAGGAATTCCGGGAAAAGGAATCCGCGTTTAGTACCGCCTGCGAATTTCACATCCTTATCATCGAGCGCCACCATCATAGAGTAATGAGTATTTTTCACCCTCACTACTTCCACGCCGTATTCCCTTGCGACCAAATCAATCTCGCCCGTTGCCTGAACGGGAATTGCAACTTTTTTAACATCCGGAGTTACCATCAGGAACAACTTCAGAACAATAACGAGGAACCTGTCATCGCTAAGCAGTTTTCCTTCGCGAGTTGCAATCCAGATTTTCTCACCGCCCGCATCAATCATAAATCCGTAATCGAAATTAAGAGATTTAACGACGAAACAGAAATTTTCAATTGACGATTTGAACTCTGCGGCATCGCGGGTAATTTTATCTTTATCGAGATGAGCGGAGAGGGAAACAATTTCGCATTTAAAATCGCCGAGTATATTCGGAAATATTGTAGAAGCGATACCGTTCGAATAGTCAATTACGAGTTTATATTTCTTTTTCTGAATTGCTTTCACATCGAGGCATTTAATAAAATGCTCCTTATACTTTTCATTTTTCCTTTCCGGGAAAACAATTTTCCCGACTTTTTCATAACTTGCCCGCTGATATTCATCGCTGAAAAATAATCTTTCGAACGATTTAGTTTTACTGCTTGAGAGGTCCTTACCGTCCTTATCGAAAAATATAATATCGGTAATATCCTTATCGAACGGAGATTTTCTGACGAAAATACCGCCTGCGCCCGCACCGTTTTTAAGTTCCTGGCGGAGCATTGGAATAGGTATGACCTGAAGGTCGTGAACATCCGGACCTGCGGAAAGGATACCGCTCGTGACGGAACGTTTAATCATATTTGAAATATCGTCAATATCCCTGCCTACAATAACGTTTTTATCCGGACCGATAAATGCTCCGTAAACCGAGCCGAGTTTCGACGCGAATTCGGGATTTATCTGAAGATTTGACAATCCCGATATACGGGAATCCGTGAAGAGTTCATTAAAGAATGTATCCTCGTATATTAAACTTCGCGTAATCTTTGCATTATTATTTATTACTTTCTTATTCCAGATTTTCAGACTCGAACTAATAAACACATTCTTCCCGATTTTGCAGTCATCACCTATAAATACATAATCATTGATTCTTGAATGTTCACCTATTTCGGTATTTTTTCCGATAACGTCGAACAGAACCGAAGTTCCTTCGGAAATTTTCACATTATCCCAGACAACGGAATTTTTAACCTGCACATCTTTTCCTACATAAACATTTTTGCCAATAACGCTGTTTTCAATCGTAACTCCCGTTTCAATAAAAGCATCGGGACTTACGCAGTTTCCGTAATAGTCTCTGGCTCTTATGTGGTCGAGTTTATCCTGAAGAACATCGAGATTAGCACTTAGATATTCCTCGAGGTTGCCGACATCCCGCCAGTAACCGCTGCTTTTAAATCCGTATATGGGGATATCGTTTTCAAGAAGATGAGGGAAAAGGTCTTTTGAAAAATCAAAATTTTCTCCTTCAGGAATATGATTCAATATTTCTTTTTTAAAATAATATATACCCGTATTAATAGTATCGGAAAAAACTTCCGACGAAGAAGGTTTTTCGAGAAAACTTACGATTCTGTTTTCATTATTTGTAAGAACAATTCCGTACTGAAGCGGATTTTCGGCACTGTATAAAGAAATCGTCGCAAGATTATCATTAGTAATGTGATAATTATAGAAATCCGCAAGATTAAAATTAGTCAGAACATCGCCGCTGATAACGAGGAAATCGCCTTTAATATGCTTTTCGGCAAATTTAACCGCTCCCGCCGTTCCGAAATCTTTTTCAGGTTTTTCATAAATAATATTCACACCGAAATCACTGCCGTCTCCGAAATATTCCTTTATAATACCCGACTGGTAATATAAAAGCATTACATATTCTTTTATATCATGCTTCTTTAACAAGTTAATCAGATGTTCCAGCATAGGTTTATTAGCGACCGGAACCATAGGTTTCGGAATGTTATTGGTAAGAGGTTTTAATCTCGTTCCGAAACCGCCTGCCATTATTACCGCTTGCACTACTTTACCCCTTTTTTATTTATCGTTATTTTTTTTATCAAAGTCAAAATTCACGTCGGGTGCAACATCGCTGCCTTCTTTTCCTCTGAAGTACTGCTTTTCATTGAATCCGAAAATTTTAGCAACGATTAGAGTCGGGAATGAGCGGGCTTCGGCATTGAATGTCATAACCGCTTCATTGAATTTCATACGTTCGACTGAAATTCTGTTTTCCGTACCTTCGAGTTGAATCTGCAAATCCCTGAAATTCTGAGTTGCTTTAATATCGGGATATCTTTCCACCACGACAAGCAATCTTGACAGGGCGCTCGACAACTGGTCCTGAGCCGCCTGAAACTGCTGGAATTTCTGGGGGTCATTGAGGTCTTCAGGTTTCAACTGAACCGAGCCGACTTTACTTCTCGCTTCGGTAACTTCGGTGAGAACCGATTTTTCAAAATCAGCAGCACCCTGAACCGTTTTAACGAGATTAGGTATTAAATCCAACCTTCTCTGATACTGGTTTTCTACCTGCGCCCAGGACTGATTCACATTCTCTTCCATAGAAACGAGAGTGTTGTATCCGCAGCCGTAGAATGACAGGGAAACTGTCATTACGAACAATAAGAGGACAATTTTTTTCATAATACAAAAATTTATTTATCTTATAAAAATAACATTTTAAAAATCTTAAAGAAATCTCTTTTGTAATACCAGTTTTGATAAAATTTTACCGCAAGGATGAGGGGATAATATTTCTCGCAGAGACGCAGAGGGAATAGCAAATAACAAATTTTTAGAAGTGAGTCATGGAAGTTAGTAATAGAAGGTTGTCATAGAAGATAGTAGTCAGTAGTCAGTAGTCAGTAGTAAGTAGTCAGTAATCAG
>CAYWMV010000217.1:0-4404 GCA_964459055.1 uncultured Ignavibacteriaceae bacterium | reverse complement strand
GATTTACAGGGCATATTTTGCTTTAATTTCAACTCCCCTGATTAACAGCAAAGGGAAAAATACTTCTGCAGTTTTCGGTTTTACTAACGCGATTTTGAAAATTATCGAGGATGAAAAACCCGATTACCTCGCAGTCTGCTTCGACACGGATAAACCTACATTCCGCCATAAAGAATTTCCTGCTTATAAAGCACAGCGTCAGGAAATTCCCACGGATATGCCGTGGCAAATCGGAAAAATCAAGGAACTCGTTAAGGCATTCAATATTGCACTGATTGAAAAAGACGGTTATGAAGCCGATGATATTATCGGGACTCTGTCGAAACGTGCCGAAAAGGAAAATGTGATTTCTTATATGGTAACCCCTGACAAGGACTTCATGCAGTTGGTTTCGGATAAAACCTTTATGTATAAACCGGTGCGTAATCTCGGCGGAAAAGCACCTATGGAAATTGAAATTATTGACGCTGAAGGTGTTAAGAAAAAGTTCGGCATTGGTCCGGAAAAGGTAATCGAAATCCTCGGTCTTATGGGCGACCAGTCCGATAATATTCCCGGTGTCAGAGGAATCGGAGAGAAAACCGCACTGAAACTTATTCTGGAATTCGGCTCGATTGATAATATTTATAAAAATATTGAAAAACTTTCAGGCAAAAAAATATATGAGAATCTGGTTACCTATAAAAATGATGCTTATCTCGCAAAAAGACTCGTTACAATTGAAACAAATGCACCATTAGATGTGAATTTCCATACTTTGAGAATGGAAGAATATAACAGGAGTTTGCTGTCCGAACTTTTCTCCGATCTTGAATTTAAATCCCTGATGAAAAAATTTCCGCCGGAAACAGCAGGTGAAGCGACCGAAAATGTTGCTGAATCCGATACTTCCGTTAACGGCAGCGATATTCAGATTACAATCACGGGCAGTAAGGTAGATTCCATTAAAGTTGATATTCCCGAACAACAGAAAGTCATCAAAAAAATTAATGACGTACCGCATAAATATTACACAATTAAAAATAACGATGAATATTTAAGACTGCTGAAGAAACTGAAAAATGAGGGCTTGTTTGCATTCGATACGGAAACGGATTCTCTGGACATTTTCCATACGAATATCGTCGGTTTTTCTTTTTCCTTCAATGAGTTTGAAGCATTCTACGTTCCCGTTTACGGAAGATTCGGCGGCAAAGAAGTTAAATCCGATTCGCTTTTTTCTCCGGATAATTCTGCAGGTAAACCCGAACAAAAAACAGGCGTCGAAATAAATTTTGCCGTAGAAAATCTAAAGAAATTGCTGGAAGACGATAATGTGAAAATTATCGGACAGAATGTTAAATTCGATTACCTCGTTATGAAAACTTACGAAATTGAAATTAAAAATATATTCTTCGATACTATGCTGGGAGGATTTATACTGAATTCCGACTCACCCCTCGATATGGATTCCCTTTCGGTTAAATATCTGGATTATGAACCGATTCATATTGAGGAACTCATCGGTAAAGGGAAAAACCAAATTTCTATGGCGGACGTAAAACTTGAAAAGGTTTCGGAATATGCCGCCGAAGACGCTGATGTGACTTTCCGCTTGTTTCAGAGAATTAAATACGAACTTCAGAAGATAAATCTTCTCAATCTGTGCACCGATCTTGAATTTCCGCTTATTAAAGTGCTGGCGGAAATGGAGTTCGAAGGTATCAGGGTTGATGCAAGAATTTTATCCTATATAGACAGCGAAATAGTTAAATATATTAAAGAATACGAAAATAAAATTTTCCGCATTGCGGGTGAACAGTTTAATATTAACTCGACCCAGCAGTTAGCCCGGATTCTGTTCGATGTGCTGAAACTGCCGAAAACTAAAAAAACAAAAACGGGCTATTCAACCGATATCAGCGTTCTCGAAGAACTTCGAGGTCAGCACGAAATTGCTACGGTTCTCGTGGAATACAGAACTCTGACGAAACTTAAATCCACATATATCGAAGGATTAACAAAAGCCATCGAATCCGAAACGGGACGCGTGCATACATCCTTTAATCAGGTAGGCGCTACTACAGGCAGACTTTCGAGTGTTAATCCTAACCTTCAGAATATTCCTATCAGAACGGAAATAGGAAGAACTATCAGAAAAGCATTTGTTGCAAAAAATGATGACTTCCTGATTATGTCGGCTGACTATTCGCAAATCGAATTAAGAATCATGGCACACTGCTCCGGCGACGAGAATATGATTAATGCATTCAAGAAAAATTTTGACATTCATACCGATACGGCAATGCGCGTTTTCGGGCTTGAGACAAAAAAGGAAGTTACTCCGAATATGCGCCGCAAGGCGAAAGAGGTTAACTTCGGTATTATATACGGAATCGGTGCGTTCGGACTTGCAAACCGCCTCGAAATAAGAAATTCAGAGGCGAAGGATATGATTGACAGGTATTTTTATCAATATCCGAAGGTTAAAGAGTATATGGAAAATACAAAGAAATTCGCACGTGATAACGGATATGTGGAAACTCTTAAAGGCAGAAGACGGTATCTGCGCCAGATTAATAATCAGAACGCTGCCGCGAGAGCCGAAGATGAGCGGGCGGCAATTAATATGCCTATTCAGGGAACTGCCGCTGATATGATTAAAATTGCAATGACTGATATTGCCGGACATTTTAAAGAGAAAAATTTCCAATCGAAGATGCTCCTGCAGGTTCACGACGAACTTGTTTTTGAAGTGAAGAAATCGGAACTCGAGGATGTGAAAAATGTTGTTGTTAACGATATGAAAAATGCAATGAAACTGAACGTACCGATAGAAGTGGAAGTGGGAACAGGGAAGAACTGGTATGAGGCACACTGATTCAATTAAGAATTAAAAATTAAGAATTAAGAATAAAATCCTCATCCGATGAACAAGTTCATCGGATGAGGGAAAAAAATGAAGAAAGTGTAATTCAAATTTGAATATCGTAACTGATTATATCGAGTGTATCGTATATTATAAATCGGAAGAAGGTTATAAATTCCTTGTGATGAAAAGGAGTGATTATACGAAAGTATATCCCGGAATATGGCAAATAGTAACAGGCAGGCACGAGAAAAACGAAATGTCAGCCGACTGCGCCATAAGGGAAGTTCGGGAAGAAACAGGGCTGAATATCAAAAGATTTTTCGCTTTTCCGAAAGTGAGTTCGTTTTATACATATCATAACGATAAAATCAATCTCGTTCCTCTTTTCCTCGCCGAGTCGGAGGGTATGAACGTTAAACTCTCAAACGAACATACTGAATTTAAATGGCTCGGCTATGATGATGCCTACAACACGATTTTTCTGTTCACACAAAAGGAAATGCTTCATTACGTATATTTATTTTTAAATAGCAACGAATATTTTAAAACATTAACTGAAATAAAATTATGATAATTGTAACAGGCGGTGCGGGATTTATCGGAAGCGCCCTCGTGTGGCGGCTCAATCAACTCGGAAGGAACGATATTATCATCGTTGACCACTTCGCAGAGGATATGAAATATAAAAATCTGATTCCGCTGAAATTTCTTGACCTATTTAATAAAGACGAATTCGGTATGATGGTTAATGAAGGTTTTCTCGAGAAAAATAAATTCGATGTTCTTTACCATCTGGGTGCCTGCAGTTCTACGACGCAACTCGATACGGGATACCTGCTGAGAAATAATTATGAATATACGAAATTTCTCTGCGAAAAAGCCGTGAAGAATAACATAAGATTTATTTATGCTTCCTCCGCCGCTACCTACGGCGACGGCAGTAACGGTTATGATGATAATGAGGATGCGCTTGAAACACTTAGACCGCTTAACGGATACGGCTATTCAAAACAGTTGTTCGATGTCTGGGCTCAGAAAAACGGATATCTGAAGGAAATTGCCGGACTGAAATATTTTAACGTTTACGGACCCAATGAATACCATAAAGGCGATATGAGAAGCATCGTTAACAAAGCGTTCTATCAGATTAAGGAAACAGGAAAAGCGAGATTGTTCAAATCATATTCGGATAAATATAAAGACGGAGACCAGAAAAGGGATTTTGTTTACGTGAAAGATGCCGTTGATATGACAATCTTTTTCGCCGATAATCCGGTGCTGTGCGGTATTTATAACGTCGGAACAGGCAAGGCAAATACGTTTAATTCATTTGTGAAACCAATATTCAAAGTGCTCGGAGTCAAAGAAAATATAGAATATTTCGAAATGCCTGAAGTTCTCCAGGGAAAATATCAGGATTATACCCAGGCAAATATGTCAAAACTGCTTAATTCCGGCTACAAAAAAGATTTCACAAAAATAAGCGACGCCGTCACCGACTACATCTCAAACTACCTGAATACGGATAATCCATATCTACACTGATTCAGAGA
>CAYWMV010000216.1:0-4412 GCA_964459055.1 uncultured Ignavibacteriaceae bacterium | reverse complement strand
GTCTTCCCCTGAGAGTAAATTGTCCGCCGGAAATTACGGTAATCACACTTACTTAGAATTTGATGCAGGATTAATTTATTTCATCTGAAATATATTCAGCCAAAATAAAAAAATGTAAACTTATACGATAAAACCAAAGCCTTACTTAAGGACGATCATTTTTTTGGTATCGGTATAATCCCCTGAAATCATAGTATAAAAATAAACTCCGCTTGAGAGTGTTCCGCTTTCAAAATCCACGAAGTAGTCACCTTTTCTTTTAAAACCGGAAACAACAGTTTTCATTTCCCTTCCGGTTATATCGTAAATTTTAAGTGTAACGAATCCTTCCCGGAAGACACGGTATGATATAACGGTCTTCGGGTTGAAAGGATTAGGGAAATTCTGCATTAACTCGAAAGAAGGTTTTCCCGCAAAATAATTATCACTTCCGAGTAAAAGACTCATCGGATAATAAAATGTACGCCATTCAGATGCTGATTTCGGAGCGAACGGCAGCGTTGTCGAAGGAGCTGTGGCAAGTATCGTTCCGCCTTTGTTGAATATTTCGGTAAACGTCGTTCCCCCGTCAGTAGAAATTTCGACCTTAAGGCTGTCAATTAAATTTCCTATGTATCTTGCATAAGCATAATCGAACTGAAGCGTATCAGTTTCATTTATATCAACAATCAGCTTTGTCATAAGAGTATCTCTCTGACCAATATTGCTGTAATCAAAAAACGGCATCTTCAGACTTTTTATTCCTCCCATAGAATATCCGTTTGTACCCGTTTCCTGGCGGAATGAATAACTTCTGTCAGTGTTATATAATATCCATCCCTGCGGAGGAAATTCATATTCAAACAATTCGTAAAATGTATTGCCGGTATATAATGAATCCTTAACCGAATGAACAGTAACAAATCTGTTCCTGTTATAAAAATATTTCCATCCGAAATTCGTGAAATTCAAATCCTGTTTAAAACTTTCTTTACTTTTACTAGAATATTCCGGAATATTAACAATAATATCTTTCCCTCTTCCGCAATTAAGAATTTCTCTTGTAACATCATTCTGTACAAATGCAACAGTATATATCATCGTATCAACAAATATTTCTTCCACGGGATATGTAAACGCAAATTGATAATTACCCGCAAGAGACGGTACTTCAAATCCGTTTGAATCGGGATATGCCCTTCGGAAAACATCAAAAAAATCAGTCTGACCGTTGCTCCCAGGGGGTTCAAGGTAAGTCACAAGACGTTCAACAGACATAACGCGGAGCCTGTATTCTCCCGGTTTCAGATTGTACAGTATGTTAACATTAATTACTGATTTAATCGAATCATTTCCAATCGCCGAATCATTAACTGTGACCGATACAGGACTTGCATATTTCCTAGCGAAATCGAAATTAGCATTCATAATTGAGTCCCGTGAATAAGGAAGAGGCAAAGGATTAATACCGTTCATCAAAGTATTTGGCACTGAATTAACAAAATAATAATTCATTCTTTCATCGGAGCCATCCGGATTAAACAAATACATTGAATCGTTTGCAGGGAGTGGAAATCCTGTGTGATATTTAACCGCACAAACGATATCAAATCTGCTGTTTATAAAAGCGTCCAGAAACGGGTCCTGCGATGCGCAGCCGGGAGAATTTGAATTTGTAAATTCTTCAATCAGTATTTTCCTGGGTGCTCCCGTAAGAAAAATTCCGTTTTGAATAAGTGTATCATTCATACTATTTGAATCAACACCAACAGAGTCAAGATAATGTATGAAAACCTTTAAAGTGAAGGGAATATCAGTAACCGCATTCAGAGTATCAAATTCAATAATAATACCCGATGCAACGTTTAAGGAAGTGATGGTGTCAAATTCATTATATCCGAATTCATCAATTCTCATAAAGACCAGAAATGGTGCTGACACGGGAACTTTGCCCGCATTATACAATAAGGTTTGCGGAGTAATTTTCATATTTGATGTATCGGTTACATAAACAGTGTCTCTATTAATATTCATAATTGACACTACCGCAACATCATATTCAGGTTTATTTCCGACCAGAAAATTATCAATGTACAGATTATTCCCGTACCCGTTGTAAGTAATGAAAGAAACAATTATATCTCTGGAATTTGACTGCCCTGTTGAAACTGAATATAAAGAAAATAAAACGAATAATGCCGTCAGGAAAGCAAAAATGATATTTACAAATTTTAATTTCAATTCGCCTGACTTTGGAATTGGCTGTTTTTTTTCTCCTTATTGACCGAGAAAAAGAATCTGTAAAAAAATACTTCAACAATTGTAAGAATAACGAGGGAGGTTGCATCTTTAGGAGTTAATTTAACCATATTTCCGCCGATTGGTTCATAAAAGCCGGTTAACCTTAAAAGACCGTTGAAAAAACTACCAGGACTTACATTAATTATATAACCCTGGTCAGAAACAATCAGTCCGATAAAAACGTCGGTTATCGTCCACCCTACCGTAAATATAATCACAATAAAAGCGAGGTTCAGAATTGCCTGAAGCAATCCCTCTCTCTGAAATGACCTCGCAAAAATAAACACTGCAAACAGAGTGTGGAGATAATAAATAATAACAGCAATCAAATTCTACCTCGTATTAATTTTTGTTTAAATATATACTCTATTATAGAAAAAGTAAAGTTAATATTTATATTGCAGTTCTTGAAAAGAATGTTTCTTTTAAAGTTTTTATAATAATTTTAATATCAAAAGCCAGAGACCAGTTTTCAATGTAATAAATATCATAATCAATCCGTGTCTGCATCGAAGTAGTTGAACCTCTGTATCCGTTCACCTGCGCCCATCCGGTAATACCGCTTTTAACCCTGTGTCTTTCGAGATAATTTACAACCGTGTCTTTCAACTGATTAATGAAATATTCCCTTTCAGGACGCGGGCCTACAATGCTCATATCTCCTTTGAGAACATTGAAAAATTGAGGCAGTTCGTCAAGACTGTATTTTCTGAGAATCTTACCTATCTTAGTGTATCTGTCCTCATCACGTGAAGCAAAAACGGGACCGTTTTTCTCGGCATTCACAATCATCGAACGGAATTTTATTATATTAAATTTTTTCTGGTCTAATCCTACTCTCTCCTGAGAATAAAAAACGGGTCCTTTTGAAGTTAATTTAACAATTAAAGCTATTATTAGCAAAAACGGCGACAGGAACAGTATGAATAAAAATGAAAAAAATATGTCAAACATTCTTTTTAACATCGTATTCCAGGTATTCATAGGAATGGATTTGAGTTTCATAAACGGGATACCGTCTATATGCTCGATTTTAACTTTGCTGGTAATGATTTCCATATAATCCGGATAAAGCATAAATTCCACATTTATTCCCTGGCAGAGTTTCATCAGAATAAAAACATCATTCTGGTCTTCAAGTCCGACTGAAATCAGAATTTTCTGAATGCCGTATTTTTTTATCATTTCGGGAATTTTTTCATAATCACCCAAATAGATAAATTCATCAGATAGTTCACTATTCTGCTTTTTAGCAAAATAACCTACAACATTAAAACCCACGTAAATATTGGTTTTAAACCTGTTCATAATTTTAGCGGCAACGTCATTATTACCCACAACGACAACATTTTTCAAGCCGAGTCGTTTATTGTAAAATGTCTTTTCAAGTTTTAGCGTAAAGTATCTGAAAAAAACAATCAGCAATGTTGAATCGAGCCATATCAGCATAAACACCAGTCTTGAAAACGAGAAAGACCTTACAAAGAAGAAAATGATTCCGATTGAAAAAATTATACTTATTGTAACACATTTAAATATCTGAAAGAACTCATCGAATACAAAAACATTCCTGTTGAGTTTATATAATTTATTCTGCTGGAATATTACTATCCAGACCGGAATTGTAATAACAGCAAAAAGTAAATAAGTACCGATTTCCGGTATCCCTTCCGTTATAGGAAAAATATTATTGAATGGAGTAAAAAACCTTATCTGATATGAAATATAATAAGCAATCAGAATAGCAGCCACATCAAAAAATATCGTTAGAACCGGCAGTAAAATTTCAATCTTTGTGCTTTTTTGTTCCAATTAAAATCATTTATTTTCAATTAAAAATATAATATATAAACGATTAAAAATATACCATTTCTCGGGTGATTAGTTGTTAGTTGTTAGTTGTTAGTTGTTAGTTGATTGATTGGATGATTGGGTGATTGATTGATTGATTGATTGGATGATTGGATGATTGGATGATTGGGTGATTGGGTGATTGGGTGATTGGATGATTGGGTGATTGGAGATTTTGCAAACTTTATGAACTTTAAAAACCTTATGAACTTTACGAACTTTATGGACTTTTTACTGACTTAGTATTCGCGTTTGCCGATAAAAGCAAGCAATTCATACAG
>CAYWMV010000215.1:0-4420 GCA_964459055.1 uncultured Ignavibacteriaceae bacterium | reverse complement strand
CAAATTTTATTCGGGATTTTATAATCTGATAAAAAAACTGGATGATGTGATTTTAATTTGCGGATATTTCGATTACAGATATACAACTGAGCAAAGACCCGAAATTTTCATTAATATTTTTGACAGTTACAGATTTGATAAATTTAACAGACCCGATAAGAATGCTTTTACCAATTTGCTTGAGAGAAGATATGAGGAAATTAATTCCGAATTTGAAAAAGAATTTATTTCTGATTCGTTAATACGTTATGAAATAATTCTGAAAGGCAGAGAATCAATTAGTTCCGGGAATTGAAAATAATTAAAGTAGCAGATTAAATCACCTGATACGTTTAATCATTTTTAATTTTGATATTTATAAAAGGATACAGAAATCTGCATTTTAGCCGTTGCGGAGAAATATATTCCGTTATACCCTTGCCTGTCAAATCCATCCCGTTATAATTTAAAGTGAAATCCGAAAGATACCTGATATAAAACGGTCCGTTGTCAATTTTTGTATTATTGGAAATGTCAATTATAAAATTCCTGTTTGACAGATGAATGAATTTATAGTAATTTAAAAAAAAATAATTATATTTTCTCGAAAATTCCGTATTTATATTATTAATATGTTCTGTTTTTCCGTTTTTATCATATAGCAATAAGATGTTCAGCGATTTGTGATGCAGATACTTAATGTGATAATAAATAATATTTACGGTATCAGAATGAAATCTTCCCCAGAACCATTCTTTGATATTATGAAAAAAAGGGATTGTACCGTAATTTCTGTCTGAATATCCGGAACCTTGCAGAGTTAACTTTCTTTTCCCGACAGAAATATCAGCTTTAACGAAACACAGCGGACTTCTGGGAGACCAGTAATGGTTTTCGTCAAAATCTGTATTATACTCATCTAAAACCGGAGAGGTTATTTCCTGAATTTCAATTTCTGACGATAACGATAAGTTTCTGTACGGAAAATAAAGATTCATATTCAGAAAATATTTATTAATTCCGTTCTCTGATGTCATCTTTAACAAATTATTTCCGATTTTTATATGATTATTTTCAGAACTGATTTTATCTTTACCGAATATTTTGTGTATATTTACGAGTTTTTTACTATTTTCATAAAGGCAAAAACTGACAGCAGGAAAATCGGCAGCAGATAAATTTATATTCTCGTGAATATCAGGATAATTTCTTAATGCATTATTATATCTGCTTGCAAAAGGGAAACCGCAGTAAAAAATAATAACCATCGAATAATTTCCGCAGTCCGAAATCATATCAAAATATATCCACTCATAAGAACCGGGCTGCTTAAGGTATCGGAAATTAAAACTAAATTCAGATTTAATTATATTCAATTAATGATTAAGATTTATTAATTTTAAATTAATAAAACTGGATTAATTAAAACATTGATTTATTATGGATAATATTCTGCTTGTGATTTCATATTTCATACTCGGGTATCTTTTTATTCTGTTTACCGTCAATTTGATTAATCTTCTCGCTACAAAGAAAATAAATATTATAAAAGATTCAAAATACAGGCAGCCATTTGTCTCAATACTCATTCCTGCCAGAAATGAAGCAGAAAATATTATGAACTGCATTGATTCCTGTATTATGCAGGATTATCCTGACTTTGAAGTTATCGTACTTGATGATAATTCCGAAGACGGCACTTATGATATTGCGGCATCTGTTATTAATCCTATAGTAAGAGTTGTAAGAGGAAAACCTCTGGAAAGCGGATGGGTCGGAAAAAGTTATGCCTGTCATCAGTTAAGGGAAGAGGCAAAAGGTGAATATCTGTTATTTCTTGATGCAGATACAAACTTAAAACCCGGAGCATTAAAAAGTGCAGTAAATTTTGCCTTAGAACAGAATACAGGTTTGTTATCATTAATGCCGGATGAAATTACAATTACATTCTGGGAAAAAGTTGCAATTCCGCTGATGTATTTTACAGTGTGGACTATGCTGCCTTTAATCCTTGTAGAAAAAACAAGGAAAACCTCTCTTACAATGTCTAACGGTCAGTTCATGCTTTTTAAAAAGAGAGTCTATGACGACATCGGAGGGCATAAATCGGTAAGGAAAAATATGGTTGATGATGTATGGCTTGGAAGGAAAGTTAAAATATCGGGCAATAAATTGATTTTTGCAGACGGTTCTGATACAGCCTCCTGCAGGATGTACAGAAATTTCAGAGAAATTATAAAGGGCTTTTCCAAGAATCTGTTTCCCGGGTTATCATTCTCGGTAATCCTTCTTATTTTTGTTGTGATTTCCTATTTTTCACTTTACATTTTACCTTTAATTATCTTTGTTTACGGATTAATTGTTATGAATGAAAAGTTGATTTTGATTTCTGCCATCAATATCATGATTCCGATAATTATCAGAATTACTCATTCAGTTAAATATAAACTGCCGTTTTATACATCTTTTCTGAATTTTATCAGTGCATCGCTCGTGATTTTCTTTGGAATAAATTCATACAGACTGATTAAATTCGGAAAGGGAGCACAATGGAAAAACAGAAATTATAAATATAATGAAATTAATAATTGAGTCTGCTGATTTTTCATATTGATATGGATGCATTTTTTGCATCCTGTGAAGAAGCACTTAATCCGAAGTTAAAGGGAAAACCTTTAATAGTCGGCGGAACAAAAAAAGATACAAGAAGTATAGTTTCCTGTCCGAATTATTTAGCCCGTGCAAGGGGAATAAAAACGGCTATGCCGATTTCACGTGCTTTGCTTCTTGCCCCGGATGGAAATTTCATCAGAGGAACAAGAGGACTTTATTCTGATTTTTCAAAAAGGGTGATGTCAATTTTATATAACTATACTCCGATAGTTGAACAGGCAAGTATTGATGAAGCATATCTTGAAGTATCCGGGGTCTTGTATCAGTATGATAATAATCCCGTAAAATTAGCAAGTTTAATAAAAGAAGAAATAAAAAATACTCTGAATATTACTTGTTCGGTTGGTATTTCCGCATTAAAGATAGTGGCTAAGATAGCGTCAAAAGAAAACAAACCTGACGGAATAACTTATGTCCCTGCCGGGAAAGAAAATGAATTCCTGAAGAATCTTCCTGTTCAGAGAATTCCCGGTGTAGGAAAAGCAACTTTACCCAGACTGCAGAAATACGGAATTAAAAGTATCGGGGATTTGACAAGATTTGACAGGACATTTTACGAAAATGAAATAGGAATGTATTCAACATATTTACTGGACATTGCCAACGGGACATATATCAGAGAGGTACATTCATTTGAAGAACACGGTCAGAAATCACTTTCCAAAGACCAAACACTTGATTATGATATGTCGGACAAAAAAGAACTTGAAAGGCAGTTATATCTTGTTCTGGAGCAAGCCTGTTCAAGATTACGGAAGAAGAAATTCAAATCAAAAAATATTACCGTTAAAGTAAAATATTCCGATTTTTCAGTAAATCAGAAATCTCATTTTACGGATAGATTCTCAAATATCGAAATGGATTTTGAAAAAGAAGCAAAGAGATTGTTAGGTATGCTTTTGCCAAAGGGAAAAAGAATAAGACTCGTTGGAATAAAATTTTCAGATTTGGTTGCCGATGATGATTCAGAACAGGAAGAACTTTTCGAAAATAAAGATAAAATGAAAAATCTGGTTGATAAGATTGATGTAATAAGAAAAAAGTATAATTTTGGAATTTTGAAATTCGGAAAAACTATCGATGGGGAGAAGTAATTCAGAGTTATGTCCGAGACACATTTTGATATTAATGAAATATATCCCATATTGTTGATTAAATGAAGTATCTCTAAATCGGTTTTATCTTGTTTTACATCTAAATTATTTATAATATTTACAAAACAATTTAAAAGGAGTAAATGTGAAAAAAATATTTATTATTTCATTTCTGATTCTTGTTACAACTTTAAGTGTATTTGCACAACAGGCGCAGGTTGAAGTTTATAATCCTCCGATTCCTTATACCGGTAATATTACAGACTGGGGTGCAGATTTACTCGTATCTCCCACAGAACCGTTTGGCAGAGTGTCCGGAGTTTACACAAGTTCCGGTACAACATTGTATGTTGTTATACCCGACACAAACATAGTCAGCAACAGATGTCTTGTGATTTTAAAATCTTCTAACAACGGCGCTAACTGGGTAGTACATTCTTCAGTTCAGCCGGCGACAATTATTCCAAAGGTGAAAATTGTTCAGTCAACAGATTCCATTTATTGTTTCTTCTTATACGGAACGAGCGTTTACTGCTGGAGTCTAATCTCAAATTCTTTAAATCAGTTTGCTACATACACTGATATAAGGGATTTTGACGTAACAATTTCATCATCCGGAAGTTTGTATCTGATTATTGATTTATATACAAGCAACCAGGTACGTTTTTTTGGTT
>CAYWMV010000214.1:0-4424 GCA_964459055.1 uncultured Ignavibacteriaceae bacterium | reverse complement strand
TTTATGTTTTTGGATTCAGTATTATATATTAAGTTATTGAAAATTTCCTATTATTTAAAGGAAATTTCTAATCTTTTTTATTATCCGTAAGTATATCCGTGATTTTTAAAAATACATCATCAACTTTAATACGTTCCATACAAGTCGGTACTCTGCATCCGAAATCGTGACCAATATACAGGCAGGGACTGCAATAAATATCGCTGATTATTGAAATGGCATTTGTGTCATATGCTCCCCAGGTCAGGGGATTGTTTGGTCCGTGTAATCCTATCGTCTGTGTGCCGACACTGGCTGCCATGTGCAGTATTCCCGTATTGCCGCATACCATAAGGTTTGAACGTTTTACAATTGCGACATCTGTTCCGATAGTACTTTTTCCTGCAATATTCATTGTATTTTTTCCGATATTATTTTTTATAATTTCGCATCTTTCAAAATCATCTTTTGCACCTGTAAGTAAAATCTTTACGTTATCAAACTTCTCCGTTATCCGCCTTCCCAGTTCGGAATAATTTTCATCTTTCCATTCCCTTGCATATCCGCTCGTTCCTGTGGACGGCTGAAAACATATTACAAAATACCCTTTAAGTTTGTTTTCCTCAATGAATCTGTCTGCTGCATTTTCTTCCTCAGTTGTCAGGAAAAACTCCGGCTTCTTATCGTCACCGGATGTCTTTATTCCGAGTGGTTCAAGAAGTGCCAGGAAATTTTCCACCTCGTGCCTGTATCTTGAATGGTTAATCTGACTGCTGTAAAGATAATGCTTGTACTGTTTATCCATTTTATAACCAATTGTGTGTTTTGATTTGGATAATGAAGCAATTATTACACTTATTCTCGACCATTGTTCTGCATCAAAAATTATGTCAAATTCCCTCCTTCTCATCATCATGATAAATCTGGCAAATGCAAATGGATTAATCAGGAATTTATATACATTAATATTTATGATTTTGTCAATGTAAGTGTTCTTTTTAACAATTGAATTATTAATGTTAGAACTAAGGAAGTATATTTTAACATCCGGAACTGATTTTTTTAGTATTCTGAGAACAGGCACCATCAATATCGCATCCCCTATTGCGGCAAATTTAATTATCAGCACCCTCCTTATGTTTGATGGAATTTCCTTTTTTTTTCTGACAAAGATTCTCAGTAAGAATACAATTGGTATGCCGAGATATCTGTCAAAAAATCTGTAGATTGCTTTTCGTTTCATCAAATATGTGTTTCTGTGGAATGATTCAAATTAATTTAATCATTTAATTTTTGATAAATTAAGCATAAATTTATACATTATCAATTTAAGAATCAGAATAATTGGATAAATACATAAAGGATTTAATCCTGAGATCCCTCGATGCCAGAAAGTTTTCTTATTCACCGTTTTCAGGTTTTAAAGTAGGTACCGCTCTGCTGTGCGAAGATGGTACGGTTTATTCAGCGGCAAATATTGAATGTTCTTCCTTTTCTCTTACAATCTGTGCGGAGCGGGCTGCCTTTGCAAAAGCTTTATCGGAAGGTAAGAGGAAGTTTAAAGCTATTGCCGTATCCACAAACCGTAAAGAACTCGTTTTTCCGTGCGGTGCTTGTCTTCAGTTTATGTCTGAATTTAATGAAAATCTCGAAGTAATCGTTGCAATTTCACTCGGAAAATTTGAAATACGTTCTTTAAAAGAATTATTACCACACAATTTTAAATTATAATTTATTTGCAATGACTATTGAAATGAATGAACACCTTCAGATACGGACTTTCAAAAAATCCGGTCATATTGAAGTTATCTGCGGGAGTATGTTCTCCGGGAAAACGGAGGAATTAATTCGTCGTATAAGAAGAGCTGAAATTGCCAAACAACGCGTAAAAGTATTTAAGCCTAAAATCGATAACCGTTACAGCGAGTACGAAATCGTTTCTCACGATGAGTCCTCATTCCCTTCGGAAATTGTAGAGTCAGTTAAGGAAATTCCCGAAAAGTGTTTTGATGCAGAAGTTATCGGAATCGACGAGGCACAGTTTTTTGAGAAAGAACTCGTTGATGTCTGTCAGATGCTTGCCGATTCGGGGAAAAGAGTAATTGTTGCAGGTCTGGATCAGGATTACAGGGCTAAACCGTTTGAACCGATGCCCCAGTTACTCGCCGTCGCAGAGTATATTACCAAATTTCATGCAGTGTGTGTCATTTGCGGTGCACCTGCTAACAGGACACAAAGAGTTTCCAAACAGGATGAAAGAGTTGTTGTCGGAGGAAAAGACATTTATGAAGCTAGATGCAGACTCCATCATAATATTTCCGAATGATTAAAAAACTAATATAAATGAAAAAAATTATTATTTATTTACTGTTTGTTATTCTTGTCATAACAGTATCCTCTTGCAACAAAAAAGAAACATCCTCCACAAATAACGGCAAGTTAAAAGTAGGTCTTGTGTTTGATGTCGGAGGAAAAGGTGACAAGTCCTTTAATGACGCTGCATTTAAAGGACTTGAAAGAGCAAAGTCAGAACTCGGAATTGATTTCGAGATTATTGATCCGGGTGACGGTTCTGACCGGGAATCTGCTTTAAGAAGACTTTCCAGTAGAAGTGATATGGCTTTAATCTTCGGGGTTGGATTTATTTTTACGGATGATATTACTCAAATTGCCTCGGAATTTCCGGATAAGAAATTCGCCTGCGTAGATTATACAATTAATCCCGATAAGGAAATACCGAAAAATTTGCTCGCACTTGAGTTCAAAGAAGAGGAAGGCTCATTTCTTGTTGGTGCTATTGCCGGATTAATGACAAAAACCAATAAAGTAGGCTTTTTAGGTGGTATGGAATCGGCACTTATTAAGAAATTTGAATCCGGTTATGAACAGGGTGTAAAATATGTAAATCCGGAATGTAAAATTCTTACTGCTTATGTCAGCGTTACCGGAGACGGTTTTAAGAATGCACCTAAGGCAAAGGAAATTGCTCTCACTCAGTATTCAAACGGTGCGGATATTATCTACCATGCTTCAGGATTATCCGGAGTCGGCCTCTTCGAAGCCGCAAAAGAAGTAAATAAATTTGCTATCGGAGTGGATTTAGACCAGTACAATGAAGCACCGGGCAGGATACTGACAAGTATGACTAAACAGGTGGACGAAGTTATTTTTCTGGCGATTAAAGATTTCAAGGAGGGTAAATTCACCGGCGGCACGAAAACTCTCGGATTAAAGGAAAAAGGGGTTGATTATGTATATGATGACAATAACAAAAACCTTATTTCCGGGGAAATTAAAAATAAAATTGAATCAATCCGCACAAAAATTATTAACGGAGAAATTCAGGTTAAAACACGGTAAATTTTTATAAATTTTTTTAAAAAAAATGATGCTATTGAATTCGCGGTAGCATCATTTTTAATTTATTGACACCCGGATATTCAGGCCACCCTGATTTTGAGTTCTCGGAATTGTCGTAAGTGTTTGCTGCAATGGTTCGGTTCGTACATATTTATAAAATACCTGTAGTTGTACTTTTGAACTTAGAGAATACTGAATTGACGGATTAATTGTAGTGACTGATGAGCCGTTACCGGGAATTTCCTCGGGTTCTTCCGACTGATTTGTGAATCTGTAGTCAACCGGTTCATTCGAGTTCTTGGATACTGAGAGTGAAAAAGATATGTCGTTCTTGAGAGAGAATCCGAAAAGCGGTATATCAAAACCGGATTTTGTGAAATTTACATTAATCAGCCAATCGCTCGTGTTTAACGCCTGTATTAATGATGAAGAAGGACTTAGCGTGTTCGAGACTGATTTATTATATCTGAAATTTGCCGTCAGGTTTCCGCCGAATGCTTCTTTGAATGTTACATTTAAACCCAGCAACGGATTAAATGCCTGTGTTACAACCTGCCTGTCAGTAAGAACAATTCCTTTAAAATCTGTTCTCATACCTTCTGTATATTCAGAAGTGAAAGTATTTTCAAGAGTTACGGATGTTGCGAACTCCTGAAACAAAGGAAATCTTTCGAGCCCTGAAATTGTTAAATTCCAGTTCGGAAAGGGAAATGAAGATATCTGGTCTTTAAAACTGCTGGCTATACTTCTGATGTTTTCTTCCGAATTTGTCGAACTTGCAAACCTGAATTTTTTAACGTCTCCTATAAAAAATATTGTGTAACCGTTAGTTGAACTGCTGGATGAATTTGGGTTGAGTTTTGCAATACCGTCTTCTCCTGACGTGTACTGATTGTTATTGTTGAATCCGAATATTTTCTTGAATGTCAGATTCATCCTGATGTTATCAGGAATTATCGGACTTAATGTCGCGGAAAATGTTATGTTATTGGTCTGACTATACTGGTCTGTCACGAGCAGTCCTGCAACTCTTCTACCCGGGTCTGTCTTAAATCCGAGTTGATACCATTGAGTAGGTCCGTAAT
>CAYWMV010000213.1:0-4437 GCA_964459055.1 uncultured Ignavibacteriaceae bacterium | reverse complement strand
GCTTCAAACGGTGTTATATCTTTAACTAATGTATCTTTTTCAATTATTTTAACCAGTCTCTTTTTCGTATCTTCTATTTCCGTTATTTTTACCGCTTCTTCCCATAATTTATCGAAATATTCCTCTGCTTCATTAACGCCGTAATCGCTGATTTCTACGTTAAACTCGTCCTGCGTCGTTAAACCTGCTTTTGTAAGATTACTGCTGCCTGTTATAAACAGTTTATCCCGGGCAATCTGAATCTGTTTTAACTTGAAAATGTAAAGTTTGGAATGATTTGGTCTGTAAGTTTTTCTTATTAATATTCTGTCCTGCCTGATAAGTTCAATAAAGAATTTTACCTGCTCGTAAAATTCTTCTGTATCAAAATAATCAGTATTAATTGATTTTTTAACAGATTCGATAAACCTGTAACTTCTTTCTTCGTCTGATAATTCGCTTTCATCGAATGCTATTTCAAAAACCCCTTTATTGGTTTTATCTACATCGAGTCCGATTAATATCTTCAGTTTTGCGCCGGGATTTTTTTTCAATGATTGATAAAACTCTTTTATTCCGGAAAAATAAAAAAATCCGACAAGAAATTTTAATTCATCCGAGTGCTCAATAAGTTCCGATATTCTCTTTTTTAAACTGTCTGCCCCGCTGTTTGTTATAAAATTTTTCATATCCGTTATTTTAATAAATAACCCGAAAGTTCAAAACTTATCTTTCAGTATATCATAATATCCGAAAAATTTTAGATTAATTAAATATATCTTTCTTTCCCAAAACGGAATTACCGCTTGAATACAACAATATGTAACATTGATTTTATGAATTTAAGAAACAGTAAATAACCATAAAAAAAAGCCGTTCCGGCGGGGAGCCGGTACGGCTTAAGGGAGGGTTATGAGAAAAATAATTATTGTGTATAAAACTTTATCATTTCAATTATTGCGTTTCTGCAAACAGGGCAGAAATAATTGTACTTAATGGATTTCATTGTACAGTCCTGACGGGGGCGAAAAACACCTTTTGCTACGTACCCGCCGCCTTCAAATGCACCGACTGTATTTTCATATTCGGCAGTAGGAGGAGTTGGTATCGGCGTTCCTTCTTCCACCAAAGCAGACCATTTTTTTCCGAAATCTTTCAGTGTAGTAATATTAGGTTCGTAAGGTTCAAAATTCAAATCATAATAATCTTCAACCGCTACATCGGATGTATAATATTCATCCGCAAGACTTGCAAACCCATGCCCGAATTCGTGCACCAGAACATAATCCACATATTTGTTATCAACACTTGTAAGCGAATAATAATTATATATCCCACCTCCGCCGTAAGTATCGGAATTAACGAGAATATAAATCTGGTCATAAGGAACGTGTCCTGCGAGGTCGCGGACAGTTTTAATATCGTCCGTCATCAAATATCTTTCCGTGTTGAAAGTATAAAACGAAGAATTCAGAATTGTATTTTTATAAATTCTTTTTCCCGGAAAGTCTGTGCCCGATTCATCCGATTGAGCATAGACAACCCAGAAATTAAAACTGTTTTTATATTCACTAAAAGGTTCACAGCCGTAAAAATAGCTGACCATTCTTTTTGCGTCTTTTTCAAACTTTTCCATCTCCGCTTCGGTATAACCATCTGGTAAAAAGACAATGTCAACCTTTGATTCGGGTTCGCCGTTATAAACAAGTTTTCCGGTATTAAACCGGGGTTTTGATTCAGGCTGAATAAAATAGTCGTTTGGATTAACTGTTACGGAATACATTTTTTTAAAATCGGGTTTTCTCATCCTGCCTGAAATTTCAATGCGCACGGGGTTTTTCGGATAAGGAATAACAACGGTTTCATAAAAACTCTTCGGTACATTTTTTGCCTCATCTGTTGCTTTCCATTCCTGAAACAGAGTCGCAAATCCGCGCGAATATATTAATTTCCCGGATGCTTCATCGTACACCTCAACAATGTTTTCTCCGTATCTGAATTCATCAATAAGATTAACCTTCGAGCCGCCCCAGAAGGGTTCTGTTTTCATCTCCTCAAGGAAATAGTTTTCATTCTGATAATCACCTGCGTGAATGAAATCCAGCCTGAGTGTTTTTGAAACAAAATAGTCATCAAAATTAATACTCTGTGAATAAGCCGGGGTAAGCAGAAAAAGAATAAAAAGTGTCTGTATTAAAATAGATTTTCTCATATATTACAAGTTAAATTTTTCCGTATAATTTTTCAAGTTTATTAAATCGGTATTCAAAAATTTGTCCGAGTTGTTTTTTTACGAAAACCCGGTTTGCTATTTCTCCCAGTATCCCGAGAGGCAGTTTATAGTGGACAATATCCGTCATTTCCACGCCGCCGGGAACTGCTTTCAGAAAATGTTTATGGTGCCAGAATTTATATGGTCCGAACCGCTGCTCGTCAACAAAATAATACGGTTCCCGGACGTGCGTGATTTCAGTCACCCATTTCACGGGAATGTGAAGCATTGGTCTTACAACGTAGGTGATTATCATCCCGGGATACATCTTACCGAATATTGCATTATCATTCACTGTTCCGTCAAATCCAGAAGTAATATGAAATCCCATATATTCAGGTGTAATAACTTTCAGGTTGCCGGGCGAGGAGAGAAAGTCCCACGCTTCTTCGATTGAAACCGGAAGTCTCTGGAAGGTGTTTAATATATGCAAACTCATTTTGCCTGACTTTATTTTTCTGAATTTAATTAAAAATTTATTTGTTTAGAATGCAAAACAAATTCTTAAAAATTTATGAAAAACCCGATATTTATCACATTAATTATTCTGTCTGCTGTTCTTACGGGATTTGCCTGTTCGGACAATAATACCGGCAGTAAATTAAACAATAAAAATATAATGAAAGAAACATCAGATACTATAAACATTTACGACGTAAAAGTAAAAAGCATAAGCGGAGAAGATATTTCGCTATCCAACTACAGGGGCAAAGTACTCATGATAGTTAACGTTGCATCAAAATGCGGATACACTCCGCAATATGAGGGACTTGAAGCAATTTATAAAAAATACAAGGACAAAGGTTTTGAGATTCTTGCCTTCCCCTGCAATGACTTCAAAGGGCAGGAGCCGGGAACGAACGAGGAAATTGCGGAATTCTGCAGAGTCAACTATGGTGTTACTTTTACATTATTTGACAAGATTAAAGTTCTCGGTGATGAAAAATCAGAATTATATTCAAAGTTAATCACGTATGAACCTGCCGGTGATATCGGCTGGAATTTTGAAAAATTCGTAATTGACAGGAACGGGAATGTAGCCGGAAGATTCAAAACCAAAATCAAACCGGAATCGGAAGAGATTACATCATTGATTGAGTCCGAACTTGAAAAACAGAATACTGAAGATTCTGACGCCACAGATTCCAAATAAATAACCGCAGAGATAAGGTAAACCTTGTTTCACACATTTTTTCGTATTTCTCCGTATAGAAAGAGCGTACCCTGTTTCTGCCGTTATTTTTTTCCTACCTTCTATTACTAATTTCTATTACAATATTCTTTTCTTTGCGGCGTTGCGGTTATTTAATATTACGTATTTATGAATTACAAAGTATTTTTATATGAACTTTATTATATTAATTTCCGTATAAATAATAAGTATATTACTAAAAAAAATCATATAGTTATGGACAAAAAAATGTATTTAAGAATTTTGGTGGTAATGCTGCTGGTCATTTTACCGTTATCATCTGCATTCACTCAGATTAAATCCGATAAACTCTGGATTACTACGATTTTAAAAGAAAAGTTTTTCGATAAGGAGGGTAATCCCCTGACAGGAAAAGGAGTAGTTGTAGGGGATGTTGATTCGGGAATAGATATATTCCATCCGATGTTTTTCTTTGCCGATGGCGGTGAATACGAATGGATTGATGCAAACAACGACGGGAAATTCACTCCGGGAAAAGATGCAGTGGATTTCAATAAAAACGGAAAAGCAGATAAAAATGAAAATTTAGAACTGCTTGAAATAAAAAATAATACATTCAGTCTTATAAGTTCAAGAAAAGATTTCTATGAACCTGATATGGATTTTCTTTATATGGACGTAAACGGTAATAACGAAAGAGAATTCGGCGAAAAGAAAGGATTTACAGAGCAGGACGCTACTTACGGCGAACTATTATTCATTTCCCTTGATTTAAATAAAAACAACACACTCGACAAAGGAGAAAAACTTGTTGCTTTAAAAACATCGAAAGTAAGAGCAGTAAGGGAAAAAGACGGAACAATCAGGAGGAGAGGAATTGATTTAATCAAAACCGAGCCGGACAGTGTCGGTCACGGAACGGGTGTATGCGGAATAATATGCGGCGGACATTACGGAGTTCAGAAATTGCACGGATTTGCTCCTGATGCGGAAATTGTTATGGCAAATATAAAGTATGATTACACTCCGAGAT
>CAYWMV010000212.1:0-4455 GCA_964459055.1 uncultured Ignavibacteriaceae bacterium | reverse complement strand
ATAATATCTTTACTTGTTATTTTTCTATATTCTTGCAATGATAATCCTGCAGACCAAAACCAAAATACTTACGCTTATGATTTACCAAGGTTTGATTGGCAGGTTACATTCTTACCCGGAGGTGATTGGATTTATTCTCTGTGGTCACCTGACACAAATGAAGTATTTATGACAAGTTGGTATAATCATCTATTACATTTTAAGGATGGAGAGATTACGCAAATTAATTATGGACCAAATATAAAAATTGTCTGTATTGATGGACTTAATAAAAATGAAGGATATATTGTCGGTGCTGAAGTTTTAAACGGTAAATATTTGCCGCATATTGAAAGATGGAATGGCAATGCATTTACAAATGTTCCCGTTAATTATAGTTTTAATGATGATTTTTTTGTGAGTCATATTTTTGTAAAAAGTTCAACTGAAATATGGATTTCCTCACCTAAAGGTTTGATTTACAATTTTGACGGCTATAACCTTACGCAGTACCGGCTTCCTGATACTACATTGATTTCATTTGATATACTTAATGACGAATATAATAAAATAAGATATTTAGCAGCGAATTTCGATTCTATCCCGTCAAATGACAAATATAATGTATTTGAATTCGATGGTAATATTTGGTCAAAAGTGTATGAGAATAAAGGAATAATACATTATGGTGTTATTAATAATATGATATATGCAATTGACCAATATGTAATTTATAAGTTAGAAAATAATGCACTTGTAGAGAAAATTAGAAAACCCGTAAATGGAGCTATAGACGTTATCGCAGGTAATACCTTTGAAAATATTATGGGATTTGGACGGACGAATGGGAAATCAACATTTTTTCACTGGAACGGACAGAAATGGAGTAATGAAAACATTGGATATCAATTTATTACGGATGAGTTAACACGGAAAATGATAAGCAATAATTATTTTTGTGCGGTAAACTCCGGATTTATTGAAACAACAATACTATACAGAGCATACAAAAAACAATAATAAATTTAAAATTAAAACCGATATGAAAAAAACATTATTTTATTCATTAATAATATTTACATTATTGATACAAAACAGACTTTATTCTCAATTCGAAATTCAGTGGGGTTCTGAACAATTACTGCAAGCCAATATATACAAGACAAAATTTATCAATGAAAATTTGGGATATATTGCAGTATATGATTCACCACAAAGTAAGTCAAGATTATATAAAACAACAGATAGAGGAAATTTTTGGACTGAAATATGGAACGCAGAAGATGATCAATACTTTACTTTCGAAATAATAGGAACACATTTACACGTGTACCATCAGATGAAGGTATGGCGTTCTACTAATGAAGGACAAACATGGTACGGAAATTCATTCGATATGACAGGTATAGTTGGAACTGCTCCGTCAGAGCAAGTAGTAATAGAATTTTACAATCAATCTGTAGGATACATTACATATGTTAATTCTGATTATTACCCAAAACTTTATATTTTTAAAACAAGTGATGAAGGTCAGTCATGGCAGCAAGTGTACACTTTAGGGGGGTCTAATCCTTTTATATATGGAATTAATGACTTTGCTTTTATTGAAAATGACCAAAATCATGTAATGTTCGTCGGTTATATTCAACTTCAATATCAGGAGAGAAGAAAGGGTTCAATTATTGTAGAAACACTTGACGGTTTCAATACAGCACCAGGATATCAGCAAAATTATACAGGAGGTGAAGATTGTTTTTGCAATAATACTGTTTCATTCTTACCAAATCATCCTATCAATCAAATACGAATAATATTATCAAAATATAAGTATAGTAACAACTCACATCCAGATAACGGAACATATTGCAGAATTGGTACCACAGATTATAAAATATCTAATTTATATGATCCGATATTATTTGGGGGAGTAAGTTTTTCTGACAATATCATAGGATACACATATATTCATGAAAATATTTATAAAACAACCAATTCAGGTGTAAATTGGGAGCTTGCAAAAGATAATTTACCTTTAGGATATTATAGCAAATTTAAAATTCATAGTTTTGGGGATATTGTATACGCTTTTAGTCATAATGGATATAAAATAAGAAAATATATTTCATCTAATATTAGTACTGTAAAAGAACTCCAAGAGGAATTTAACGGATCTTTCTTACTAAATGGTGAAAACAAAAATACACCATTCAATAAATATTTATTAGGGGGAGATAATACATTTTCAGCTAATCCATGTGAAAATAAAATCTTTTATAAATGGAATGATGGAGATATGAACAATAATAGAGTAATTAAAGTTTTATATGATAATTTTAATTTAATTGCTAATTATAAAACGAATGGTGTCGCGGATAATGAAAATGCAATTGCAAATCCAAACCTAACGAAAAGTCTGCGTGATACAAACGGAACGATAAATCGAATCTATGAAAGTATAGGAGGTATTTTCTATTCTCGCTCAACTGATAATGGTGAGACCTTTTCTAATGAGCAAATTGTGAATAATGGCGGAGAAGCAGTTGGAAATTTTAACTCATTTATTAGTGAAATCAAACCGCACGGTGACTTTAATGTAGATCCGGTCGGTAATATGGTTGTGGTCTGGCAAAGAAGAGAGGGAAATAATGAAGTAATAAAAATCGCATAAAAATCATGTACTCCCAGTTATTCATGGAGTACATTTCCGGATTACTATATTACAGTGCCGTCTGCAAATTCTTTCAATCTTCAAGCCAAATGTTTTGTTCAGGAAACAGCTTCGTCTTCACATAATTTCTTTTCTTTAACAGCATATCTCAAGCCAAATGGCAGTAATATTGATTTAATGGTAACGGCTAAAAGCTCCAGCAGTGCAACACCTAATAATTATGTAATAGAATCCGGTAACATTTCGGAATTTGCTGTTACAAGAAGCAGCCAGGGAATTTATCAGGTTCTCTATTTCTCTTTTATAAAGGATAATCATGTTTATTTTAAATGCGCTAAGTTCTTTATTTATGGTTCGGGTGTAAGTTATTGGTCAGACCCCAGCAACCCGGATTTTACTGTTTCTTTAAATCCGGACGACGGACAAATTTTAAGAATATCGCCGGATATATCCTTAAGAAATGGCAGACCGATAATAACATATCGTGGTAAAAATGTTTTCCAGAAATGGATTCAATTTAACGGAGGCGAAGATTATTTACTTAGTTTATATAATTATCCTATATTTGTTAGATATAAATATGAAAATCTTAATAATCAGGAAGTTTGGAGTTCAAGAACAGTATATAATTCAGTGGGTATCGAACAAAAATATCCAAACATCGAGGGGTGTAAAAATGGATATGCTTACGTTCTAAACTATAACTATATTAACAAATACAGGCAAGTAGCATATTTACAAAACGGACCGGGTTATTGTGTTCCGGGGCAATATGAAGTTAAAGATGTGAAACTTGTACGAGGTTCTTTTTATGGTTCTGCATATCCATATTCATCACCAAAGATATCAACATTAACTCAGTCAACTCAACAAAATTTACTATATAATATTGGTAACCAATCTTTTACGATTTCGGATTTACCTAATGGAAATTCTAATATTTCGGATAATTTGCTGGGAATAATAAGAGAACAAAATTTAAATTATAATTTTGCTCTTGGACCTATAATAGCAAAAAATACAAATGTAGATTTTCCATCTGAAGTTGAAACAAGTATTTCAAATCCAGTAGAATTTAGTAATACAATGGTATCATCACCTTTCAGCCTCGGACCGAATGATACACTGATTCTCAATGGTTATGGCTATTATAATTATGTATCAGGTGAAATATTTACGCAGAAAAGATTTTCGGTAAACCTGATTAGAAAATCAACTCAAGGTTTATATATGACACTTTTTTCAGATTCTATAGGAGTTGTAGATACTACAGAATGTGAATATCTTAGAGGTTTTGTCTTTGAAGAAGGAATAATACCTGAAGTTGATAGCTTTTACATTCAGTTGGTTTTAGATTCTACTTCTCTTGAACAAGGTGACAACTATAGCATTTGTAATGTTTATTCTCCGGATGAATTAATTGAACAAGATAATCCTAATCCATATAAAAGTATTGTTCATTTCATTAATGGAAATAATAATAACAATATTATTAGCATACCAATTGAATACTCGTTATCACAAAACTACCCGAATCCGTTCAATCCGGTAACGAAAATACAGTTTGAAATTCCGAAGGACGGACTTGTCAATCTGAAAGTATACGATGTTTTGGGCAGGGAAGTAAAGAATCTTATTAATGAAGTCAAGTCTGCGGGAAGATATACGGTTTTGCTTGACGGTTCGGATTTATCGAGCGGAGTATATTTCTACCGCATCGAATCAGGTGATTTTGTTCAGGTGAAGCGTATGGTATTGCTCAAGTGATATATCTCATTTCCCCCTATGATTTGCATTAGTAAATCATA
>CAYWMV010000211.1:0-4473 GCA_964459055.1 uncultured Ignavibacteriaceae bacterium | reverse complement strand
TGATAAATATTGAAGGTGTTACAAAAAGTTACACTGAAGGAAATTCGGTACACAGGATTCTTGATAACGTAAATCTGCAAATAAACAGGGGAGAAATAGTTGTTTTGCTCGGAAAAAGCGGCTCGGGCAAAACCACACTGCTTAATCTGCTGAGCGGAATAGACTTGCCCGATTCGGGTTCGATTTCGGTAAACGGAAAAAATCTTACCGCGTTTTCCGAAAGAGAAAGAACTCTTTTCAGAAGAAAAAATCTTGGATTCATATTCCAGTTTTTTAATCTCATTCCCACGCTTACCGTTGAAGAAAATATTTCTCTTCCGCTGGAACTGAACGAAATGAAATTCACGGAAAATGATTTAAACAAAATATTATCCGGGGTAGGGCTCGAAGGAAGAAACGGCACATACCCTGATAAATTATCCGGCGGCGAACAGCAGAGGGTGGCTATTGCAAGGGCACTCGTGCACAATCCCGAAATCATAATAGCAGACGAGCCGACGGGCAATCTCGACCTCGAGACAGGAAAAAAAATTATCGGACTTATAGATGAGTTTGTAAGAAAGAAAGGAAAGACGATGATTATGGCAACTCACGCACCTGATGTTGTTGGAATTGCCGACAGGGTTATCGGTCTGAAGGACGGCAGACTCCATGAATTAAGCAAAAGCGAGTATGCAAAGAATTCTCTTTAAATCGGGTATCAGATATTTGCTCAGGCATAAACTTCAGTTTGGACTTTCTGTTCTCGGTATTGCAATCGGAGTTGCAATTATTACAGCCATTGATATCGCTAATTTCAGTACTTCGAAGGCGTTTAATATTTCAATGAATGCCATTTCCGGAAAAGCAACTCACAGAATAATCAGCAGTTCGGGAGGAATACCCGATTCACTTTACAGAAATTTTAAAACCGGAAAAAAAATAAATCAAATTGCTCCGCTTGTAGAAGAATATGCCGTTCTGAACGATTCTGTCAAAAGAGTTTTTGTTCTGTTGGGCATAGATGTTTTTGCGGAACGACCGTTCCGTGATTATTTTTCTTCGGATGAAATTTCGCTCGACGGAGTACTTAAGGATATTTTAACAAAAAAAAACACTGTCGCGGTTTCGGATGAACTTGCAGCGAGTCTCAAAAAAAATAAGGGCGATACAATCAGTGTTTATGTTAACGGAAAACCGGCGGATTTAATTCTTGCGGCAATAATAAAAAATTATACAAACAAGACCGCACTTGAAAATTTACTGTTAACCGATATTTCAACGGCACAGGAACTTGCAGGGAAAAATCAAACTATCGATGCGATTGATGTAATTGCAAGTACGGACGAAGAGATTTCATACATAAAAAGCATTCTGCCTGAAAATTTAATTCTGCAGAGAAGTGCAGCCCGTTCGGATGTTGTCGCCCAGATGCTCAGCGCATTTAATGTTAATCTGACGGCATTAAGTCTGCTGGCACTGATAGTGGGCGTGTTTCTGATTTATAACACTGTTACTTTTTCAGTTGTCAGGAGAAAAATTTTAATCGGTACGTTCAGGTCGCTCGGAGTTACGGGAAGTGAAATTTACAGACTGATTATTTATGAAGTTCTCATTGTCGGTATTATTGGAACTGCGGCGGGTTTCTTTCTCGGAATTGTTATTTCAAAAAATCTTCTCGTGCTTATAACACGGACGATTAACGACCTTTACTTCGTTGTTAATGTTACTGATATAGAAATTAGCGGATTCGTTATTTTTAAAGCATTCGCAGTCGGAGTGATTGCGTCAGTCCTGTCAGGATTAAAACCCGCTTATGAAGCATCAAAAACACAGCCGGGAATTTCAATGCTCCGCTCGGAGCAGGAACACAGCATTATTAAAAAAATTCCGTATCTTACTGCCGGTGGAATATTATCGGGAATAACCGGATACGTTCTTCTGATTATTCCGTCAAAGAGCGTCTGGCTTGGCTACGGAGGCGTGCTTCCCGTTATAATCGGATTTTCACTTCTGACTCCGCTGGCAATCTATTTATCTGTAAAAATTCTGACTCCGCTTTTGAAAAAAGCATTCGGTTTTACCGGCAGTATTTCATCAGGCAGCATTCTTAAAAACATTAGCAGGACAAATGCAGCAATCGCATCACTCGGAATTGCCGTTGCCGCTACGGTCGGAGTCAGTACAATGATAAACAGTTTCCGTTCAACCGTTATTGACTGGCTCGAAACCGGTCTGCAGGCGGATATGTATATTTCTACTCCGGGCGTGATTTCCAATATAAACGAGCCTGACATTCCCGCGGGATTTATTGATTCTGTTCTGAAAATAGACGGAGTAACACACATTAATTTCTACAGCGAGTTTAATCTTATTCAGGATACTGTTCAGTATAATCTGGTTGCTTTCGGATATACAAATCCCGGGGATGAAGACTTCCACCTTGATACGGATAATCCTGATGAAGCGAAACGAAAATTTTATGAAGGTGAATTACTTGTATCCGAACCTTTTGCATTTAAGAATAACGTTGGCGAAGGTTCCGTGCTAAATCTCAAAACCGATAACGGCTACAGGGAGTTCAGAGTCGGCGGCGTTTATTATGACTACTCCTCGGACAAGGGATTTATAACCGTTGAATATTCACATTTTAAAAAACACTGGAATCTTAAAGGGCTGTCGGGAATCGGAATTTATGTAAGCGATGAAAGTAAAATTGAAAATGTGAAAAACTCATTGCTGAAACTCGGCAGTGATGATTTAAAAATAATTATCAGAACAAATAAGTTTCTGAAGCAGACTTCGGTGGAAATTTTCGACAGGACATTCCTTGTTGCGAATGTACTGCAGTTGCTTTCTGTTATGGTGGCATTCATTGGTATTTTAAGTTCGCTTATGGCACTTCAACTTGAACGCGGAAGGGAAATGGCTGTTCTTCGTTCGGTAGGTCTTCTGCCCGGACAATTGTTTCGTATAATAAATCTGCAGTCACTGCTGATGGGTTTGATTGCGGGAATAATTTCACTCCCGCTCGGAAGCATACTGGCGGCAATTCTTGTTTATATAATCAACAGACGCAGTTTCGGATGGACAATGCAGTTTGAAATCGAACTGCCCGTGCTTCTGAATGCACTGCTAATCTCTGTTGCGGCTTCTATGCTTGCGGGAATTTATCCCGGTTATAAAATGTCAAAAACCCTGCCTTCGGCTGCGTTGAGGAATGAATGATGAGAAAATTTATTTTATATATTATACTGATTATTCCGGCACTGATTTTTCTGTCGTGCGGAGAAAAAACTACAGATGAAAATTCAAAAAGTATTAGCGTATCGGAAGTACTCGGTTCGGAAAGTGATTCGGGATTTAAAAAATCAGTTGAAAAAATCCGCTTCGGATTTCCGGAAGATAACGGTGCGCATCCGGAATTCAGAACCGAATGGTGGTATTTCACGGGAAACCTTGAAACAAAAACGGGAAGAAAATTCGGATATCAGTTTACAATTTTCAGAACCGCATTGTCACCTGAAAAAACGGAAAAAAATTCGGACTGGAATTCCAATCAGGTCTATATGGGGCATTTCACGGTTACCGATATTGAAAATAATGATTTTTACTATTCGGAAAAATTCAGCAGAGACGGGAATGAACTCGCAGGCGCAGTTGCAGCACCGCTGAAAATTTGGGTGGAAGATTGGCAGGTAATTGAAGTTGCAGGATTACCGGGGAAAGAATTTCCCGAAGTAAAACTTTCTGCGGGAACAGACGAAACTGCAATCGAACTTTCTCTGACTCCCGCAAAAAATATAATTCTGCAGGGTGACGAAGGATTAAGCAAAAAAAGCGGCGAAGAGGGAAATGCTTCGTATTATTATTCTGTCACGAGAATTAATACAAGCGGAAAAGTTAAAATAAATGATGAGGAGTTTGAAGTTACGGGCTATTCCTGGCTCGACAGGGAATGGAGCACGAGTGCTTTAAGTCCTGAACAGAAGGGCTGGGACTGGTTCTCGCTTCAGTTGGATAATGACTTCGAGGTGATGTATTATCAAATGAGAAAAAAAGACGGCTCGGCTGACGATTTCAGCAAAGGTGCGATTGTTAATCCGCAGGGTGAAAAAGAAAATATTTTTGTGCAGGACGTAATACTCAGTGTAACAGAATACTGGACTAATGATGAAGGGATGCAGTATCCTTCGGGATGGAAATTGCTCGTTCCTTCAAAACAAATTGAACTTATAATTACACCAGCCGTAAAAAATCAGGAATTAAAATTATCTGTTCGTTACTGGGAGGGAAGCGTAATCGTTAGTGGCAAATTCGGAACTGAAAATGTAACCGGCAGAGGATACGTTGAACTCACGGGATATGAAGAGCAGTAGTCAGAAGTATCTTACTCATATATCTTCCTCATCCGATGAACTCGTTCATCGGATGAGGAACCCCTTTTGTCATTCCCGCGTAGGCGGGAATCCATTACTTTTTTTCGAAAATACT
>CAYWMV010000210.1:0-4482 GCA_964459055.1 uncultured Ignavibacteriaceae bacterium | reverse complement strand
AAATCAAATTATACTAAATTTTTTCTTGTTTTTATTTTTTTTTTTTTTGTAAATTGTATATGGAAAGATAAAAATACATATAAAATGAATAAAGCATTTATTATTCGCTGATAATAATTGAATCATCATAAGTAATGATGAATATGTTTTTTTCAATTTAAAATAAAATCTTTAAATGGAGAAAAATATTCTTATAAATATTATCTTTTGCGTTAGTAATTAATTATTATCTCCAACGGGAAATGAAATCTAAATTAAATATTTACGGAATCCATAATTACAAAATAATTTTTTGCACTTCAATAAATGTTTTATACATTTTTCATTGGAGTCGCAATTACTTTTATAAAATCAATAAATCTCTATATACAATTTACAATAAATTGATTTAAATGAAATAAATAAATGGAAATGAAAAAAAATATTTTTCTTTTTTTGTTAATTAAAATTTTAATATTTAATCCCGTATGGGAAAAAGATTGTATATGCCAGTGGATAATTCAGGAGCCGAACACTCTTTTGTATTCATTACACGATGTTCATTTTATCAACAGATATACGGGCTGGGTATGCGGTGAAGGGATAATAAAGAAAACGACAGATGGAGGGACTAACTGGATACAACAGTATTCTCCAATTACAGATAAAGATTTTCGTCATATTTTCGCTGTTGATTCAAATTTATTGTATTGTGTCGGCACCTGGGAAGCAATTCTGAAAACCACAAACGGAGGAAGCAACTGGGAAATAATAAGTGACGGAGTAATAGGTCAGGGAAGCAGATATTTCAGTTGCTATTTCATTAACAAGGATACAGGCTGGATAGCCGGTTCAGGGTGGAAGGTATTGAGAACGTATAACGGATGTCAGTCTTTTGATACAATAATAACCTATCCTATAGCAGCATTTAAGAACGATGTTCATTTCTTTAATTCAAATACCGGACTGATTGCGGGGGAAACGGGGGTGCTAATAAAATCTACAAACGGAGGAACAAACTGGTTTCAGGTAAATATACCTCTACAAGGAATTATGTCTAGCTTCCGTGATATAGCAGTGTATAACAATCAATATTGCTGGGTTGCCGGTGCAGATAGAAGAATATTTTTTTCATCAGATTATGGAAGTAACTGGGATAGTATAGGATATATTTACATTCCTGCACAAAAGTATTTTTACTGCATACATTTTGCAAGCAGATATACGGGCTGGGTTGGCGGAGAATGGGGAATACTGTTTAAAACAACAAACGGAGGTTATACCTGGATGGAAGATAATACAAATAATTATCAGGGATATATTTCAAGAATATGTTTTTACGATACACTTGTCGGGTGGCATGTAGGGGGCGGAGGAAAAATACTACATACCACTACAGGCGGAGACCCTATAATGAGTATAAAAAATCAAAATGAATTGATTGCAGATGATTTTATATTGAAGCAAAACTATCCGAACCCGTTCAATTCTTCGACAGTAATTGAATTTTATATTATCCGTTTTGGATTTTACAACTTAAAAATTTATGATATAAGCGGGAAATTATTAAAAGTAGAATTATCAGAAAATCTAAAACCCGGATGGCATCGCAAAATAATATCAGCAGATAATTTTACATCGGGAATTTATTTTTATGTAATGGAATCTGATTATTTAAAAATCTCAAAAAAAATTGTAGTATTGAAATAACTTTTGAAAAATATTGATTAGAGCCCCGTAAAAAAATATTAAAAATAAAGGGCAGTAACTTAAAACCCGGCAAGGTTTTCCTCCAGTAAAAGAGGTGAGTTACGCCCTTTTCGATTTACATAAACAATTTTTCGAATTAAAAAATTTAAAACAATGAAAAAAGTAACATTAATAACAGTAATATTTTTATTACTGCAAGTTTACAACATTCACGCCCAATATTATGGTACAGAATGCGGAATGTTAGGAGGCGGTCCTGTAAGCCCCTCTGTTGTTATCAATGGAGATTTTAAACCCGTTAGGTCAGATATGAGCAACGGAATTATAGTACCTGAGCCGAATGAATTATATTTCCCAATATTGATACTTTTCGTTCAATTCAAAAATGAAGGAGATGACAGTCCTTTGATTGACTGGCACCCTAATCAGGATCCCGGTTTTCTTAATTCTATGATAACTTATTCTAAAGTTAGTACCGGTAATTTTTACGACCGATACAATAATTATTTAGTAAGTGACTGGTGGCACGAGGTATCACACGGAAAAATGCACGTAACCGGGCAGGCATTAAGTATAATTCTGGATTCCACTGCGGCACATTATTTGCAATATTATCCATATCTCGGAGATAGGGAAACCGTTATTAATAAACATATCTGGCAAAAGGTTTCGGCAACTCCGGGATTTGATTGGACATATTATGACAAGTGGGAAAAAAACTCAAGCGGATTATGGGAGTTTGGAAATGGCAATTCTTATATTGATATGATATATAAAGTTCACAGGACTAATCCAAAAATAGGTAATGATTATGTACTTGCACATTATGAAGGTTACGGTTATTTGGCAATTGGAAACCAATCATATGAATATCCAATTCCGGGAACAAATAAAAAAATCAGATACGACTTCTCTATTTTAGGTTCCGGTTTAACATGTCAAGGACACGACAGGTCATATTATTTCATGGACAAAAGTCCGTTTATGCATTTAATGGCACACGAACACGGGCACTTTTTATTAGGAAGTTCAGATCATATTACACATGCGAAGATGAACTTTGCTTCAAGCAGGGATTTCTTTTTTTCACCGTGGGAAAAAATAAAATTTGGTTATGTTGAACCGGAAATTATTGATTATGAATCAGATAATCATACATACGTATTAAATGATTTTTCCGGAAGGGATAATTCAAATCCGGTTATATACAAGTTACCAATCCGAACTGTAAGTGGATTTGACGAATATTTTTTAATTACAAGCAGAAGGAAGTTGTCACAATGGGATGTAATGATGGTAGGTGATACTGCTAAAAGAGACCCGATGCGTAATATAAATCAAAGTTATGGAAAAGGTCTTTATATTTATCATGTTCCGAGAGATTTAGAATATTCATATTACAATAAAATTGACCTTGAGTGTGCGGATGGTTTATGGAACTGGCAGGTAGGTCAGCCTCAATATCCTGACTGGTCAAATACCTCAACCGTTCCTTATATTTATAGAAATACAGTTGACTATACTCATAATGATAACGTTAATATTTGGTACAATTCCGGTACTCTTGAATATTCTGATGGGATAACCGCAGGTTGGTTTTCACCGCATCCGAGTATTTTTAGTATTGGAAAAAAACATACATCTATAGAACCAACCTCACCTTTAAACGAGGCGACTGACAGGATATTTACAAATTCTGAAGAAAAATGGACCTCCTGGGAATATTTAGGAGACAGATATGATGCCTGGGAAGTGGGATACAATGAAATATTTTCTCCGTGGTCAAGTCCATCTACCAGGAACTGGGATCACGAACAAACAGGAATCTATATCTGGTATAAATCAGTTAATCAGAATACAAACCAGGCTACACTCGATATATATAAAGTAAGTGATGGAATGCCTGAATATTTGATTTTAGAATTAACTCCACCCTCTCGTCCGATGGGAATTAAGAATACATATGTTGACCCTGAAGATGACGGGATTTTCCATCCTAAGATTTCATGGAATCACAATATGGAACCGGATATGCAAAGAGATAACGGAAAAAAGATGTATATAGTTTACAGGGCACTTGCAGATAATATGAACCAACTGCCCGGACCTTATTATGTCAGAGCGGCTCTTGAGATTAATGCTAATTCACCTGCTGAATATACAGATACACAAATTATCGGTGAACCGAGTATATTACCGGGTGGTGAAGAATATCTTCCGTTTCCATTGCGATATCGAGTGGTAGCGGTTGATAAACACAACGATTATTCCGTCCCTTCGGACTTTGCAACCGCAATAGGATTAAAACCTGAAGGTTCATCTATTGACCCGGGCAACGGAGATAATTTAATTTCAGAAAACGGCTTGCCAAAAGAATACAATCTGTTTCAAAACTATCCGAATCCGTTTAATCCCGTTACAAATATTCAGTTTGATTTACCTAAAGAGGGGCTTGTAACTTTGAAAGTATATGATATTCTTGGCAGAGAAGTCAAAAATCTTGTAACCGAATTTAAGCAGGCGGGAAGTTATATTGTTTCGTTTGACGGTAGCAAACTTTCGAGCGGGATTTATTTTTACAGGCTGGAGGCAGGAGATTTTGTTCAGGTAAAACGTATGATTCTAATAAAGTAATTCGGTACGGCAATAAAAAAATTGAAAGTTAATTATCGGATGAGGTAACTCATCCGATTGTTTTTATATGTATGTTATTGACTGCAACAAAAAGAATTGATTTCTTTGTCTGAAACTGATTCGCATTTCACGCAAAGACCGCAAAGAAGCAAAGTACGC
>CAYWMV010000209.1:0-4503 GCA_964459055.1 uncultured Ignavibacteriaceae bacterium | reverse complement strand
AGGTAGAAAAATTAAAACTTTGAAAAATATCAGGGAAAAAAGAGGTGAATATGAATATTTATTTGACGCCTCAGGATTATCCACAGGAGTATATTTTTATACATTGAAAACAAATGGAAAAGAATTAACAAAAACAATGATTTTGATAAAATAAAATAGATAAAAAAATGAAAACAGTATTTTATATTAAAACACTATGTGCACTTCTGATAATTTTGGTTTCATCAGGAGTTTGGTCACAGACCTACTGGATTGAATATAACACGACTAATTCGGGATTACCTTCAAATATTGTTGGCAAATTAGTCATTGACAGAAATAACGTTAAATGGATGACAACTTATCAGAAAGGTCTTGTAAAATTTGATGGAGTAAACTGGACTGTATATGATACAACTAATTCCGGACTACCTAGAAATGAAATACTTTTCCCCTGTATAGATAGAAATAACAACATATGGATGAATCCCATTGGCAAGGGTTTGGTAAAATTTGACGGAGCAAACTGGACAATTTACAATACTACGAATTCAGGGATGCCAAGTAATTCGTTTACAGGTCTTGCCTGTGACAGCAACAATAATCTTTGGTTCGGAGCATTACATAAATTATATAAATTTGATGGAACAAACTTTTATTCTCATGATACTAATTCAGGATTTCCCTATGCTACAATATCAAATATTGCGGTTGAAAATTCCAATATTTTATGGATTGGGACCCTTTTTAAAGGTTTATTAAGATTTGACGGATTTAATTTTATAGAATATAATGCATCAAACTCAGGAATGCCGTGCAACTGGGTCAATGGTATTTTCATTGATGATGATAATTATATATGGCTTGGGACAAGATTTGGAGGAGCAGTAAGGTTTAATTATACATTGAATCAATGGATAATTCATGATATGGTCGCTATCGGGCTTGGAAATAATGAAGTAACTGATGCTGTTAGGAAAAACGAATATTCCTGGTTCGGCACAGGATTTGGATTAGTTAGATATCATAATAATAATTATACTTTATTTGGTTATCCGATAAATTCAACTCTTGTTCCTTTTCTCACTTATGATAAATATGGAAATTTATGGATAAGTACGGGTAATGGATTATATGTTCACAATCCAAATGGAATTGTAAATATTGATAATGGAAACATAAGTAAACTTGCTACTGATTATGTAATTAATATATATCCAAATCCTTTCAATGGAACTGCAAAATTAGATTATAAAATAACAAAATCGGGATTTGTTCAAATTAAGTTATATGACATAACCGGAAAGAGAATATCCAATTTTGTTAACTCAAAACAAAATAATGGTAATTACAAAATATTTATAGATTTAAATAATCTCCCGAGCGGTGTTTATTACTGTATTTTAACAGTTGATAATAATTATATTCAATCAAAAAAAATTGTCTTATTGAAATAAATAATTAGTTATAAATTATTGATAAGGGCACCATAAATATACGGGTTTTTTCATAAAAGCAAGCGGGGTCTACCGTGATGATTATTTCGCTCAAAATTCAGGACGGTTTATCCATTTATGGACAATGCCCCGCTCTAATTTAATTTTTTTCAAAACTAAACTCATTAAATATAATGAAAAAATCAAAAAATTTAAAAGCTATAATACTAATCTTCATATTAGTATTGTTTATCTCGACTTTTTCTTTTCCTCAGGAAGAAGGACTTAAAGGTGATTTTGGTGTTAAAAACTCCTCTCAGATTCATAAGATGGAATTCAAAATGATTGCAATATCAATTCCTTTTGAAGGATTAAATACTGCAAAAGAATCTCAAATTCAATTAAACAGAATTTCTGAAATTCAAAATGGGAATTTATGGAAATATTTTACCGGAAATTCTACATATCAATCTGGAAATATATTTTACCATTATGCATTAGATTCAATGAGTAATGCAGAGTATGTACTTGATTTAGGACATGCCTGCGGAATTGAATTTCCCGATTTTAATCTAAACGGAGTATGGGGCTTTGCACTATATAAAATTAGTGCTGTTATTACAAATCTGCAGAATAATAATGTTGAAAGATATTCATTTATTTTAAATTCACTTGACAGCTATTTAGGAGATACATTACATACGCCTTATGGAGATTCAATTTATAAAATCGGTGATTTTATTATAGATTATGACCCCGCGTTTCCCGAAAATAATAGATTACATATTTACTCAAATTATGGAGGATTTCATTCTATTGACACTATCAACACATCCGATACACTGGCAAACGGTTTTCCAAAAACTGAAATAAAAATATGGGAAATAATTCGAGGTTACAACCAGCCCGTTGCAGAAGATTTTTTTGCAAGAACAACTCCTTTCGGATTAAGACCGGAAATAATAGATTCAATGAATGTAAACGAAATATTTTTGGGTACGAAAGTAATTCTTGATAAGGTATATAATAATTTTGGGGCAACAGACAGATACGGATATAATACCAGAAATGATGGTGATTACTATTACTATTATTCTAATCCGCCTGTTGCCGTCAATGAGCCGGGCAGGACTTATGTAACACCATCCATTTACAATTCACAAACAGAAAAATGCTTGAAAATTATATTACTGAATAACAATAAAATAACTCTTGATACTAACAAGAAATTATGGATAAGCGGTAATCAAACTTATAACAAGGGCGATGAAATATATTTTTCGAAGAATTCACAATTAACGATGAAAGCAAATTCTCAAATAAACACTTACTATTATGGTAAATTAACAGATTCAGGTAGTATCAAGGAATTTCATCCAAATTCAATAATCAGGGCTTATGAAAACACAGAAATTTCATTTATAGGAAATCAAGAAAACCATATCATTAATAACTCTGCACTTGTTGAAATTAAAGGAAATGCCTACTTAATACTCGGCGATAACACTACTGTTACCTTTGACGGAGAAGGGACATATTTAAAATTAAATCCGAATTCAATAGTTCAATTAGGCAACAATGCAAAAATTGAGTTCAAAAACGGAGCAAGATTAATTGCCAACGGCTCTAATTTTTATGCATCAGGCAGTTCTCCGTGGCAGGGGCTTGTATTCGAAAATTCAGGTCAGGATTCTATTATTAACTGCAAATTTACTAATGCCAAAATCCCCATCGAGATTATAAACGACACTATAACTTCCTATTTTACTCAAAAGGTAATCAGGAATAATACATTTAATATTCAATCAGGAGGTCAGTTTGGAATTAAAACAAGGGATGCTCATAATCTTCTGATTGAATCCGATTCTATAAAATTACCTCAAAGTGTAAGTTCAACCGGGATTTATATTTATAATACATATTTTCCCGGAAGCGGAGACTCCGAAGAAGAATTAATTAATATCATAATAAAGAACAACGTCATTACAAACGGCTCACAATCAATTATTATTGCAAATTTCACTTCAAATCTCCTTCCGGTTTATATCGGATATAATAAATGTCTGGATGCAACAGGTTCAATTCTAATTGGCAGACTTATGCGAGGAACAATCAGAGGTAATTATTTCGATAATCACAATACTTCAACAGGTAAAGGGCTTGTTTTCCACCAAAGTCAGCCGGATTTAGCGTTAAACTATATTTATTCTTCCGATATAGCAATAAATAACCTGTCTAATGCAGTAATAAATCTTGCTCCCGCTATAAAGGATAATACTGAACTTTTATGGACAGGAGGAGATAACACAATCGTTTCAAGGTTATCTCATACGATTGCATTCAACTGTTACAGTTTTGCAAAACTTGACAGAGGATATAATGAATTGTTCAGAAATAATTCTTCATATCATCATCTTTACGGATATCTTTTAATTGATTCCACAAGATATTATGCCAGAGAAAACTGTTTCGACGGGTATTATGTATCAAGTAATAATTTATATAATATTAATTCAGATTCCGTCACGGTAATTTCATATTCCCCAAATTACACCTGCTCGCAAAGTATTGCACAAACAGGAGTTTTTGTACAGGATTGGGGTGACGGTATCTGTGATTCAATTCCGGTAAGTTCTCTTAATAATCTTGATTCTGTGTCAGGAGATGAAATTTTCTATAGTCAGGGATTAGAAATGATGACAATCGGTTTGTACCCGAATGCCATAGAAAATTATAAACAATTAATCAATAATGAGCCCGAAAGCAGTTATCTTATCAATGCGCTTTATGATTTATATATCTGTTATGAAGAACTTGACACATCTGTTTTGCAATCAAACAGAGATATATTATACGGAAACCTCAAAACATACCTTGAATCAAAAATAACATCAGGGAACTATACAGAAGAATTTGAAGATAATGCATTTCAGATAATCGTGATGTGCGAAGTAAATATGTCCAATATTGAACTCGCAATTGATGATTATGAATTTCTATCTCTCTATCACCCGCAACCTGAAGTCAGACTGCTGGCAAGTTGGGATTACACTGAACTGGAAGCATTATACGGACAAGGCGGAAGTAT
>CAYWMV010000208.1:0-4503 GCA_964459055.1 uncultured Ignavibacteriaceae bacterium | reverse complement strand
ATGCCTCTCTATCAGCATCGGTAATATTTTCGGAATTGGCAATTTTTTCATATTTTTCAACCATATATTTTAACTTATCTATATATTTATCGGTATCACTTTTTCCACAACTGTTGAAAAATAAAAGTAAAATTGTAAACAAAAAGAGAATAAAAAATGATTTCATAGTTTTTCCTTTCAATAAATTTAATGATATATAAATAATATAGTTACAAATAAATCAAAATTCGGAAAATATTCGAAATAAATTTTTAACAATCCCTACCCCATTAGAAAGAACGTAATTATCTCGTGTTGCTAAAAAATGGATTATAAACTTATATTAAACTATTAATAATTTAAAATATTAATAAGTTATAATATTTTTCTTAAAACACGAATAAAAATAACACCTTCTATAAATGTGTCACACCTCAGGAGTTTATTATATGATTGAAGATTTGTAAAATTATAAGATTTGTAAGATTGAAGATTTGCAAGATTAAAGAAATGAGAAACAATGTGTTTATATTAGTATTGAATCGAAGTTTGCAGGGGTGATTAATTTTGTTTCTGCTTCGGGGTAGTTAGAGGTAAAGGTTTTTGGAAATTTGTATTTTGCATTTTTGTTGTATTTTATTTCGTAAGCGATGATTTTATTACCGTCTTCTTCTATTAAATCTATTTCCTGATGCTGTGTAGTTCTCCAGAAATATAAATTTTTGTCTTTCGAATTATTTTTCAGGTATTTATATCTTTCGCTGATGATGTAATTTTCCCATAAATGACCTTTGTCCATTCTGTTTTCAATGTCAGTGAAATTATTTATAACAGCATTTCTGATTCCGTTGTCAAGAAAATATATTTTTTTGTTTTTCTTTATTTCATTTCTTGCATTTCTTGAATATGCGGGAATCTGAAAGATTATAAAGGCTTTTTCCAGAATATCAATGTATTTTTCAACAGTACCCCTGTCACATTCGGCAATCTGTGCTATTTCATTAAAGTTAACTTCGTTGCCAATTTGTAAGGCAAGCGCTTTTATTATTTTTGAAATCAAAACCGGCTTTCTTATTTTATCCAGATTCAGAATATCCTTGTAAAGATAACTTTCCGATAAGAGTTTCAATAATTCGGTTTCTTTTCCCGGATTTGTAATTATTTCAGGGTAACAACCGAAAATCAGTCTTTGGTCCAGATGGCTTATCTCTTCAATCAGATTTGTTTCTTTCACCATTTCTTCAAATGAAAGCGGAAATAAATTGATTACATATTTTCTTCCGGTTAAAGGTTCGTTTAATTCATTTGCAAGTTCAAAGGATGATGAGCCCGTTGCTATTACAATTATCCCTTTGAAATTATCCGTAATTATTTTTAATATAAGTCCGATATCTTTTATTCTTTGCGCTTCATCTATCGAAACAACTTTGTAATCAAGAATTATATTTTTGAGTCTTGCCCGGGATGCCGTGGATAATATTTCTCTCGTTTCGGAATCATCTCCGTTTAATATTAACGCTTTTGCTTTAATGTCTTTTAATGTGCTTTCGAGTAATGTCGTTTTGCCTGTCTGCCTTGCTCCGTATATAATTATTACTTTGCCTTTATACAGTAAATCATTTATTTTTTTTGATGCAATTCTTTTTATCATTGTCTAGCTCGTTAAATATTATAATAATATGCGATTATAATCGCTTAATAATATATTGATTATAGGAATTAGAGTCAAGGAAATAGGAAGATCCCTATAAACACTAAATAAATATAACAATATGTGATTATAATCTTTAAATATTATAATAATCGGGGAATAGAAATTAATGTTAAATGGAGGTAACCGCTAAGGCGCGATTCAATTAATCAAGTAGTTTTCAAATTCTGCTCAAAATGTTTGGAAATTAAACTAATAGAAAATTCTGTATTACTCCTTGTTAACACTAAAATCACTAAAATTTTCAAAAAATCCGCAATAAATATTTTAAATAATTTTTTTCTTTGCATCTTTGCCTCTTTGTCCCGTGGACACGGGAAAAAATACGTAAAGTTAAGATCACTAAAATTTTCAAAAAATCCGCAATAAATATTTTAAATAATTTTTTTCTTTGCATCTTTGCCTCTTTGTCCCGTGGACACGGGAAAAAATACGTAAAGTTAAGATCACTAAAATTTTCAAAAAATCCGCAATAAATAATTTAAATAATTTTTTTCTTTGCGTCTCTGCCTCTTTGCGAGAAATACGTAAAGTTAAAATCACTAAAATTTTCACAAAATCCGCAATAAATAATTTAAATAATTTTTTTCTTTGCGTCTCTGCCTCTTTGCGTCTTTGCGAGAAATACGAAATGTTCAGACTAATCCGATGAACTTGTCGAAGATCCCGTATGAACGAAGTGAATCGGGATTCATCGGATGAGGAAATTAATTAACAAATCACCAATAAATCCACCTAATATTCGGCACCCCGCTTTCTCTGCTGGAGTAGATCGCGTAGCGTAGTGCGTCCATCAGGTGGGAGTTGTAGCGGACGGGTTCGTCGGTGAGTTCGCCGCCGGGACCTTTCTTCCAGACGTATTCTTCAAGTTCTTTGTTCAGGTTTACGTTTTCGTCTTTCGTGTATATTTCCTGACGCTTGACGTAATCTATTCCTTCTTTCACGTTCTTTTTGCTGTCCTTTACGTAAAATCCCGCGTGATCAAGTTCTTGTATTCTGCCCGGCTCGGCGGAGTCGCAGTATATTCTGTGATTTTTGTCCGGGATGAGGTCTTTTAATCTTTCGATTAAATCTGCATTCGTTAGTTTTGTCTGGTATAATAATTCCGTGAGGTAAAATTTTTTGTCAAAGGAATCTACGCGTACAAGTGCGGTGGGAACGTTGTATCCGAAGTCCAGTCCGTAAACAGTGTTGTCGAATTCTTCGGGATATGATGCAATGTTTTTTATGTGTCCGTATATCAGTTCGTCTGCATTTGCGTATTGCCCTAATGTGAATATTTTGTGAAAATCGGTTGACTGCTCTTTTAATCCCTCAAGCAGTGAGACGTATTCGGGGTTTAATATCGGATTGTCTTTGTATGTTGATTTGATTATTTCAATGTCGCTTTCGCATTTTACTTTTTTGTTTATGTAACTGAATTCTTTTTTCGGATTGTAGGTCAGAAAAATCTGGTTTCTCTCGTTTTCATTTTTGATGCCGCTTAACCTTGTTTTTAGTGTTACGTAGTCCTCGTATGTAAATTCTTCCGCCTCTTCCATCCAGATGTAGTTGAAGTCGGTTGACTGGATTTTGCTTGCTTCGTCAATCGAGGTTGCAAGGAGATAATTGTTCTTGTAACGGAATTCGCGGAAGGTTTTGTTGTGTTCAACTTTATTGTAGTATTTGTATTCCTTCAGTAAATCAATGAACAGTTTGTAAGCGGTTATGCGGAGAGACGGCAGCGTCTTTCTCGTGATGAGAAAATTTTTGTTTTTTTCGTTCAGAAATTTAAGGATAAATAACTGGCATATGCTGTAACTCTTGGATGAGCGGGCACCGCCTTCGTTGAGGACGACGGTGGCTTTTGATTTGTAGTTTCTTTTGAATATGTCGGTTACCCGTATCTTCATTCTTGGTTTTCTTTCTCGTTTGTATCCGGCTCTTCAAGTACGAACAGTATTTTTTCGTCTTGTTCATCGGCGTTGGCTCCGGTTTCCTGTCCGCCGTTTTTATTTTCTACAAGTTCCATCCATAGTTTCACTTCCTGTGCCCTGCCCTCCTGTGCTTTTTCGTATAATGATATTATAACCTTGTTCGTAAGTATTTTGAAATTGCTCAGTCCCCCGGCTTTGTCGTATTCGCTTAAATGCCTTATTACGGTTCTTATTCCCAGTCCGCACTCGTTCGCAATTTCCTTTGTCGTCGGCTTTCTTCCTTTCGTTTTTAGTATCCTGTTTAATGCATCCATTATCTTAATTTTGTTTAATACGTAATCACATCTTGCTCTTCTTTTTTTCATTTTTCCTCCTCCTTATATTTAGAGTTTATATTTTATTTGTATTTTACAGTATCTTTTTATACCATATTTTCTACAAATATATAGTCATTTTTTCCGCATTTCAAATATTATGATTTTCCTTAAAATTATATTGCTAAATATCAGTAACTTAATCCCCCAAAAAATTTTGCCTCTTCCCCCTACCCCCTTCTTTGTTATTTATTCTTTGTTCTTTGTTCTTTGCTCTTTGTTCTTTGTTCTTTGTTCTTTGTTCTTTGTTCTTTGTTCTTTGTTCTTTGTTCTACTGACTACTGACTACTTACTACTTGCTACTGCTTTTTCCGTGTTAATCCGCCTGATCGGTGTAATCCGCGTTCCTGATGCGAAATGTTTGCCTTGTCACTTTCGAAAATACTCCTTCCCAAGCTCCGGCTTGGGAAGGTTTTTGCATGAAATACATCCTGCTGCTTTTTATTCTTAATTCTTAATTTTTAATTCTTAATTGAATCGCGTCTCTGCGAGAAATGAGCCCTGCTGCTTTTTATTCTTAATT
>CAYWMV010000207.1:2755-4541 GCA_964459055.1 uncultured Ignavibacteriaceae bacterium | reverse complement strand
ATTTATTGTAAGGGATCTATAAAATGGTAACACAAAATATGTTTTTGTGTTATTTTACACACCAAAAGTGCGGCGGGAATTCTATAAAAAATTTCAAATCCAATCACGTCAATTTAATTCTTAAATTTGAAGTATTCTCATCAAATTCGAATAATCTTTATTCAATAGTATTAAAAAATATCCGTAAAAAATTAGTGTTTGAATCTAAAAGAATAAAAATTTAAAAATTAACCGTCAAAGGAAAAAAAAATGAAAAAAATTATTGTTATTTCACTGTTAATATTATTAACCTTGCCGTCATATTCACAAAACATAACCAATACACTTGGTTTGGAAGGTGTTTTCAGTATAAAATACGGTGTAAATACTTTTCTGACATTAAACCAGGGCAACGGGTATTTAAATTTAACAAATTGTCTTCAAATTCCTTTAACAACTGCTTCGAATATAGGAGTCATATACAAGGGCGAAGAAAGATTTTTACATAACTTTGGAACGGTGAATACATTCCTCGGACTCGGCTCCGGGAATTTTACTATGACCGGTTCCAATAACGTTATAGTCGGCGGGGGTTGTTTTAGTCTCAATACTACGGGCTCCTACAATACTGCTGTCGGAAGTTATAATCTATACTTGAATGAAACAGGGGACCGTAATTCAGCGTTCGGACATAAAGCATTGTATAACAATAAAATAGGAACTAACAATACAGCAATTGGATTTGAATCCCTTCATTCTAATACTGTTTCTGATAATACTGCGGTTGGATATCAGTCTTTATATACAAATTCAACGGGTCTTCACAATACAGCTTTAGGATATCAATCTTTATATGCAAATATAACCGGTCGTGATAACACAGCTTTGGGATATAAAACATTATATAACAATACAGGCTTTGAGAATACAGCCATCGGAAGTAACTCTTTAAAAACAAATTCAACCGGCAACTGTAATACAGCATTGGGAGTGAATACTTTAGGTTCAAACGTCTCGGGTGTCGACAACACAGCAATAGGAATAAATGCTTTAATCTCAAATAACAATGGCAACGGAAATACCGCTTTGGGGCGAGCTTCTTTGTATTACAACGATTCCGGCAATGATAATACGGCTATTGGATTTGGCGCTTTAGGTAATAATACGAGCAGTAACAATACAGCTATTGGGAAAAATGCAGGGTCAACTGTTACTACAGGTTCAAATCTTACTTTAATCGGATATAATTCACAACCATCAAGCAATTCCGCCACAAATGAAATTACACTCGGTGACGGTAATGTTACATCACTTCGCTGCAATGTACAATCAATATCTTCTTTATCCGATGCAAGAGATAAGAAGAATATTAATGATTTAAATCTGGGAATTAATTTCATAATGAAATTAAAACCGCGGATTTTCAACTGGGACAGGAGAGAATGGTATGAGGGTAATAAATCAGACGGAAGCAAAATGCAGGAGACTCCGACCGCAGGATTTATAGCACAGGAACTCGACGAAGTCCAGACTTCCGAAAATGCAGAATGGCTGAATCTTGTTCTTAAAAATAATCCCGACAAACTCGAGACTACTCCGGGAAATCTGTTGCCCGTTATAGTAAAAGCGGTTCAGGATTTGAAAACTGAAAAAGATATTGAGATAGCAAATCTAAAAACAGAAAATGACGAACTGAAAAACGAATTAAACGACTTTAAAACAAGATTGACAGCACTTGAGAATGGAACCGGAACCCAAAATCCTCAATCCGCCGGATTCCTCTCAGGAAATATAAACCTGAATTACT
>CAYWMV010000207.1:0-2655 GCA_964459055.1 uncultured Ignavibacteriaceae bacterium | reverse complement strand
ACCCAAAATCCTCAATCCGCCGGATTCCTCTCAGGAAATATAAACCTGAATTACTTGCTCCTGCTTGTTTTTTCAACAGCGGGATTTACATTTTTATTAATAAAGAAATATACTAAAAAATAAAAGGGTGAATTTATGAGAATCATTTTAATACTATTAATATTATCATTTACTGTACTTCTTCACGCCCAGAGCAGTATAGTCTATGATGCCGGAACTAATTTGACTATTGAGTCAGGAGCAGACGTATGCGCAGCACAAATTTTCATCAACGGGACATGGTCAGGCGGAGGTACTCTTTGCGAAAAACCGCTTCCTGTAACATTAACAGCATTCACCTCTACCATAACTTCCTCGGGACGTGATGTTACACTTAACTGGAGTACAAGCAAGGAAACCAACAATTCAGGTTTTGACGTAGAGAGGAAAGTTGCCGGAAAAAGTGATTGGAATAAAATCACATTTATTTCAGGAAAAGGTAATTCAAATACCCAAAACCTTTACACTTTTACTGATAAAAAGTTAAACTGCGGGAAATATAATTACCGGCTGAAACAGATTGATTACAACGGTAATTATGAATATTATAATCTAATCGAAGAAGTTGATATTATTCCTCCGAAAAAATTCAGTTTAAGCCAGAACTATCCTAATCCTTTTAATCCCGTAACTAAAATTGATTTTGAATTACCGGTTGACTGCAATGTAACAATTAAGGTATATGATATAACAGGCAGGGAATTAACGATATTATTAAATAATGAACTTAAAACCGCAGATTATTACACGATTACTTTTGATGCACCGAATCTTGCCAGCGGAGTGTATTTCTATAGATTAACAACAGATGGATTCATTGAAACGAAAAGTATGATGCTAATAAAATAATTTACTTGGGTTTTTCGCTGCTGAATAAAAACCCCTTAAAACGGTAAAAAACACCGGGTTTTTAAATTTCTACGACTGAAGAGTCTGTGTGAAAATTCGAAAATATCCCTTCCCAAACCACGCTTGGGAAGGTTTTTGCGGTTTGTTCTGTCCGACAATATATTTTCACACAATCTCTGAAGTCGCGGGCTGTAAATACTTGATACTTCAGACGTTATATGTTCAAAAAGTGAACTTAAGTAAAATGTAAACTATAAAACAAATAATACATTATAAAATAAAAAATATATTATGAAAAAATTCATCAAACTTTTTTTTGTATTAATTTTTCTTGCGGCATTTTTATACTTTGGCTGTAAAGGTGATGAACTGACTTCCTCGGATTATTCCTGTAATCAGGAATGTCAGGATCAGAATATAGGTTACGGAACAACCTATTTATTCAATTCTGTCTGGGAACAGCATTTATCTAATCTGACCGGAAATGTTGATACGACGGTTAACGGTCCGAAGGGGGGTAACGCTCACATAACCGGAAGTATCGTGCCTTACTATCCATTCACTGTTAATTTAATTTTCGATATGATTGACTGTAAAGATTCCGATGAAAATTTCAACCTGACTCTTAACGGAGCACTGAATATTTCCGGGAGCATGTCTTTCGATAAACAACTCGCACTTTCCTCGGTATCCGGAATTGCTTATGCAGGTACAGTAGGAAAAAGAGTTAATGTTCCCGTGAATGATACTTGTCAGATTTATATTGATGCAAATCAATATGGTTTATCAGGTACAATTTGTGGAAGGTCATTTAGTTACTTCAGTTATAATAAATAATCCTTTAAAAATTATTATTGATTTATGCTGGAACTCCCGATATTAAAATTAAAAACACACAAAATGAAAAAGGAAAATATAAACAAAGGTTTTAAAAGTATTAGACACCATACAAATTTTAATACAATTGTTTTACTTATCGCTATGCTGTTTTTTTTAAGCAGTAATAAATGCTTACCGCAAAGTTTTATGGACAAGGTTCCCTCTTACAAAAAAAATAATTTCTGTTATACCGGGGTCTTAAAAAGTTATATGAGCAACGATACGGATAAAATTAAGCAGGATAAAAAAAATATTTTGACGAAAGATACAATTAAAAAAATCGAAAAAGAAAAAACTGCAAAAAACTCACTTACCATGCAGCCGTTCGGTTTTCTGTTGTTATTAAGCAATATAGAATACGATAGATATATCAGTAAAGATTTCAGTACAGGTCTGAAAATTCAGTTTACAACATTCTGGTTAAGAAAAGCAGTTGAGAATATACTTGAAAGCAAAAAAGAAAATAAGAAAGATTTTGAGAAAACAAAAATAATATTGAATTCGTTTACTTCATGGGGAATTGGCTCGCATTTTAGATATTATACAGGCGGCAGGTCTGTTGAAGGATTTTATCTTGGTTTTAATGTAGATGTAAGTTTTATTAGTTTTGATGAGCAAAAAGATGATGATGAAAACTATAATCCTATTTTTCCGCCGCCTCCGCCTTCTTCATTGGTACCTGTAATTGAGCACAGGAAAGGAACTTTATGGAGAACACAGATTGAAATAGGAGATAAAATTAAATTATCCGGCGGCAGCCACGGAGTTGTAATTGAATGGTCATTCGGAGCAGGCGGTGCTTATGCTATATATGACCATAAAGTCACTGCCATTCCGGTTATTGGTCTTGGTTTAGGAGTAGGATATGCTTTTTAAAAAATAAAGTTT
>CAYWMV010000206.1:0-4547 GCA_964459055.1 uncultured Ignavibacteriaceae bacterium | reverse complement strand
CGAATTATATATGGACTGGAAATTCAGGCTGGATATGAGATTAGATAAATCAATAAGAATATACAAAGCGAATTTCAATTTCTACGTATATGTAATAAATCTACTTAACACTGAAATAATCAACACAATATTCCCGGGCACAGGAACACCATACGACAACGGATTCCTGCAGACTCCGACAGGTGCATCTAGATGGGCTACTGACCCTGTATTCAGGGAACTCTGGCCTGAAAGAATTAAATTCTTCAGCAACTGGGGTCCGCCCAGACAGGTAAGATTCGGTGTTAATATTAGTTTCTAAAAATTAATGTAATTTTTTATTAATCAATTGTAGAAAAAGAAATGAAATTTAAAACTATAACAATACTAACAATACTGCTTGCAGTTGTTGTGTTATGTACTGATGCATTTAGTTTACCGAGGAAGAATCCGAACGGGCGCGATCCATTCGTGAATCGGATGACACCGGATGCGCCGTTGCAATATCAGTTCCTGGACGGTAACAACATCAGTGCCATATTTTACAACTCAGGTATATTTAATCAGGACCCGAGGGCACAAAACACACCAAGTTTTATGTGGCCCAAGGGTTCCAACAAATTCGCCTGCTTTACGGCAGGTTTAAGTATTGGATGCTATATAGATACATCTAATGTGCCCGGTGTACAGAACTTTGTGATGGCTCAGGTGATGGCATCCTATACCGGAGAATATACTCCGGGATATATTATCTCGGGTAATCCTCCTCAGGCGGTCGGTCCGGTTCAGGACAGCAAATTTAAACTTTACAAGGTTAAATACGGAGACAATGCCGGCAATAATCCGGATTATGAAAACTGGCAATATATGATTCAGTATGGTGCTCCGTATGTAGATATTAATAACAATGGTGTTTATGATAACGGTATTGACCTTGCCGGTCAGGAAAATGCAAGTCAGACATTGTTTATGACAATGACAGATGCGTTTACAGACCAGAAAAGCATCGGTGAAGGTTTCGGCGGCGGTGTTTATTCACCGTTATTATATGCCGAAGCACATTTCACTGCCTGGAGTTATAACAGTCCGGGACTCGAAGACCTCCAGTTCTTAAACTGGGTAGTTATTAACAAAGGAAACCGCCCCTGGACTAGAACTTATATGGGCGTTGTAGTGGACCCGGATTTAGGTGACGCAAATGACGATTACATTGGCTGCGATACTGTATTAAATATGGGTTATTGCTATAATGCTGATAATAATGATCCAACTTATGGTCAGGCTCCGCCTGCCTTTGGTATGGACTATTTCAAGAGTCCGATTATAAGATCAACAAATGATACACTCGGTTTAACATCATTCGTGTTTTTCACAAACACAGGCTCTTCACCGCCTCCCTGCGAAGCAGACCCGAACGGTGAACCTTACCCGGCATATTTAATGCTGAGAGGATTGAAAAAAGATAGTTCAAACTTTATGAATCCTTTGGCATCTCCGCCGGTTCCGACATTCTTTGTTTACCCGGGTGACCCCGAAACAAATTCAGGATGGACTGAAGTAAAAGGTTCTATGCAGAATTGCGGCGGAAATACAGGTACAATTCTCACAACGAATCCTTCAGGCGACAGAAGATTTATTTTCAATTCAGGTCGCGAAGACTTCATCTACAATCCCGGTGATACACAGAACATAGTTCTGGCACAGTTTGTAGCGAGAGGAAGCACGAATCTGAATTCAGTAACAAAATTAAAATCACTGAGCAAAACTGCGCAGTTGATTTACGATAATAATTTCAACGTAACTCCGCCCCCTCCGGCTCCTGTTGTTGATGTTACCTATACACCGACAGTAAACGGATTATGCAATATTACATTTAACTGGGGTTCAGCATCAGAGAGTTACAGATACTGGGACTCGATATTCTTCGCTCCTGAAGATTCCAATATATACTATTTTGAAGGATATGAGATTTACGAAATAGATAAAAACCTTAACAGTTACCCGGATTTTACAAAACCGGAAACTATTGATGACAGGGTAACACTGATTGATATATTTGACGTCAGAAACAATATCGGTACAATAATTGATACATTTGCAACAGGCGTACAGGTAGGCGGAAGCGACCATTTCGCTCCGTATCCTATTGTCCCGCCATACAAAATGTCAACCCCTGCTAATTTCCCGAACCATGGTATATCGCGAAGTATTACTCTGACAACTACGAAATACGCACAGAATTATGGCGGTCAGACCGCATTTATTTACGGTCAGGAATATAAATTCGCTATTCTTGCTTATGCATACAGTAAATCCGATTCAATAAGAAGAGGATTCAAAGTAATAAGAAATTCATTGTCAACCCAGACATTAAGTATAAGACCTGTATTTCAGACTGCAGGAACTCAATACACTTACAGAAACGGTGATACACTGAATGTGAATTACCCGATAAGAGACTTAGGATTAATACCTATAGTCAGAAATCAGGAACTGTTAAGAGATGCAACTTACAGAGTACAGTTCAATTCTGATACGACTTATAATATTTTGAGAAAACTGAATAATGAAAATGCCTTCAATCCATTAGCACAAAATCTGAAGTATGTCAGTTTCAAATCGACAACGGATGATTCATCCCGAACAATTGATGGTATATTTTTCAACCTGCAGAAAATCAGATTTACAGCCGATGGTTCCATTGGCGGATATGTAGGTAATTTCGGTGTAATAAAAGACCTCACATTAAGTGCAGACAGTATTCAAACCAGGAAAAAGGGCTGGGACTATCTGCCGTCTAACAATCCCTGGTTTGAAGGTGCAAGACTTTCAATCAATAATCAGGACCCGAGATGGCAATCAAGGTCAATGTCAATTTCATATCCTGCGAAGAATACTTATAACGCAGTTGGTTCAAGGATAAAACCTGACCAGTTACGCGTTGTTAAGATAGTATTTTCGAATGAACCGAACAAACAGCAACTGGCATACAGATATGTCTCAAGGACAAACGAGCCGGATGCCGACCCGTCATTCGCACCGTTTATCATCAACAGGGCAACATCCAATAATTTCTACATTTATCAGGATAAGAGAACCGTTCCGTTTACTGTATGGGAAGTTGACCCGAACGACAGTTCCGCTGCCCCAAGACAGTTAAACTGTGCATTACTTGAGACAAACGACTCAATTCCAAGAGGAAAAGTTGACGGACAATGGAATCCGTCGTCGGATTCAACAGGAAGCAGCGAATATCTGTACATATTCAATTCAACATACGGAGATGCAGGATGGGATGCATATTATGCATCAACAACAAGAAACTTGTATATATCAGCAACAATTGATGTTATGTATATTTGGGCTGCCAGGAGACTGAATTCATCTGCAACATTTGCGGAAAATGATGAATTCTTTATTTATCCTTACACGGCAACCAGACCTTATGTTGCTTCTAATGTAACTACGACTCCGTTATTTTACGAATTCAATACGATAGCTCCGAAGTTCGGGGATATCAATTATGCCAAAGAAACAAACGCGCTGGATAATATCAGAATAGTACCGAATCCTTATTACGGATTCAGCACTCTGGACAGAACATTAAGCGATAAATTCGTAACATTCAGGCATATGCCGGTTAATTGTACAATAAAGATATATACATTAGGCGGAGACCTGATAAGGACGTTAAGTAAGAATAATTCATCAAGCACTATTGAATGGAATTTGCAGAATGAAGAGAGAGTTCCGATTGCTTCCGGTATTTACGTTGCGTTGATTGATGCACCCGGAATCGGACAGAAAGTGATGAAGATAGTCGTATTTACATCTCAGGAAAGAATTAATTTCTAAATATTTTTTTAAATTAAAACTAAATCTCAAAAAGGAGATAGTTTAATTAAGAATTTAAAAATAAAGGACAAATGAAATTACAACACATAAAAATATTTGCGGTTCTTCTTATAATATTATTTGCGGCAAATATTACTTACAGCGGTCCGAGAAAGAAATTAGGAACATCTGCAGCACCTGAGTTGTTGATACCCGTAGGTTCTATCGGAACTTCACTATCAGGGTCAAACCTGTCATCAGTTACAGGTGTGGATGCCATTTACTGGAATCCTGCAGGACTGGCAAAACTTGATGGAAATTTCGCTGAAGTAATGTTTTCACATATGACATATTTTGCCGATATGAAAGTTGAGTATCTGGCAGCCGGAGCAAAACTCGGCAGTCTCGGAAATCTCGGTATATCTCTTAAATCTCTTAATGTAGGAGAAATTATGGAAACTACCGAACTTCAACCCGAAGGCACTGGACAGATATTCAATCCGACGTATTTAATTGCAAATGTCGGTTTCGCTCGGCAAATGACAGACAGAATCAGATTCGGTACTAACGTAAAACTCATAAGCGAGAATGTCGCTAATGTTAGTGCAACCGGATTTGGTTTTGACTTCGGTATCCAGTATATCGGCGGACAAACAGGACTGTCTTTCGGTATAGCAATCAAGAACCTCGGACCCTCTATGACTTTTAACGGTCCGGGACTTGATAGGGTTATC
>CAYWMV010000205.1:0-4585 GCA_964459055.1 uncultured Ignavibacteriaceae bacterium | reverse complement strand
AATGTTTTTTTGCCTTTTTTACAGATTTACTTTTTTCGTTTCCCGTAGAATTGACACCTTTTAAAACCTTAGTGGCAAATGCTTCGCCTGCTTGTTCAGGTACCCAATCGGGTTTATAACTGTCGGATTTTTTCTTATCTCCGGACATCAGGTAAAACGTTTATTTATTTCTTCCATTATTTTTATTGCAGCTTCAGGAATTTTTGTACCCGGTCCGAAAATTGCCGCAGCTCCTGCTTCGTAAAGGTATTCATAATCCTGCGGAGGAATAACACCGCCGCAGATTACAATAATATCGTCTCTTCCGAGTTTTTTAAGTTCTTCTATTAAAGCAGGAAGCAAAGTCTTATGTCCTGCCGCAAGGGAACTCATACCTATGCAATGGACATCGTTTTCAACCGCCTGACGTGCTGTCTCTTCAGGAGTCTGAAACAGCGGACCGACATCAACATCGAAACCCATATCTGCATAAGCCGTTGCAACTACTTTTGCACCGCGGTCGTGTCCGTCCTGTCCCATTTTTGCAACCATAATTCTCGGACGCCGTCCTTCTCTGGCGGCGAAGTCGTCCGTCATTTTACGGGCTATTGCGACTTTTTCGTCATCGCCTTTACTGTATTCAGTGGAGTAAACTCCTGATATTGTTCTTGTCACTGCCTGATACCTTCCCCAGATTTTTTCAAGTGAAGAAGAAATTTCTCCGAGCGTAGCACGGACTCTGGCTGCATTTATTGCGAGTTCAAGCAAATTACCTTCGCCTGTTTCCGCAGATTTAGTAAGTGCATCAAGAGCTGCTTTTACATCGGATTCATTTCTGTTCTTCTTTAATTCGTTTAATCTTGTTATTTGTGAATTTCTTACAGCCGTATTATCAACTTCGAGAATTTCAATCGGGTCTTCTTTCGATAAACAATATTTGTTAACCCCTATTATAGATTCATAACCTGAATCAATTCTCGCCTGTCTTCTTGCTGCCGCTTCTTCGATTCTCATTTTCGGGATTCCCGCTTCTATTGCTTTCGTCATACCACCGTAAGATTCAACTTCGAGTATGTGTTCCCATCCTTTGTTTATAAGTGCATTTGTCAGAGACTCAACATAGTAAGAACCGCCCCACGGGTCAATAACTTTTGTAATGTATGTTTCGTCCTGAAGATATAACTGTGTGTTCCTTGCAATCCTGGCTGAGAAATCTGTCGGAAGAGCAATTGCCTCATCGAGAGAATTTGTATGTAATGACTGGGTATGCCCCAGTACGGCGGACATAGCTTCAATGCATGTTCTTACGACATTATTAAACGGGTCCTGTTCTGTAAGACTCCATCCTGATGTTTGTGAGTGAGTACGGAGAGCCATAGATTTCGGATTCTTCGGATTGAACATTTTAATCAGTTTTGCCCATATAACACGAGCAGCACGGAGTTTTGAGATCTCCATAAAGTAATTCATACCTTCAGCCCAGAAGAAAGATAATCTCGGAGCAAATTCATCTATATCAAGTCCTGATTTTATTCCTGTTCTGACATATTCAAGTCCGTCTGCAAGTGTATAAGCCATTTCGAGGTCTGCGGTTGCACCTGCTTCCTGCATATGATATCCGGAAATGCTGATACTATTGAACTTGGGCATATTCTGAGAAGTGAATCTGAAGATGTCAGCGATAATTTTAATAGACGGTTCAGGGGGATAAATATATGTATTTCTTACCATATATTCTTTCAGGATATCGTTCTGGATAGTTCCTGCTAAATGGTCCCAATTGACCCCCTGTTCTTCAGCTGCCACGATATAAAACGCCAAAACAGGCAAAACAGCACCATTCATAGTCATAGAAACCGACATTTTGTCGAGCGGGATACCAGAAAAGAGCACTTTCATGTCTTCAACGGAATCAATTGCGACACCTGCTTTACCCACATCGCCAATTACCCGCGGATGGTCGGAATCATAGCCTCTGTGAGTAGCAAGGTCGAATGCGACAGACAGCCCCATTTGTCCTGCGGCAAGATTTCTTCTGTAGAATGCATTACTTTCCAGGGCAGTGGAAAATCCGGCATACTGGCGGACAGTCCATGGACGCATAACATACATAGTGCTGTAAGGACCGCGCAAATACGGAGGGATACCTGACGTATAATTCAAATGTTCAAAATCTTTAATATCTTCCGAATCAAACAAAGGTTTAACATCTATTTTTTCAAGTGTTTGCCAAATAAAGTCCTCGGGAGATTTACCTGTTTCTTCAATAAATTTCTTTTTCCAGTCTTCGTATGATACTTTTTCAGTATCAAGGGTTAAATCAATTTTTGTAAAATCGGGTTTTTTCATATTTTTCTCTGTTATCTAATTCAAATTATATTAATCTTTTTAATATTCTGTTGAGTGCGGCATATACATCAGCACCGAGATATATAAATTCATCCACACCTGATGATTTCAGTTCTTCAATCTGTTCCTTCGGGTATCCTGCAAGAATAATCATCATATCGGGCGCCTGTTTCTTCACTTCGCCTGCAATTTGCGGAACTAATTCAGGATACTTTTCATCCGAAGAGCAGATAACAATTGCTTTAGCACCTGATTTAACGGCATCCGCCACTGCTTCGGCAGGAATATCATAACCTTTATTATAAATGACATTTAAACCCGCCACTTCGAGGAAACCTCTTGAAAAATCGGCTCGTGCCTTATGCTGTTTTACGGGACCCATTGCAGCGAGAAATACGGCAGGAATACTTCCTGTTTTATCTTTTATGTCATCCGTAACATCCCATAAAATCTCAAAAATCTCCGACGCCCTGACAGGTTTCAACGGTTTAATTTTATTTTTTTCAGAAGTTTTGAATATGTTTCTCGAGATATCTTCGCGGCTGCCTCCTTCAATTGCACATTCTACGGAAGCATTCACGATATTTTTATCCGCAAATACTTCATCCAGTTTAACTTCATCAACATTCATTCTTTCCTTTTTGTATTCATTAAATAATTTCAAGTATATATTAACAAAATCCTGTTCTCTTTCATCGGTTTTCATTTCTTTAGGATTTGCATACATATTCACGCCTACAATAACAGATTTTCTCTTAGCATAATCCTTAATTCTCAGCAAGTGGACTTTTTCAATTTCAGTCTGAGGAATATCCTTCAATAAAGCATCAAGCATACCGCCGTTTTTCTGTGTTTCAGTGAATAACTTCCAGACAGCTGCTGCTATCTCAGAAGTAAGATATTCTATGAAATAAGAACCTCCTGCAGGGTCAATCAATCTATGAAGATTTGATTCCTCCTGAAGTATAATTTGTGTGTTCCGAGCGATTCTCATTGAAAATTCATCCGGGATTCTGAATGTTTCGTCAAAAGGATTAGTCTGAATAGCATCTGCGCCGCCAAGAATAGCAGAGAATGCTTCCGTTGTAGTTCTCAGCATATTGACATAAGGGTCGCGTACGGTCTGATTATATTTTGAAGTTACAGCGAGAATATCAATTTTCTGATATTCTTCGTTACCGCCGTATTGTTCCGTAATTATCTGCCACAATATTTTTGCAGCACGAAGTTTTGAAATCTCCATAAAGTAAAAAGAACCGATTCCGAACGAAAATCTGATTTTTGACAATACAGAATTTATTTCCATTCCCCTGTCCAGAAGATTATTAATATAATCAACCGCAGTTGAAAAAGCATAGGCAAGTTCCTGCACGGCTGAAGCGCCTGCATTATGATAAGGCAAAGTGCTGATTCCGATTGTTTTGAGATTTACCATATTATCTTCTGTCCATTTTGCTGCTTCCGCAAGATGATTGAAAGTCTCATCTATTGACACCGGCAAATTACCGTACCGGACATAATAACCGTAAGGATCTGCGAATACGCCTCCGGATATTTTTTTCAAGTCAATTTTGTTCTTCTTCAGATATGCAACGAAAAGTGACAATAACGGAATATTATCGAAACCTGCGTTAATAAAAACAGGAAATTTTGTTAAGTCGATATTTTTTAATGCTTTATCAAAATCATGTGATGATATCACCGAAAGTCCGTCTCCAAAATCCGAATGTGCAAAATGCTCTTTTACGGGTAAATTCATTAAGGTTATTCGGTCAGGATTTATCACAATACAGTTCTGTCCTTTTTCAAGAGCTTCGGCGAGTTCTTTATTAAATTCCTCCGGAACGGTATATGGGATTTCCTGATGTACAGACCAGAGATCATTTAAATATCCGCACGATTTAGTTCCTCTGACATAATTTGCGAATCCTGGTTTTGAATCAGTAAACGGAATATTTTCAATATCTTCTTTATTATAAATTGGTTTCAGGTCAATACCATCGTAAGTTTTTGTTATTAATTTTTTATCAAAGGGCTGGCCTTTTAAATCTTTTTCAACGACTTTTTTCCATTCGTCATAAGTAATTTCGGGGAAGTCTTTTTTCAGATTAAGTTTTTCCGGCAGTTTATCCATAGTTAAATAATTTAATAATCATTAAATATCCTAATTTTAAAGGAAAGATTAAATTCAAAATTCAGGGGATAAAGTTTATAAAGTTTATAAAGTTTATAAAGTTTATAAAGTTTATAAAGTTTA
>CAYWMV010000204.1:0-4601 GCA_964459055.1 uncultured Ignavibacteriaceae bacterium | reverse complement strand
AATTTTCAGTGTATGACTTAGTCTCTTTTTTATTTAAACGTTTTGGACAGATGTGCATAATCCATCATTTTCAGACTACTAAATATATATTATTTTAACCCAAATTAATGTAATTTTATAAATTATTTTTGAAAAATTTAAACAACATTGGAGGAAAATAAACTAATGCCGGAAACTGCATTCAATATGAAATCGTATGAGGAGGAACTCAAAAGTTTTTCCTGGGATATTTCCAAAAAGGAACTGGAATATAAAGACGGAGATTTAATCAATATCGGATGGTATTGCTCTGACAGAATCTGCAAAATGGGTAAAGGGGAAAAACTTGCCCTGATATGGGAAAGTTTCAAAGGTGAGGAGAAGCGTTACACGTTTAATGATATGCGTGTTCTTACAAATTCAATCGCCGTTTATCTTCAGAAACTCGGCATAAAACCCGGTGAGCGGGTATGCCTGTTTATGGACAAAATTCCCGAGTTGTATTTCGGATTTCTTGGCGGATTAAAGTTGGGTGCAATTGTTCAGCCGCTGTTTTCCGCTTTCGGTTCTGAATCGCTTTTTACAAGACTCGATGACGCAAAAACAACTGCAATAATTACACAGAAAAAACATCTGCCGAAAGTAAGAAATATTCTGGAACAACTTCCCTCACTTCAATATGTAATCGTTGTTGACGATGACGGCTCTAAACCGCTGCGCGAAAAAGAATATGCATTTCATATGGATAAAGCAGAACGCATTGAGGAGTTTGAAATATATCCCTCAAAAGCGGAAACGCCGTCGGTTCTCCATTATACTTCGGGTACAACCGGAAAACCCAAGGGTGCACAGCACGTTCATTATTCGTTAATTTCACAATATATAACTTCAAAGTATGTTCTCGATTTAAAAGAAGATGATATTTATTGGTGCACTGCCGACCCCGGCTGGGTAACAGGTACATCATACGGAATTATCGGTCCCTGGTCAAACGGTGTGACGCAGTGCGTCTCGGAAATGGGATTTATGGCTGAAAGTTGGTATAAATTTATGGAAAGGCATAAAGTAACCGTATGGTATTCCGCTCCGACGGCAATCCGTTCGCTGATGAAAGAAGGAAATGAAATTGTTAAAAAGCACGACCTGTCGTCTTTAAGACATCTTGCAAGCGTCGGCGAACCTCTGAATGCCGAAGCGGTACTCTGGTCGCAGGAAGTATTTGGAAAAATGTTTCATGATACTTACTGGCAGACCGAAACCGGCTGTATCGTCGTCAGCAATTACCCCGGAATGAAAATCAAACCCGGCTCAATGGGTAAACCTTTCCCGGGCATTGAAGCAACTATAGTTGACCTGAAAACTTTTGAACCGCTGAATAAAACAGGTGTAGTCGGTATGATTGCACTTAAACCCGGATGGCCCTCTATGATTAGAAGTTACTGGAATAACGAAGTTATTTATCAGGGAAAATTTAAAAATGGATGGTATCTCTGCGGCGACAGGGGAAGTATTGACGATGACGGCTATTTCTGGTTCGTCGGAAGAGATGATGATGTGATTAATACGGCAGGACACCTTGTCGGACCGTTCGAAATTGAATCCGCATTAATCGAACATCCCGCAGTTGCCGAATCTGCGGCTATAGGAAAACCCGACCCGGTAAATATGGAAGTCGTAAAAGCATTCATTACTCTGAAAAAAGGATTTGAGCCGAGTAAAGACCTCGAACTGCAGATTATGAATTTCGTCAGGAAAAAATTATCCGCTCTCGCAATGCCGCAGGAAATCGAATTTGTTGAGACGCTCCCGAAAACCCGGAGTGGAAAAATAATGAGACGCGTCCTCCGAGCACAGGAATGGGGCGAAGATATCGGCGATATCTCTACACTCGAAAACGACATGTAATTTATTATAAATTTAGAATATTTAAACTCATCCGCTGAACTTGTTCATCGGATGAGTTTTTTTAATTTAAAATTCATAATTATTCCTCTGCGTCTCTTTGTCTCTTCGAGAAATATTCCTTTGCGTCCTCTGCGCCGTTGCGGTTAATTATTCATTCATTTATTCCTTCATCGGATGAGTTTTTTTATCTATAATATCAAAACTATATTTTTTATTTTACTACCGATGATAATCATTGTTACTATAACCGAATGAAACAAATTTTCTTCTTTATTGTAATTATATTCTGTTTCACTAATGCTTATTCTCAGCATAACGACACATCCCGCGGCAAATGGAATTTCGAACTCTCAGCCGGTATCCGGAATCCTGCCATCAGAGGTGACCTGACCGCAAACAGTATTCCCGGTTATATTAATATTTCATTAAATGAAAAATTCAAAAATCCTGATTTCGGCATATATGCCGGATTTGAAGCAAGAAAAAATAAACTGACTCTTATTGCACAATTTAATTTTCTCAATCTTGAAGGTGAAGGCACTTTTGTCAATAGTCCGTATTCATATTCCCGCTCACGGGTGAAAACAATTTTTATTACTGCGGGAGTAGTATATGAATTTTATAAAAATGAATCTTTATTGTTTGAAATGTTTGGCGGTGCACGGCTGAATTACATTCGAAATGATATCGAAACATTTTTTGTGCAGGGAGGCTCCCGGAAGGAAAATCAAAACAGGGGATTTACAGACCCTGTTACAGGTGTACGGTTTCTTTATAAACCTTTTAAAAACGGAATCCCAAATAAATTTTTCTTAAAAGGTTATTTGGATATCGGTGGATTTGGTATTGTATCAATGTTTTCGTCGCGGTCGTCACTAAGTGCGGGATTCGAATTTAACAGGAACTTCTCTCTGTGTCTCGGTTATGATTATCTCGATGTTAATTTTCGTTCGGGAAATTATATTTATGATGCAGGAATACAGGGCTTTGATTTAACGGCATCGGCAAAATTCTGAATTATTATTTATATGAGTCAAATATTTGGAAATTATTCTTAAAGCATGAAAGATAAATTGTTAATCGCATTTCTGATTCTTCTCGCTTTCCGGGTTTGTTATGCTCAGCAAACGGATTCATTAAGTTTTTTGAATTTTGATTATTTTCCTGAGTTCAATACCGGTTTAAGCAAATCGCTGAATCTGAAGGATAATACAATGTTTTTTGATGTTGACGGATATTTTAAATTAAATGAAATAAAAAATCAATCTGCCTCCCCGGTTTTTAAGCAAAATTATAAAAAAGAACTTCGTTCAATTATCGATTCGGTAAAATATCACAGATATCTGCCCGAATATTTTTTAAAAAGCAATATGCTTATTCCCTTAGCGGAAGTGAACGGAGTTAATATTGTTTTCCTTTTGCATAATCGTTTTATAACAAATCAGCCTTATGCGAAAATTTCATTCGAGACAGTGAAACATAATCTTGACACGGGATTCGTGTGGGACGAAGATACTTTTCATAATAATCAGTTAAGGCATCCGTATCAGGGTGCATTGCACTTTAATGCGGCAAGGTCTAACGGATACAGTTTCTGGGAATCCGCTCCGTTTGTTTTTGCCGGCTCGCTCGCTTGGGAAATCTTTATGGAAAAAGACCCGCCGCAGGCTAATGACCTGATTACATCTTTTATAGGGGGTGTCTTGGAAGGCGAAATGGGACACAGAATGTCTTCCCTGGTTCTGGATGAGAGCACGTCGGGAATTGAAAGAATCTTCCGCGAATTAGCGGGCGCCTGTTTGAATCCTGTCAGAGGTGTCAATCGTTTGTTCAGAGGCGAGTTATTCAGAAAAACGCCTCTCAATGTTAATGATGTATTTCCTGCTCACAGCAGAATCAATTTCGGTTATGCAGGTGTCAGTCCTGATGATAAAAACGGATATTATGAAAAAAGTCATATTATGCTCGAATATGTATTCACTTACGGAAAAAGGTTTGATTATCCCGATGTTAAACCGCTGGAATTTTTCAAAATGAGATTCGGTGCAGATTTTAAGAAAAATGAAAAACCTTCTTTCTGGCATCATACTTACGGAATATTATACGGAAAAAATTTATCAATGAAGTCTGATAGCCGTTTTGTCCTGGGCGCATTTATTGACCACGATTATGCCTATAGCGATTTTCACAGAATGGGAGCCCAGAGCCTTGGACTCGGCTTAATTCACCTTTCTCCTCCCGGAAAAAAATGGACAACATTTATTTCTCTCCATTCAAACTTCATTGTACTCGGTGCGATTAACTCTATCTTTAGAAGAGGTCCGTCCAGAGATTATGATTATGTTATCGGAAATAAAACTATGCTTGAAACGGAATTTACTTATGGTCCGGCTTCTCTCGGGCTTGAATACAGATATTATATTATGAAAACCTTTGAAGGATTTCCCGGTTATTGCCATTTAAGTTATATCAATCCGAAACTTTTTGTGGATATCTCTAACGGTTTCGGTATCGGAGCAGAATATATATTTTATCGCAAATTCGGCACATATAAAAATCACTCCGATTATGACGAAAGGTCAGGCGAATACAGATTCTACATTTCCGGCAGTTTTTAAATTTCCTCTAACATTGCATTTTTCGCTTTTGCCTTTGCGTCCGTCGGTGCGTCACGAAGCGTTCAGGTGCAAGTCAGTGAAAATCTGACATAACTAATT
>CAYWMV010000203.1:0-4650 GCA_964459055.1 uncultured Ignavibacteriaceae bacterium | reverse complement strand
GGAGTATTTGTGAAAAACTACGGCAGCGGAGGTTCTTTACAGACAATTTCGATGAACGGTCTGAATGCAGAGCACACGACAGTCCTTCTGAACGGCTCTAAATTAAATTCAATTCAAAATTCACAGTTCGACTTATCATTAATTCCCAAAACAAGTATTAAATCCGTCGAAGTGCTTACAAACGGTTTCAGTTCCGTTTACGGTTCGGATGCAATTGGGGGAGTTGTAAATATAGTAACCGATGATTTACTGATTCCCGGAAATCTTAAACTCAAACTCAATTCTTCATACGGTTCTTATAACACAAGAAATATCGGCTTCAGTGCGGGCAACAATATAAAAAACTTTATCTGGAATTTTAATATCAGTGACGAAAAATCGGATAATGACTTCCGGTACTATTACGATAACGGTATTTCAAAAGAATTAAAAACCAGAGTTAATGCGAAATATTCACTTAGAAATTATACTTTTTCAGGTTCATATAATCCAAACAGCAGTATGAATTTTAAATTTTACACACAATTTGCGGACTCCGAAAAGAATTTACCGGGACAGGAAACAGGGACACCGCAGTTGCTGTCAAATCAGAAGGACAGAAACTGGAATAACATTCTCGATATTAATTATTCGGGAAAATCATTTTCGCTGAACAATGAAATAAATTTTCAAAATAATCTTATGAATTATGAACTGATTCCGTTTACTAACAGTTACTATAAAAATATACTCGTATCGAATCTTACGAGATTTAACATAAATGTTTTGCGGCATACATCGGTTTTCGGAGCAGAGGTGAAATATGCAGCGGTTAACAGCAATGAACTTGAAAGCAATGCTGACAGAAAACAATATTCGGTTTTCAATTCCACAACTTTTAATTTTGATAAAATAAAACTGTTTCCATCCTTGAGATACGACAGAATTACAGATATAAAGGATGATGTTCTGACATACAAAATCGGAATAAATTACAAACCTTTTGAAAGTTATAATCTTCATTTCAGGGGAAATTTCAGTAATAATTACAGTGCACCCGCATTTAATGCACTGTACTGGAAAACCGGAGGTAACAGAAATCTGAAACCGGAAAAATCAAGAAATATTGAACTCGGATTAATTACTTCCGGTAATTTGCCCGTCAGTTATATTTTCAGTTTCACATATCTGAAAATTAATGCGGATAACCGTATAATCTGGCTGCCCGGAAATAATTTTATATGGAGTCCGGTTAACGTTCTGGTAAGTGAATCGGATGTTTTTATTTCTTCATTGAGAGTCAAATCAAATATTTTCAGGGATGCGGATTTAAATGCAGAGTTATCATACACTCATAATAATTCCGTTAAGAAAAGTGCTGACTTCGAAAATGACCCGTCAAGAGGAAAACAAATTGTTTACATACCTTCGGAACAGATTAAATCCAATCTCGAATTCCGTTATAAATCATTCGGTATTAACCTTTTCTATTCATACATAGGAAAAAGATTTTCTGATGCCGAAAATCTGTCGCCAATTTCTTCTTCATCTGTTTTAGACGGCAATGTTTATTACGAATTTAATATCAGCAATTTCAAAACTCTTCTTAAAATAGAGATAAACAATATAACGGATACGGATTATCAGTACATACCCGGCTATCCGATGCCCCTGAGGAATTATCTGATTAGCATTCAAATTGATTATTCTCTGTGATGTACCAAACCCGAATAATTATTCCATTTGTTTTTTTAAATCTGCGATAAAGGCAAGAATTTAAGGGCAAAACAATCAAATTTGAAATAGCATCTCTCATACTACCTCCGAAGGGGGACAAAATCATTTTGGTTCCGTCTATGCCGGTTTAAGATTATGAAAATTCAATTATCATTTACTAATATACCAAACAAAACATAAGAAAATAATCTTTGAAACTATTGTAGTCTTGAAGTCTATAATTAAATGTATTAAATTTGCTTATTAATTCTAAATGAAAAAAATTGTTTTTATAATATTATTGTTACTGGCTGCAGTGTCTTTGCATTCGCAGACATTGCTGAAAGGAGCAGTTACAGATGAAAAGGGGACACCTTTGCAGGGCGTTCTGGTTAAAATTGAATCAGAAAGGACGGGAAGCATCATTGCGGAATCCGATGAAGCAGGTAAATATGCGATGGAAATATCGGAAAAAGGTATATTTAAACTGGAATTCAACTATGCAGGTTACGAGAAAGTTATAAAAGAAGTTAAAATAGAAGAGAATATACTGATATTATATCCTGAAACAGTAAAAATGAAGATTAATGAAACTGCAAGTGATTCTCTTTATAAGCAGGTACAGGAGAATGATAAAAAAGATGAAGGACTCCTTACAGACTCATTGAAAAATATTGAAGATAAAATAGTAATTGATACACTTACTAAAAATGAACCTTACGAAACGGATGTAATTGATGTAGTATCCGAACTTCCTGAAATGATGACAGAGGGCGAGAAAAAAGTCTTTAATGTTGAAAACTTGCAGTCAACTACCGGCGGAACGGCATTGGATGTTCTGAGAAAAATACCCATGATTGATGTTGACATAGATGATAATGTAACTCTGCGAGGGACGAAAAATGTTCTTATACTGATTGACAATAAGCAGATGAAGTTTGCAAGTCTCAGGCAGATTCCGGCGGAATCAGTAAAGAAAGTTGAAATCATTACAAATCCCTCCGCTAAATATGAAGCCGAAGGAATAACGGGTATTATTAATATTGTAATGAAAAAAGTAAATCCTGATGTAACCGGATTTAACGGTAATATTTTTACGGGACTTAGGTCCAATAACGGATATTTCGGTTATGCGGGATTAAATGCCAAACTGAACAAATGGTCATTATTCGGCAACGGCGGCGGCGGACTTTTTAAGTTGGATACAAAAAATAATATCAGGACAGACTATTTTTCACCCGTTTCTTATTTTACGGGAAACAGCGAAGGGAAGGGGGAAAGCAAATACGGATTTTTTTCTGCAGGAATCGAACGTGAAATCGGTAAAAATATTAATATAGGATTCGATTCTTATGCAAACCTGTCCGGATTCGATAATACAGGATTAACAAAAAATTTTAATTTTGACCGGATGAATAATATAATATCATCTTCGGATTATAATTTAGACTATGCGGGCGATTATGAAAATTATTTCCTTAGTACTTACTTCAACGGTGTATTTGATGAAACCGGAAAAGAATTAAATTTCGATATTACCTACGTGAAAGGAAGCAATGGTTATGATTCAGAACAGGATTACAGATATTATGATTCTCCGGGTGTGCTTAATCCCAGATTATCCAATCAGTTATCCGTAACGAATGAAAAAAATAAAACTTTAAATGTTCAGGGCGATTATACTCATCCGTTCAGCGGTGAAACAAGATTTGAGGTTGGCTATAAAGGAATATTCAGGGAAAACGATAATGATTTCAGATTTGATACATTAAATTTCAATACAAACAAATACATTACGAATTTCGATTTGACAAACCGTTTCAGATTGCTCGAGAATATTAATGCAATGTACGGAACATTTTCGCATAAAATAAGCAGTTTTGGATTTAAATTAGGTTTAAGGATTGAACATACATTAACGAAAGGGAATTTAATAACGGTTGATTCGAATTTCAGAAAAAACTATTTAAATTTGTTTCCTACACTTAGCATTAATCAGAAAATCGGATTGCAGAATGAATTCCAGTTAAGTTACAGCAGACGTATTATGAGACCGCTTATTTACAGGTTAAATCCTTTTGTAAACAGGTCTAATACAAGATATATATATTTCGGTAATCCTGAACTTAATCCGGAATTCACGGATTCGTATGAATTCGGTCACAGTTTTTACAGCAACACAGTGACAATCAATACATCATTATTTTTCAGAAGATCATATGACGTAATATCGAATTATTCTTATCAGATTGATTCGGTTACAACTGCCACAACTTACAGAAATGCTTCTGGAGCAAAATCATACGGTGTTGATTTGATTATAACTTCAAGATTTGTGGATTGGTGGAATTTAAATGCCAATTTAAGTTTTTATAATACGAAATTCGAAGGTTCCGTTGTTAGTGACTATGCACAGGAAGAAGGTTCAGGCTGGAGAGGAAATATAAGGTCAACTTTTAAAATCGGAAGTCTGTTTGACGTCGAAGTTTATTATAACTATTCCGGAAGAAGAATTAATGCCAGCGGATTTAATGAACCGATGCAAAATCTTGACATAGGAATAAAAAGGAGTTTCTTTAATAACAAACTGACTCTTACTCTACGGGCTGAGGATATATTTAAAACACGAAAATGGGAAAGCGAAACCTCCGGTACAGGTTTCAGAAATTATATTTCGGGTGAATGGGATTCGAGATTGATTAATCTAAGTATATCATATCGATTCGGTAACACGGATAAATATTATTCGAAAAGTAAGAAAATAAAAGAGAATGAGAATGAACAGGAAGATGTGAGAGAGGGGAATTAGTTGTTGGATGATTGGATGATTGGATGATTGGATGATTGGATGATTGGATGATTGGATGATTAGATGATTGGATGATTTGGTGATTGGATGGTTTGGTGATTGGATGGTTTGGTGATTGGATGGTTGAGAAAAGAGAGAAATTTAAT
>CAYWMV010000202.1:0-4667 GCA_964459055.1 uncultured Ignavibacteriaceae bacterium | reverse complement strand
ATGGAAACAGAAAATTTCACGGAAACAAAAAAATTAATTTTACTGAAATGAAAACGGTAACACAAATATTTATTTTTATTTTCCTTTTTACAGGTTTTTTACAATCTCAAACGGGATGGTTTGTATTGAATCACGGGACAGGGGAATATTTTCGAAATGTATATTTTATAAATGAGCAGACAGGATTTATTCCAAACTGGAAAGGGATACTAAAGACCACAAACGGCGGATACAATTGGTCGGAAAAAACACTCCCTGATTCATCTGTAATTTATTCAATAAGATTTATTAATCAGTTGACGGGTTATGCCTGTGGCGGAAGGTCTGTGGACCAATACGAATCGAAGCAGCATTTGTTTAAAACAACAAATGCGGGAGATAACTGGACACTTTTACATTGGAGTAACGCAGTAATGAGTCAAATTAATTTTTATGATGTATTCGCATCGGGAAATAATATCTGCATATCTTCAGGAGGGTACCATTACAGTTATAATTCTACAGGTAGTATTTCTTTATCGACAAACAGCGGAGGAAATTTTTTATACGTATTAACAGCATTGGAGAGTTTTACGAGTTTAAGTTTTGTCAATTCCCAGACGGGGTGGGCATCCTCACAATTTTTTACGGATGTACCTTACGGCGAAAAGAAAATTTACAAAACGACGAACAGCGGTCAAAACTGGATTATGCAGTATAAAGATACGTCATTAAATATGGGACTTGAAAATGCAATTAATTATGTACAGTTTTTAAACTTAAATACCGGATATTTTTTATACGGTAAATCAGGAAAAGCGAAACTTGCGAAGACAACAAACGGGGGGAGCAACTGGGATACATCATTATACAATCATAATAAATATGAAGCGATGTATTTTGCCGATGCAAATACGGGGTGGATTGGCGGAAGATGGTTTTATGATACGGTTGTAATAATGAGAACGACAAACGGGAGCCAGAGCTGGGAGATACAGAAAAAAGGTATTTATGGAATTACATCAATACATTTTATCAATAATCTCACAGGCTGGGCTGTAGGGATGAACGGATTGATTTTAAAAACCATCACGGGCGGAGTAACGTCAATAAAGAATATAAGCAGTGAAATACCAAATGCATTTTCACTTGAGCAGAATTATCCGAATCCGTTTAATTCAATTACAAATGTTAAATTTCAAATTCCAAATTTCGGTGACGTAAAATTAACTGTGTTTGATATGCTTGGAAAAGAAGTTGCAATCCTTGTAAACGAATACCTCCAGCCCGGCACGTACGAAACCACCTTCGATGCTTCGATGCTCACAAGCGGAATATATTTTTACCGCCTTGAGACGGAGAAATTTACAGAAACAAAAAAATTAATTTTACTGAAATGAAAAAAATAATTTTCATTTTACTTTTCATCATTCTTAATTCATCATTCTTAATTCATAATTGTTTTAGTCAGTGGGTGCAGTTCTCAAGCGGAATAGGAAACAACCAGATAGTTATGTCTTTAATCGCATCAGGGAATAATCTTTTTGCCGGAACATTTTATTATCAAACCGGTACAGGAGGCCTCTGGCGCTCAACAAATAACGGGCAAGTATGGCTTCAAACGTCTTTAAATTTTTCTATTAATACCCTTGCCTCGAGTGAAAATAATATTTTTGCGGGGTCATCATATGGCGTTGGCGTCTGGCTCTCAACAAATAACGGACAAAACTGGACGCAAACGGGTTTGCTTCATGAAACTTTTTCACTCGCAATAAGCGGAAACAGTATTTTTGCAGGCACATTTAGTAACGGAATCTGGCGATCAACAAATAACGGACAGAACTGGAATCAAATTGCTTTAAATGATAAATCAGTTCATTCAATTGCCATATCCGGAAATAATCCCGAGGACTCGGGACAAGTTATTTTTGCGGGTACTTATGATTATGGAGTTTGGCTCTCAACAAATAACGGACAAAACTGGACACAAACTACTTTGAATAATCAATGGGTTGTTTCCCTTGCTGTAAGCGGCAATAATATATATGCAGGAACATGGGGCTATCCAAATCCCACCGGTGTCTGGCTCTCAACAAACTACGGAACAAACTGGACACAAACGGCTTTGAATAATAAATCTGTTTATGCCCTTTTCATTAGCGGAAATAATATTTTTGCGGGGACAGATGGTTCCGGAGTCTATCTCTCGACCAACAACGGACAAAACTGGACACAAAAAAATGAGGGTTTAATTTATCTTTATGTTCGTTCCCTGCTTATTGCAAACAATTACATTTTCGCAGGAACTGATGGATATTCAATTTGGCGCCGCCCGCTTTCTGATTTTACAGGTATAAAAAATATTTTAATGGAAGTGCCGGCTTCGTTTTCTTTGGAGCAAAACTACCCAAACCCGTTCAACGCAGTTACAAGTATAAAGTTTAAAGTGACAAGTGAAGGAGACAGGAGTCAGAAGACAGGAGTCAGATTGAGGGTGTTTGATTTGATGGGGAAGGAAATAAGGACATTAGTGAATGAGGAACTGAATCCCGGAATATATGAAGCACGATTCGATGCGGGTGATTTGCCGAGCGGGGTGTATTTTTATCAACTCAGGGCGGATAAATTCACTGAAACTAAAAAATTAATTATATTAAAATGAAAAGAACAATTTTTTTATCGATTATTATTATTGTACATTTCACGCTAATTACTGAAGATGGTACCTGTCAATGGATTCAATGCAACGGACCTTATGGAGGAACTGTTTTTACGATTCGAGTGAAGGATAATTTAATATTTGCAGGAATGGATGACTTCAGTAATCAGTTCAGGGGTGTTTATATGTCAACGAATAATGGAAATGACTGGAATATGACTACCTTAAATAATAGAACGTTTTATGATATTGCCATTAACAATAATAATATATTTGCTGCATCCGATGGTAATGGAGTTTACCTTTCAACGAATAACGGGAACAACTGGATATCAACGGGATTAACCGGACAGACTATTTTCTCATTAACAATAAATAGCAACAATATATTTGCAGGTTCAGGAACCAGTAATGGAGTCTATCTCTCAACTAATAATGGAATCAACTGGGAACAAACCGCATTAAATAATAAACGGGTTTATGCATTAGCAACAAACGGAAATATTATTTTTGCAGGAACCTTAAATTATCCGGCAGATTCGGGGGGAGTCTGGCTTTCTTCGAATAACGGAAATAGTTGGATTCAAACTTCTTTAAAAAATAAATCTGTTCGGTCATTGGCAGTTAGCGGTAATACTATTTATGCCGGTACTGAAAACAATGGAGTATATACTACTACAAATAATGGTATGAACTGGATAAGTACCAGTTTGAACAGTGTAACTGTTAATTCTTTATTAGTATATAATAATATTGTTTTTGCGGGCACAAAAGGTTCAGGTGTTTTTATATCTTCAAACAATGGAAGCAATTGGGTTCAGACTTCATTAAATAAAATAGACATTCGTGCTTTAACTGTAAACGAAAATAAAATTTTTGCAGGAACATTTTATGACGGCATTTATCTTTCAACAAACAATGGAGGCAACTGGACACAGACACAATTAATAAAATCATATATTAATGCACTTTCAATGAGCGGTAATAATATATTTGCCGGAACTTTAAATAATGTTTATCACACTACAAATTACGGTAATACGTGGAAACAAACAGGATTGAAATATAAACGAATATATAGTTTAGCCACAAAAGGTAATATTATAATAGCCGGAACAAATGATTCAGGAGTATATCTGTCAACGAATAACGGAAACAACTGGACTCAAACAGATTTAAATAATAAAACAATATACTCTCTTACGTTTTATGGAAATATTATATTTTCAGGGACCGAATATGACGGTGTTTATAAAAGTACGAACAATGGTATAAACTGGATACAAACATCGTTGATAAATAAACATATATATTCTTTAGCGGCAGACAGTGATTACGTTTTTGCCGGAACAAGTGACAGCGGTGTTTTTTTATCAACCAACAACGGTATTAACTGGCAGAGAACTTCACTGGACGATAAATTTATTGAATCTTTAGCAATCAGCGGTAATAACATTTATGCAGGAACCAGATTTTATGGAGTATGGTTTTCATCAAACAACGGGAGTAACTGGATACAAACATCATTGAATAATAGAGGTATAAAATCATTAGCCGTAAGCGGCAATAATATATTTGCCGGAACGCTTGGTTACGGGATATTTCTATCTACAAATAACGGTACAGACTGGATAGAAAAAAATCAGGGATTTGATACAAATTTTCATCAATTTTTTGGAGCAATATTAATAGCGTACAATTATATTTTTACCGGAACCTATAGTCAATCCGTCTGGCGCCGTGAGATATCTGAGATTTTAAATGTTAAAAATACATCAAACGAGATACCTTTCGCGTTTTCTTTAGAGCAGAATTATCCGAACCCCTTTAATCAATGTACAATGTTCAATGTGAAATGTTCAATGGAGGGGAGGGTGAAGATAAGTGTTTATGATATTTCTGGGAAAGAGGTGGCGAGGTTGGTGGATGAGGAGTTGAAGGCGGGGGTGTATGAGGTGAGGTTTGATGCGGGAGAATTGCCGAGCGGGGTGTATTTTTACAGGATGGAGGCGGGAAGTTTTACGGAAAC
>CAYWMV010000201.1:0-4673 GCA_964459055.1 uncultured Ignavibacteriaceae bacterium | reverse complement strand
GACGCTGTTGGTATGTCAACTGTGCCCGAATTGTATGCAGCGTCCTCTTCGGGTATCAAAATCCTTGCCCTGTCCTGTATTACAAATACCCTCTCCCCTGCCTCAAATGAACCGGTTCGCCACGAGGACGTTCTTATTGCCGGAAAAGCCGTATCTGAAAAACTTTCAGCCGTTATTTCCCTTATAATTAAAAATTTGTTATGATTATTGATACTCACGCTCACCTTTACTATCCCGAACTCAAAAATAATATCGGAAATATTCTCGAAAATGCTTTTAATTCAGGTGTGGAAAAAATCATCGTTCCCGCAGTTGATTTGAAATCTGCAGATGAAATTATGAATTTGACATCAAAATATAAAGAAATTTATGCCGCTGTCGGCTTCCATCCGGGCGATATTAAAAATTCTGAACTGAATGAACTTAAATTTCTCGATGACTATCTTGGCGAAGAAAAAGTCGTCGCGGTCGGGGAAATCGGCTTGGACTACTACTGGGATAAATCGCAAATCGGTAAACAAAAATCCTTCTTTCAGTCTCAGCTCGAAATTGCAGTCGCCCGCAATCTTCCGGTTGTTATTCATACACGGGATTCTGTGGATGACGCCATTGAAATTATAAAAAAACTTAATTCGGATTCCTTGACTGGACAGTTTCACTGTTTTGCAGGTAATGAAAATAATTTGAAAGATGTTCTGAATATGAATGGTTTTTTTGTTTCATATTGCGGTAATGTTACTTTCAAAAATTTCAGAGAAATGAATCTCCTTAAAAATACTCCCGTAAACCGCCTTCTTTTTGAAACCGACTCTCCTTTCCTTACTCCCGTCCCTTTCAGAGGTAAAACTAACCAGCCTGCCTATGTTATTCATACTATTGAAAAAATTTCACAAATTCTCGGTGTTGATTTAAATGTACTGAAACAAATAGTTTATAGTAATACTGTAACCTTATTCAATTTATAAAAGTTATATTTTTCATTTTCATATTACACTTAACATAATATGTATCACATTATCCCCTTTATTATTATGTTAGTTATGTCGATTAACCGATAATTTACCTTAGTGTGTTAGTTTATTTTTTGTATTGCTATATATTTACTTAATTTATATATTATATGAAAAATAATACAATATGAGGAAAAATTTTGCGATGAAAAAACTGTATTACTCAATAAGTGAAGTAAGTAAAATTACTGACCTGGAGCAATACGTACTTAGGTATTGGGAAACCGAGTTTGATAATCTCAAACCTGCTAAAAATCTCGCGGGAAACAGAATCTATACAAATAAAGATATTAAACTGATTCTGTTTATTAAAAAACTTCTTAGGGATGAAAAATATACCATCGAAGGCGCCAAGAAAATTCTCAAAAATCTGGGTCTGAAAGATGAAAAGAAACCTGATAAACCTAATATGGAAAAATATTACGGTGATGCCGATGATATCCCGCAAATTAAAAGTGAACTTAGCCTTTTTAAAAATTCTAAGTCCGCTGCAGCCCCGCCTAAAAAGGATGTAAAATTAAAAAGAGATTTAACCGAACTTAGGAATTTCCTCAATAATTTACTTGAGGAAATCGAATAACTTATCATATTTTAAATAAGTTATCATTAATAATCTAAAGTCAAATATATTATGCGTATTCTTGTAATTGGAAGCGGTTTTGGAGGGATTTCTGTAGCACTCCGGTGCCTCTCGGCAGGTCACGATGTTAGCATGATTGAAAAACTCGATAAACCCGGAGGCAGAGCCTATTGCTTTGAAAATAACGGATTCGTTTTTGATGCAGGTCCTACCGTTATTACTGCTCCCTGGCTTTTTGATGAACTGTTCGAATTGTTCGGTAAAAAGACTTCCGATTATTTCAAACTCATTAAACTCGATACCTTTTATAAAATATTATTCGACGACGGCAAATCATTTACTTATAACGGCGTTAAATCTGATATCCTGAACGAAATTAAGAAATTTAATCCTGATGACGTAGAAGGTTATCTTAAATTCTTTTCAAAAACTGAAAAAATCTTTAAAGCCGGCTTTGATTTAATTGCTCATCCTTTCGGTAAATTTACCGATATGCTCAAAATTTTACCCAACCTCATTTTTCTTCGGTCTGATAAATCCGTCTATAAATATGTATCCGGTTTTATTAAAAATGATTACTTGCGTAAAGTGTTTAGTTTCCATACTTTGCTTATCGGTGGAAACCCATATAATACTACAAGTATCTATACCCTCATTCATTATCTTGAACAGAAATGGGGCGTCTGGTACGTTAAAGGTGGTACAAATCAGGCTGTCTCCGGTTTAATAAGATTGTTTTTGGAAAATAAAGGTAAACTTCTGCTCGGTAGCGAGGTTACTGAAATTCTGACGAACGATTCAAAGAAACCCGCAGTGAAAGGCGTCAGAATGAAAAACGGTGATGTGATTGAAGCCGATGCCGTTATCTCCAATGCTGATGTCGCTTTCACTTATAAATATTATCTGAAGTCCTCTGTAAGAAAAAAATATACCGACAAAAAAATAGATTCTATGAAATATAGTATGTCCCTCTTTGTGCTGTATTTTGGGACAAAAGTTAAATATGATAATATGCCTCACCATTCAATAATTCTCGGTAAAACTTATAAGGAATTATTGACGGATATTTTTAAGAATTATAAATTGTCGGATGACTTTTCTCTCTATCTCCACAGACCTACTGCTTCGGATGATTCTGTCGCTCCTCCCGGAAATGACTGCTATTATGTACTCTCCCCTGTTCCGAACCTTAAATCGGGTACTGACTGGAAAAAAGAAGGCGAAAGGTACAAAAATCTTATTCTCGATTACCTTGAAGAAAAATATATGCCCGGTTTGAAAAGCAATATTGTTAACGAATTCTTTGTAACTCCTGATTATTTCCTGAATAAACTTAATTCTTATCTTGGTACTGCATTCGCTGTCGAACCGCTTCTTATGCAGTCTGCCTGGATGAGACCTCATAATGAAAGTGAAGACATCGAAAATCTTTATTTTGTCGGTGCGGGCACTCATCCCGGAGCAGGTTTGCCCGGTGTTATTAGTTCCGCTAAAATTGTTGAAAAACTCATTAAGGATAAATCTTAAAGTCTTTATTAATTGAAATTACTGAATTCCTTAAAAGATTTTATCGCCGGTATTCACGATTTCGTTTTTCCGCGGGTGTGTATCATCTCGGAAAAAAAACTCGATGAAAATAATTCCAATCCGTTTATCAGAGATGAAATCCTTAACTCGCTCCCGAAACTTAATCTGAAGGATGAAAGTATTCTCAAGTCTAAAATTAATTACCCTCACGCTTTTAGTTTGTATGTCTTTCGCTCGAATAACGACGTCCAGAAACTCGTCCATTCCATTAAATATGAAGGTTTTAAATCTCTCGGTGTATTTGCAGGTGAACTGCTCGGAAAACAGTTAATCGCTTCGGCTCATAAATCACTGACTGAGTATGATTTTATTATTCCTGTCCCCCTTCATAAATCAAAATTGAGAGAACGCGGCTATAATCAGAGCGGTTTGATTTCCGAAGGATTAAGCAAAATTCTGAATGTTCCCGTCAAATCCGATGTCATTATAAGAAGTAAAAACACGAAAAGCCAGACTCATCTCTCTGTTGAAAAACGAAAACTTAACGTTGCAAACGCTTTCATAATTAACAAGGATTACTACGGCTTCCTGAACGGAAAAAAAATTATCCTCCTCGACGACGTAATCACAACCGGCTCCACCATAAAAGAAATCCTCTCCGTCATCCTCCGCGCCAACGCCTCCTCTGTCTTCATCCTCTCCCTCGCCCACACCCAGGACCCCCACTAATCCCCTTTCAATTTTTGTCCTGTATTTTATCACCCGTCACTGCTTTCCTTTGCGTCCGTAGCGCCGTTGCGGTTATATTTTTCTTTTATTTTTAATTCATAATTTTTAATTCTTAATTGAATAGTGCTCTTACGCTTTTTTTCCATGTCCTTAGTGTTAAAATGCGTCATGTTGTTTTTTATTCTTAATTCTTAATTTTTAATTCTTAATTGAATCGCGTCTTTGCGGTTATATTTTTAAATTCATAATTCATAATTCAAAATTTATCCAACCACTAACCACTAATCACTAACAACCAATAACTAAATCATTTCAGCAAAATTAATTTTTTCGCCTCCGAAAAACTTCCCGCCTCCATCCTGTAAAAATATATTCCTGATGGCAAGCCTCCAGCGTCGAATTGGACTGAATATACACCCGGCTGTAATTTTTCATTTACAAGGATTGCCACTTCTTTTCCAACTAAATCATAGACAATTAACTTTATAAACTTGTCACTTGCAACTTGTAACTTTATACTTGTCACTGCGTTAAACGGGTTCGGATAATTCTGCCCCAGCGAAAACTCATTTAGTATTTCAGCAATCAATTTAGTATAATTTACCGGAGTTGATGACTTCAAAACTCCAAAACAATTTGTTCCTAAATATATGAAATCATTCGCCGTTAAACTAATACAATTCACCGCCGCATTACTAAAACCGTTGTTAAGAGTAAACCAGTCTGTACCGTTATTTTTTGAATACAATATTCCGTTACCTGCTCCGATAAATATTCCACCGCTTGAATTATATTGTGGTCTGGTATTATTTAAATACTGCGAACCG
>CAYWMV010000200.1:0-4688 GCA_964459055.1 uncultured Ignavibacteriaceae bacterium | reverse complement strand
TTTTTATCCATATAACAAATATAGTAAATATTTTGATAATCAAATAATAAGAAATAAAACTCAAGTTGGCCGTTTCAAAATTAAAACCGTTAAAACGGTTATAAACAGGTTCCCTTCCCAACAAGCCGGGATCTAAAGACATTCGCGGGAATGACAAAATATAGAATTTCATGACTGAAGAGACTGTGTGAAAAGTCTCTGATTTTCATTCCGACGAAAGCAGGAATCCAAAAACACTCTCAAAAACGATGGAGGGGCTGTCCCAAAAGTCGTAAAACGTCCCATTTGTAATTCTGAACTTTTTTTGGAATCTCGATTTTCTGTTTGTTTTCGATGATTAGATCCTGAAATAAATTCAGGATGACAACTTTTGGGACAGCCCCGACAAGAGGCTTGACTCGTGATTTTCACAAAACCTGCTTCAATCTAAAAAGAGAGCGATAAGAAAAAATTTAAATATTGAATTTTTATATTCATTACTATAATTTCTTTAAAATTAAAAGGAGCATTGTTATGAGCAACAAAATTTATTTTTATCTGATTATAATTTCAATTGCAGTTACAGGTTACAACTGCAGTGACAGCGGGACAGGCGCCGCACCTCCTCCCGGCGGTACATTATCACGGAACGGAATATTTTTCCATCATTCAACAGGCGAAAACATCTGGGGACCGAACGGTAGTAATACAAGCGTGCCTCAGCAGATAACCGCATACAACACATCACACAATTTAACAGGCAACAGCGCATTCAGCATGACGGAACTCTGGTGGCCGAATAATCCCAACGATAACAACGAATGGGAGAGATGGCACAGGATTTTAGCGGGACAGGATGCGAACGCAAACATTACGCCGTATTATTCTTCACACAGAATAATTACGCTCAAATCCTGTTTTCCCTCATCCTCGATGACGGGAGAAGGGCAGCCGGCTGATACGCTTTATCCCGAAGAAAAATCCGTTTACAATTACAAATGGCACTGGAGATATATCGCAAGGACGATGAGAAGCCATTCTTCCAATTTTTTTATAATCTGGACGAATGCTCCTCTGACACAGTTAAGCACGACTCTTCAGGAGGCACAGTTATCGGACAGATTCTGCCGATGGGCAAAAGACACTCTTGCAGCGGGACTTGACGCTGAATTCGGAACGTTCCCGTCCAATGTTTATGTGTTTGATTATTTCCACAAACTTGCCGATGTAAACGGATATCTCCCGGATATGTATGCAGTTGACCCGTACGACAGTCACCCGAATGCTGCTGCTACCGAACTTGTAGCGCCCTTGCTTGTGAACGAGGCACTGAATGCGTATCTGGCATCGGGGCTGCCGTAAGAAAAGAAGTTAGTCATAGAATTTAGTCATAGAATTTAGTCATAGAAGAGTTGTTAGTGATTAGTTGTTAGTGATTAGTTGTTAGTGATTAGTTGTTAGTGATTAGTGGTTAGTGGTTAGTGGTTAGTGGTTAGTGGTTAGTGGTTAGTGGTTAGTGGTTAGTTGTTAGTGGTTAGTTGTTAGTGGTTAGTGGTTAGTGGTTAGTTGTTAGTGGTTGATTGATTGGATGATTGGATGATTGGATGATTGATTGATTGATTGATTGATTGATTGGTGGTTAGTGGTTGATTGATTGATTGGTGGTTAGTGGTTAGTGGTTAGTTGTTAGTGGTTAGTTGTTAGTGGTTAGTGGTTAGTGATTGGAGGAGGGGAATAAAATAAATGGAAATATTTTAAGGCACGGAATTTGCATTGCTAAATCTTTGGAAAAATAGGTGCTTAAAAATTTATATTGACTTTTAATTTTAATTTATTTTAATTTTTATCAGTAAAATACGGCATTTACTGGAAGATAATAAAATAGAAAACGCTCATTCGTGAGTTCCACCGAATATTGAATTCTTTTCCCGGGGAATTAATAGAAGAGATACACACCAAGGAATCCATACAAAAAATATCCGACTGAAATAACTTATTGTATTTTTCTGAACAGATTTAAACTGCCGGCGGAAATCCCGGCAACCGTGAAAACAGAAAAAGAAAATAATTACATTATCAGAGTAATTCCGTTACTCAGACGGAAAACAAATCTAATTTACATTTTCGAATTATATCATATTTACAATAGCATTACTATCAGGAATAAAAAAGAGTTTCCTGCAATTAAAATAATAAATAAAAAAGAAAGGAAAAATTAAAATGAGTAAAACAAGGGTTCTTTTTATTTTGGTAATTATTGTATTATGTGCAAATTTTGTTTTTGCGCAATACAATGATGCATCCGTACCGGGACCTCAAACGGATGCAAAAAATGTTATCCGCGAAGAAGTGAAGCCGGATAAAATTTCTCAAACTGCTCCGCAGGAGAGAATAGAACAAACCGATGAATACGGGTCATTCAATTTCAATGCATTTCTTGGTCCTTTAGGTGCAAACGGCGGATATGTGGCTGTCCCCGGAGCCTGGAATGAAAATGTTGACGGCAGTCTTGAAGCATGGATTTATCCGACTGCAACAACAAGTTCAGCACCTGCAGTTGTAGCAAAGGGTGATGCAACGAATGTAGGAATATTTTGGTACTGGTCGGCATCCTCGTCGGTGATGGGAATCAGATTCGGAAATACCGCAACTACCAACACCGGCGGAACAACTGTTCCTTTAAACCAATGGACTCACGTAGCAGTTACATGGTCAGGCGGTGCGGGCAATTACACGGTGACATTTTATGTAAACGGTGCACAAAGCGGTTCAACAGCAACGAATACAGGGAGTTGGAATGTTACGAGCGATTCATTAACTATAGGCAGCAGCAGAGCCTCATTTGGCGGTAAAAACTTTTACGGGTACATTGATGAAGTAAGATACTGGTCAGGTGTCAGGACAGCGACTGAGATTAGAAATAACAGATTTGTCGGTATTGGTGACGCTTCAGGTGCTAATACCGGCGGTGCTTTAACAGCCAGCACATCTTATGCAGGATGCAATAATTCCTGGCCTTTTAACACCGGTTCAGTTGCATATGATGATATAGGAGGAAATAACGGATATTTCAGAAACGGAGCAAATACAGTTTATGCAACATACGCATCCCAGCCTATTCCATATAATCTGGCATTGTACTGTCCTTTTGATGCCGGCAGTTATGTTCAGGTACCCGGCAACAGTATTTTTTCGGGTCAAAGTACAGACGGTTCAATAGATGCCTGGGTTCATCCGACGGGACAGAGTACGACTCACATGGTAGTATCAAGAGGTACTGCCGGATTCGATTTCTTCTGGGGAATAAGGGCAAGCATAAGTAACAGACAGGTTCTCTGTTTAAACAGTACACAATTCCAGAATAGTGACGGAATAGTAATACCGCTGAACAAATGGAGTCACATCGCAGTAAAGTGGGTGATATCCGGGGGGAGTGCTACCGTTACATTCTATGTGAACGGAGTTCAGAGCGGTGCACCTGTTACATCAGCAGCAACCTGGAACTCAAACGTCGGAACGGTCAGAATCGGCGGCTGGCACGGCGGGTCAGCAAATAACTTTAACGGATATATTGATGAAGTCAGATTCTGGGAACCTGCTTTAACTCTTGCACAAGTAAGAAGAAATATGTTTGTTACCTGCAGAAATATGGCAGGTACTCCGACACCTCTTGCTTCATATAATTTCGACGGAAATTTGATTAATTTTACTACTACCACGGGAATCAACGGTACATTTAGTAACGGCGGAACAAATAATTGCCGTTTCAGCGGATTCAAAAATGAAACGAGCAGCGGCGCACCGGCAAATACATTCATTGCCCATCCGACTGTTATAAACAGAGGGTCAACTAATCCGTTTTCTCTCGGATATAATATGAGATATGCAAATAAAACAATACCTGATAATGCAACCATATATGACACTTTGCATTTTGTAACACCAAGAGCAATTACATCCGTTGAAGTATTCATAGCCATTCAGCATACCTGGGTAGGCGATTTGACTCTTATATTAAGAGCACCGAACAATACAACAAGAACGATAATTGCAAATACAGGAGGTACAGGTGAAGGAATACTCACTTTCTTTCACGATGGTTCAACAGTACCGACCACAGCGGGATTTTTTGCACCATGGTCGAATTTAGCGGGACCGCCTTCAGCATTTGGAACATTCGGCGGTGCGAACATGCTCGGGAACTGGATTCTTTCAGTTAATGATAATGCGTCACCTGACCCCGGATTGCTAATGGCATGGGGCTTGAGATTCAATGGTGATGTTACTACAGGTGTCGAGCCGGTAACAGGCAATATTCCGGAAAAATTTGAATTATTACAGAATTATCCGAATCCGTTCAATCCGGTAACAACAATAAAATTTGACATTCCTGTTGCATCAATAGTAAAATTAAGCGTTTTTGATATGCTTGGCAGAGAAGTAAAAATCCTGTTAAATGAAAATAAAACGGCAGGTTCATATTCGGTTGATTTTGAAGCCGCAGAACTTTCAAGCGGAACATACTTCTACAAAATTTCAGCAGGAAAATATAGTGATATAAAGAAAATGGTCGTTCTCAAGTGACGAGTGCAGAATTCAGTAATAGAATTTAGTTGTAGAAGGGTTTTTTTAGTTGTTGATTGTTGGATGATTGGTGGTTAGTGGTTAGTTGTTAGTTGTTAGTTGTTAGTTGTTAGTTGTTAGTTGTT
>CAYWMV010000199.1:0-4722 GCA_964459055.1 uncultured Ignavibacteriaceae bacterium | reverse complement strand
AAAAAAGCAAATAATAACATGGAAAAAAGCAAAAAATAACATGGAAAAAAGCAAAAAATAACATGGAAAAAAGCAAAAATAACATGGAAAAAAGCAAAAATAACACGGAAAAAAGCAGAGATAAGGAACAAATAAAAACAAATAATATAATGTGAATAGTCTCATTTTGAGACGAGAGAGTCTCATTTTGAGAATAATTAGAGAGTTTGGATGAATGAGAGAAAAACCAAAAAAATTTAATATATTGATTATTAATGATTTATAACGGAAAAGAAAATTTTTCGAAAAGCGAAATTATTTGGCACAGTATTTGCAGAATATATTTCAGACGAAACCTAAGTAATAAAAAAAGCCTTAGACTTTAATTTAGCGAAGCGCCCACCCAAAATTACGCTTCGCTTTTTTATTTATTTTTATTCATAATTCTGATATTCAATATCTTATCATAAATATATATTTTATCAACTATTTCCTGACCTTCAATTACTTTTCCGCAGAGAGTATATCTGCCGTCGAGGTGATAGTGCGGTGAATGCATAATGAAAAACTGGCATCCCTCTGTGTCTTTTCCTTCGGAAGCAATTCCCAAATATCCTGTCTCAAAATGAGACTGATAAATTTCTGTCCTTATCGTGTAATGCAATCCTCCCCAACCATTTCCGAGCGGGTCGCCTCCCTGAATAACAAAATTCGGAACAACTCTATGAAAAATCATATCTTTATAAAAATTCTTCTCAATAAGCGAAATAAGATTTCTAACAGTGAACGGAGCATATTCGGGAAACAATTCAACTTTAATATTCCCCTTTTCGGTTTCGATTACAATATTATTTTTATTCCCAAGACTTTCAATATAATCCCAGTCGTAAAAAGTTTTCAAGGATTTTTTGAAAGGAAATTCCTTACCGGTAATTTCTTTAAGCGCGCGTGCCGAATAAGATGCTAGTTCATCATCGCCAAAATCAATAAATTTTTCAAGGAGGCTTTGGGCATCTGAATATTTCATCGTTCCGAACCCATTAATAAAAAGTTTCATAACTTCTTTATCTTCGGGATACGATAGTTCATTAAAATCATACATCATCAGCATTGCGGTTTCATCGCGGTACTTTGCGAAAATATCTTTGTCGAGCATATTGAAACACATATCAACGATAGCGGGGTCTTTCGATGACAGGAATTCGGAGAGCATAAGGCGAATCAGGTTCCGGTCATCTTCACTTACATTATCCGCAAGTTCCCCGATAGTTTCAACGAAAGCGAGATACAAATCCGCGAGATATTTATCCTGAACCATTTTACCTGATTCATAGCCCATTTCCTTCGTATATGCCTGAACTTCATCAGAAACAATTTCCCTTACTTTCTTATAAATAATACCGTTTTCGAAATACCCGAAAGCCCTTACAATGTAGGGTTTCAGGTTTCTGTTACCGGTGTCCTTAAATTTTTCAATAAGGAGTTCTTCCGATTCGTCTTTGAAAATCATTCCGTAACTAACGAAGCACTCTCCTATTTCCTGCCAGTCAACCGCTTTGCCTTTTGTGAAATAAAATTCGAGTTCGTTTTTGATTTTTTCCTTTTGATTTTTTCCGGCAGATGCATAAACCGCACCGATAATTTTTAATGCCGTAATTCTTACATTAATATTTTCATCGTCTTTTGCATTTATTAATAATCCGGATAAATCATCATCAGCAAGTGAATTGTCATTTTTTATATAATTCGGAATTGAGTTTAGAATATTTACTTTAACGTTCCAGATTTCTTCTTTATTATATGAATCAAGGAGTTGTCCGAAAAAATCAGGATTTGCAACGGTTCCGAGTGCGGAGAAAGCCCACATTCTCGTGTATGCATCATCGGATTTTGTTAATGATTCGATTTCTTTTTCTGCAGATTTCATTAAATCCTGATTCCTGAAGCGGTAAAAGGCATAGGCAGCCGCTTTTTGTGTCCCGGGTGAAGAATTTCCGTTAATGAGAGACTTCAGATAATCAATACCGCTTTGTGTTTTTATATTTCTCAGCGAATAAAAAAACACCGCCATTGCTTTTGATTTTTTAATTTCTTCATTTTCGTTGTTGAATTTCAGGACTTCGTCGAGCGTAGCAGTGCTTCCTGTTTTTCCGAGCGATTCAATTACTTCGGAAAGAACGGTAATGTCTTTTTCATCCGACAGGGACTGCAAAAGAAACTTTTCCGATGAAAAAGACGGAATCTGTCCGAGAGCAAAAGCAGACACTTTCCTGATTCCGGGTAAAGGATTTTTCAGCAGGATTTTTCCGATTTCTTCGCAGGTTGCCGAATCCTGGATATTCGCAAGTGCGATGAGTGTTCTTTTAACGAGTGTTTCATTTTCGCTGTTCAGGTAATTCAGCAGGGCATTATCTTCGCCGAGCGTGCGGCTGTCCTGAAGTTCGAGGATTTTCCTTTCGTCGGGTGAGAACATCTGGGTATGTGCGGATGTTACACATAACAAAAATATCAAAAATACAATGTTGAGAAATTTCATAGCGGTGCAAATAAATTTTTATACAATTTAATTTATTTGGAAATAACGTTCAATCCGTTCCCGTCGTATGATTCAATTATAATGTCAGGTTTCAAATTATGCGGGGAACGGTAACCATCATAGCGCATTCGGAACACGGATTACACGGATCAGACGGATTAACACGGATTTTGTTCAGCCCCTTCTTTGCAGATGCGGTTGGGTAAATGTAAATAATATTTTTTGTTTCTTTTAATGAAAATGTTTAGTATTTTCTTTAAATAAATAAATAAATAAATAAATTTAATTATGAAAAAATTATTATTAACACTTTTCGTTTTAGTTTTAGCAGTATCTGCATTTGCGAGTGACAGAATGATGCTGATTGAATTTTTTACAAGTTCGACCTGTGGTCCGTGCGCATCGAACAATCCGCAGTTGACAGCATTTCTACAGTCCGCAAATCTTGAGAGAATAAACGCCATCGGATACCATATGAACTGGCCTGCGCCCGGAAACGACCCGATGTATTTATACAATCAGACAGACAACACGACAAGGAGAAATTATTACGGCGTCAATTCCATACCGCAGGGAAGGTTCGACGGTACAATTACACTGAACTCTCCTTACAACGCATCAACATTTCAGGCATATTACAATCAGAGAGTAAATTTATACAGTCCGGTTACAATAATCGTAACTGACAGTGCTCTGGCAAACGACAGTGTTCTTGTAAGAATATATCTATATACGGAAACATTACTTTCAAATCCCAATGCGTTCCTGCATTTTGCGGTTATTGAAGACAGCATACATTATCTATATCCTCCCGGAACAAACGGCGAGACCGATTTCCACTGGGTAATGAGAAAAATGTATCCGACGGGTTCCGGATTACCCGTAACACTTACACCGGGTTCTTTAAAAGTTTACGATTACAGATACAAGATTGACACATTATGGAATCTGAACGAAATTTCATATCTTGCATTCGTTCAGGCATCAGATAAGGAGATACTCAATGCAGCAAAGGAAACGCAGAATTTCACACTACTGCCCTACCCTGCTTATAAATCGGTACCTTTGGGTCAAAGTAATTCAGGACAGTTCAGGGTAAGAATTCCCGTCAAGACGCCGGCATACAACTCGGCATTAACATTCACATCAGAGATTGTGCCTTCGAATCCTAACATTACAGTATCATTTCCGAACGGCAACACATTATCGAATTTAAGCGATTCAATGCTCGTACAGGTTAATTCAACTGCCGCCGCAACCGAAGGTGTATATCAGGTAATTCTGACGGCAACCGATGCTTCAAGCAAGTATCACAAAACATCGGTAACATATCTGGTAAACAAGAATTATGTAACAGTAGGTGCTAACCGTACAGGAGCGACATTTAAAGTGAACGGCACAACTTACGGCAGTGCAGTTATTTTCGACTGGACACTCGGCTCTTCACAGACATTAAGTGCAATATCTCCGCAGACATATACACAGTACAGGTATATATTCCAGAACTGGAGCGACAACGGCGACACGACGCATACAATAACTGTAAATTCCGCAACAGGACAGTACACGGCAAATTATAAAATTCAGTATAAATTACAGACGTCAACCAATCCGAGCGGAATCGGCTCACTCGTTACTGTTACAAACGGGAATCAGTTCCACGATACAGGAAGCGTCGTAAACGTTTCAATTTCACCGACTACGGTTCAGTTTAACAATAAAACTTATTATTTCAACAGATGGATGGGTTCGGGAGCAGGTTCTTACAACGGACAGAATCCGAATTTTCAGATTACAATGAACAATTTCATAAACCAGATAGCAATCTGGGATACCGTAAATGTATCGATAAATCCGATAGGAACATCGGTACCGAATAAATATGAACTCGAGCAGAACTATCCGAATCCTTTCAATCCCGTAACAAAAATTCAATTTGCAATTCCGAAATCCGGACAGGTTTCATTAAAAGTATTTGACATTTCAGGAAGAGAAGTTCAGACACTGCACAACGGTTATTTGAATGCAGGATATTACGAGACCACTTTTTCCGGAGCAGGATTGTCAAGCGGGATTTATTTTTACAGGCTGGAATCCGGAAGTTATACTGAGATAAGGAGAATGGCGTTTATTAAGTGAAAAGTTGCAAGTGACAAGTGACAAGGAATAGAATTTAGTCATAGAAGGTAGTCATAGAAGTCAGTAGT
>CAYWMV010000198.1:0-4767 GCA_964459055.1 uncultured Ignavibacteriaceae bacterium | reverse complement strand
GCATTAAGGAATTAAGATTTTTAAGAAATAATCGATGATTTACTGTTCATCTGCAAAAAAAATCCGCTGTTTTATGTTTCTTTGTTGTATATATTCATTATGTTTAATTACTTTTTAAGCCTCCCAATGGAATATTTTCTTATTATATATAATTACATTTTAAATAATTATTGTTATTCCTAACTTCAATATAACTAAAATTAGTCAATTATGAAAAAATTTGTATTTATTTTCATTATAGGGATCTTATTTTACGGGAATTCAAATTCGCAATGGATTCAGCAATATGCGTCAAATCCTTCGCAGACAGTAATGGCCTTGAAATTTCACGACGCCAATACCGGTTATTATGCGGGCGTTTTATACAATAGTTCAACATTTAATATTCATAAAACAACGAATGGCGGAGTAAATTTTATTGACCAGAATTCGAATTTAACTGCTCAGAGATTTATGTCGGTCTGGATAATGCATCCTGATACGGTTCTTATGTGCGGAAATTACGGGAAAATTATTAAAACGGTTAACGGCGGCAGTAACTGGAATTTAATTTATGCGGATACTCTTAAACAGTTCTGGTGTTTTTACTTTGTAAATTCCAATACAGGATATGTATCGGGAAGTCACGGTACAATTATGAAAACTACAAACAAAGGCGACAACTGGACAATCTTAAATACACCCACACAAACAACACTTGACGGTACCTGGTTTGTCAATGAAAATACAGGATATGTCGGCGGTGCAAATATTATTTTAAAAACCACTGATGCAGGGCAGACCTGGGTCAATAAAATCGGAAATTTCATTTCACCTTTTGAAACAGCGGAAGGCTTGTATTTTTCAGACGCCAATACGGGATATTACTGCACGAATACAACTAATTGCCGCATAGTGAAAACAACGGACGGCGGCGAAACCTGGAATCTGGTTTATTCTCAGTCGGATGCAGGAGCAGGCTGGGCAATGTCATTTGTCAACAACAATACGGGATATGTATGCACCGGAGCCGGGAAAGTAATTAAGACAACAAACGCCGGAGTTACCTGGGGAATTCAGAATACCCCGCTGACGGAAAATCTTTATGAAATTCATTTCCCTTCGGTTAATACGGGATATATCGCAAGTTGGTCAGGGAAAATACTGAAAACAACGAACGGCGGGCTGACTTTCATAGGACAGGTGAATAACGAAATTCCTTCGGGTTTCAAACTCGAACAAAATTATCCGAATCCGTTTAATCCTTCAACAAATATAAAATTCTCAATAAATTCACAGGAACTTGTGACACTGCGGATTTATGATGTCAACGGTAAACTTGTTTCGGAATTAGTCAATGAAACTCTTGATCCAGGGAATTATAATATTACTTATAATGCGGGCGAATTAAGTTCCGGTATGTACTATTATAAACTAACTGCAGGCAATTATTCAGAAACACGTAAAATGATTTTCGTGAAGTAAGTATGATTGTGTTTTAAATCTTAATATTATCAAATATTTTCTTAATATAGTTTAGATAATTTTTTATTCTTAATTCTAAATTTTTAACTGAATTATGGCTTGGTTTTATCTTTTTATTGCCGGACTGTTTGAAATTGCCTGGGCAGTGGGATTGAAATATTCCGACGGCTGGACTAAATTGTATCCCGGTATTTTCACAGTTATTACAATGATTGCGAGTTTCTTTTTCCTTTCGTTGTCCGTTAAATCTCTGCCTATAGGAACTGCATATGCCGTCTGGACGGGAATAGGGACGGTCGGAACTGTGTTGTACGGAGTTTTGTTTTTTGATGAAAGCAGGGAATTTCTAAGAATATTTTTCATATTTCTCATATTTGCCGGAATAGTAGGTTTAAAAATATTCAGTACCGAGTAATTATCGTTTCCCGTTAAATTCAAACGGGAAAATCAACATGAAAGAAATGAAATATCCCGAGAATAATGACTGAACATTATTCCCGGCTTTATAATCAATCGGCTGTATTACAACTCTCACCTGTTACCCTAAATCCCGCCCGCTTTAAGATTATTCATATTACCATTTTCTATTATATACTTACATCCGGATGCGTTTTCGGAAAATATTTGTGTATTATTTTATTTACTCAAGTTGACCGTTATAGAATATAAAACCGTTAAAACGGTTATAAACATTGGTGTTTCACTTTAATCCCCACGACTGAAGTCGTGTGCTTTAAATTATTGGATTTACCGCATATTATTTGTTCAGGCGGTAAACTTAAGTTATTTATTTATATTCTGTAAGAAATATATCTTTTTTTAAAAAAGTGCCGGGCAAATTTGACAACATAAATTTAAATTTATATTTTTTTTTTCAGTTATCGGTTGGGGAATCATTGATATAATATCGTCCGGCAGATGAGTGAATCACTCTTTTACTAATCCGTTCTTACAACGGAAATTCCCCGCCTCCTGCACCTTTTTAAAATACTCGATATTCGAATTATTCACCGGTGTTTGTCTGTGAAAAGTGTGATAAACTATCGCTACATGCCGTACTGATTTTAATTCAGCACCTGATAATTTCAAACGGTATTCGATGTCACTGTCCTCCCCAATACCTGGACCTGTATAATTTTCATCAAAACCGTTTATTTTAAATAAGGTCTCTTTATGCAGTGAAAAATTACATCCTGTCAATGCAGCAGTTTTATTGAGGATTTTCTTTCTTAAAAATTTATTTTTTATATATATGCTTTCTTCAGCATATCTTGTTTTGTGATATCCCCCGAATATGGAATCGTTAAAAAGTTTTAACGAATTCATAAACAACAATCTTGATTTTATCATATAGGGCGACAGGTCTTCAGAAAGATTACGCCCAAGCATAACCCGTTTTCCGCATAAAACCGTATTTGCTTTTCTGTTCTGAAAATGCTCTCTTATGAATTCGGGATGAGGGATACAATCGCCGTCAATAAATATTAAATATTCCGTTTCCGAAGCAAGAACCGATTTATTAAGTATTTTATTTTTCCTGAAACCTTCGTCCTCGTGCCGGATGTGCTTTAAGGGTATTTTAAATTCTTTTCTGCGGTACTCTATGTATTCATTCATTTTATTACCGGAACCGTCATCGGATATTATTATTTCAAATTCCTTAAAACCTTGCAATTTTAATGCATCAAGAATAAATCCGAGTTCGGGAATTTTTTTATAAACGGATATTATAAGAGAAACCGTATGATTCAATTTCTATTTTCTGTAAGGTTCTTTTAAAATATCGTCAATCTCGCCATAGGGAAGTTCCAGAATTATTTCTCCAAAAACATAGGGTGCTATTTCATAGCGATTATATAGGAATGTAATACCAGCGTCGCCGAATGTAAAATTATTGTTATATTCGATTTTATTCTCGAAAAGCATATCTGTGAGAGGTGCCGGAGCAGGCAGTTCGAATGCATCTCTGAATTTTTTTTCAAGAAGATTATTCAGTTTCCTTTCGAATCCTTTTTTGAAAATGTCATTGGTATTTATGATTTCGCCGGTTGCCGGTCTGAAATTGAAAAATCTCGTGTATCCGTTAGGATGGGCTCCGCCTGTAAAAATATAATAATCAACCGAATAACATATATAAATCTCACTTATTTTAAGAACATTCCCGTTTATATCAAGTCCCCAGGGAAGTGCCGGATATTCAGTACCGGAAGTCTCTTCAACTATATCCCTGTAATCGGAAAAATACAGATTTATCATTTCATCTATTGTCTTGTTCGAGCCCGCATCGGGATAGGAGTAAATGCTGTCAACCAGATAATCCGTAATGTATTTGTTTATAGCATCCATTTTTGAACCGGATGTAAATTCGTCATATTTCAATGTAAAATATGTGCAATCGTTACTGTCTCCTTCACACGGTGAGTAATATTTTTCGATTGTGATTTTTCTGAATTTATAGTCATCACTTGTGTAACCTGCAAATACCAGCAGTGACAGTGTAATAAGAATAAATAAATTGAATTTTTTCATTATTTGATACTTGTTTGTTTTTGTAAATTAATCTTTTAAAGCATAAAACTAAATATAATTTAGTAATTAAATTAAATTACTTTCCTTCATTGGTACACATTGTTATCTTAACTTGCCAAGCATTTTGGATATGGCAATTGCAACCATTCCTGCGGCAGCAAAATATACCGCCAGCATAAAATCTTTGGGAATAAAGTGCCCTCTTACATTGATTTTGAAATCAAAATAAAGATTTGCGACTATTATTAGAGCCGCAATCAGTGCGAGATATCCGATGTTATTTAAAATCTTAATAATAATTCTCATAAATGTTTTGTTTAATGAAAATAAAATTACCTTTTGCAGATACAAATATCAATTAAAAAAATGACAGCATTTATTTTTTGGGAATGTTTATTATGAGCAACGAATATTTAAATAAAAAAGGAGTTAGCTAAAAAGTCAACTCCATTTAACACAGAAAATTAATTATTACTGCGGAATACCGATTACCTTGACCTGATAATATCCTTTGGAATTTCCCTGCCAGGTAGGCGGATCCTCATCCCATAGAGTATATGTTCCCGGGGAAAGTATGCAGTTTACTTTTGCTGCCATCACCGCACCATTTACGTTAAAGCCTGTTTCCGGCATACCCTCATTCCCGCATATTTTAACTCCATTTTCATCCAATAGAGCGACACCAACAGTGGGATTTGGTTTTTCAAAAATACTGTTGTGAAAAGTTGCAATGTAAATGATTTTGTAACTTTTTGAAATTGTAAATGACGGAAT
>CAYWMV010000197.1:0-4797 GCA_964459055.1 uncultured Ignavibacteriaceae bacterium | reverse complement strand
TCGTCTGAAAATAATCGTCCGCATTTTTCAGATTGCGTGAGGGCTTTTTTGCCTCTGCGAAAAATTTCGGCGTGCGGAACTCGGGAGAAATGAAAAACGCATAGTCCGCCCGCTTTTGCGCCCTTCCGATACTTACACCCTTTTCTACTTTTACTTCCTGCTCGTAAGGATTCTTCTGCTGTTTGTGATATACGTCCCATCCAAGTGCTTCAAAAAATTTGTCTATGAAATCTCTGCGAACTTCTGCTTCCATATAAGACGGAGAAAGGTAAGAACTTTCATTCTTTTTGAAATCTTCCGTGAGTTTACAAACCTCTTTATATGCCGATTCGAAATTTTTCATTGATGATTTACTTTCTGTGTTAATATATAAATTTCAACTGAACATTTTAAGACAAATACACTTGACACGATTATCCTTTTTACCGTAAACACCACGAGGGCAAAGCAGAATGAAGTTATAGATATTCATAATTTCTTTTCCGATCCCAATTTGAGAACTAAAGGTATAATTTCTTTGCGGACTTTGCGCCGTTGCGGTTAATATTTAATTACCGGGACGCTTTGGTCGAGAAGAGAAAATAAAAAAAGCCCTGAAAATTGTCAGGGCTCAAATTATGAAAAATATTTAATAAATATTACTTTGCTTCTTCGGGTAATAAAATTTTCGGATTTAATTTTGACGGTGTGAAAATTCCTATTACGCCTTTTATTCCTACTGACATCACAATGTTAAAGAAGAATGCAAGAAATGCAAGCAATAACAGTGAACCTGAAATCGCCGCAAGTATCATATAAACATTGAATTCTCCGTCAACATATATCGAACGTCTTAGCATACCTTTCAGTCCTGCCATACCCATAAATGCACCCATTCCTATACCTCCGGTTAAGTGAGCCCAGAAGTGGAAGGTCGCAAGTTTCTGACTGTAAAGTTTTGCACCGTTTGTTACAATCGGAAATAAAATATATATTGCCGAATAAAGTGTCATTGTCAGTCCGACGAGTATTGCTACGTGAACGTGAGGTCCAATAATCCATTGCGTGTTATGCAGTATGCGGTTCAAACCGATATCCGCCTGCATTATTCCTGCCGGTACCGCAAGCGCAAATCCGAGAAGTCCGCCGAGTAAAAATCTTAATTCGTTGGACATTTTCAATGGTCTTGCACTCCATAATGTTGCAAGTGTAATGAAAAATGCAAGTCCCTGTGTAATTAATTCGAATGCAGTTACCATTTCGCCGGAGAGGACTTTCAATATTCCAGGCTGTGCTTGGTCGGAAAGCAGGTGATGAGACCAGACCGTCCACGATACAACCATTTCCACAAATAATGCCGCACGCGCAATATTCTGCATAAATAATTTTTTCCCTGTAATAAGTGTGGCGAGCAAATACCACGTTCCCGCAACAAATATTAACACCAGTCCGTCCGCAATTAAATCCAGTCCCCACCAGAACCAGTTTTTATATAATAATGCATCTACTGCAGTGTTTTTCATATCAGCCCCGAATATATGAGCAATCATATAAACTAAAATCAAAACACCCGTGAATAATATGATTCCCGCATTCAACGCAGTATCAACCGTTCCCCTTGCAATTGCGGCAACAGGCAGAGAGACAAGATGCTCTTTTTTGTTTTCTTTTTTCCTGAATAAATTTTTAAATCCGCTGTATCCGATTGCCGAGCCGAGCAGTGCACCCGCCGGCTGTTTTTCCCAGCCTTCGGGTGTGTAAGAAATGGTTTTGAATATATTAATCACAAAAAAGACTGTTCCCAGCATTACGAGTGCAATACCGAGAATGAAAAATGTTCCGCCCCATACACTGAATTGTGTGAAATCCGCAGGAAGTGGCCAGTATAAAGTGTACAGCGGAGCATAGTGTGAAAGAAATCCTGAAAACCAAAATGTGAATGTTCCCACGGCAATCAGTATGAAAGTCCAGTTGCCAAGTTTGTAACTCCACAACGGCTTCTTCATTAAAAACGGTACGAGAAAAAGAAATGCTCCGAATACAATCGAATATGTGGAACCGAAAATTCCTACAAGCGGATGCGCCGTAAGTATTGCGAAATACTGATAATCGGGAATCATAGCAATAGGTTCTACCTGATAAATCCTCATTAACATCCCCTCGATAACAGCAAATCCGTAATAAAGCAATCCGACAACTACAAAGCGAAGAACTAATTTTTGCATGGGGGTTAAACTCACAGGTCTAAACAACCCTTGCTCTCCGTTTAAAAAAGTATCTTTAAAATTCATATTATAATAATTTAAATTTTATTAAAATTTTTAGTTTTTCCTGTCAACAACTTCAACCGCGTCTTTGAGAATCATATGTACGCCTCGCGGACCTGAATATTCCGTTGAACGGATTGTATATATGCCGGGTTTATCAAATTGCCATAATATATCATTTTTATGACCCGGGACTACCTGCATCTGAAACAGCATGGAGTTGTCCTTGCGGAACAAACCGAACCCGTATGTCAGGTCTTTTGAGTCAACGTTAAAGAGAACTACGTCTTTCACATCAATCGTAAGTTTTTCCGAGGGTAACTGAAATTTGTGATTCTCAACCGTAATATTGAAAACTTTATCGGGTTTTATTTCCGACCTGTTTAAATCGGGCGGAACCCACGGTATCGTATTGTATGTAACAATATGAAGCGATACTCCCACTATGACAAGCATGCCTACAAATGAATAAAACAAACCACTGCTGATTTTTGAGGTTTTACCGGGTTTGGTTAGTCTCATTCCAAACCACCCGACCATCAGAATAATGACTATTGCATATATCGTATATGCAAGAGTCTGACCGTTTAGAACTACTTCCGAATCAACCATAATTTTATTTTTTAGTTTTTTTATGTTTTGGTTTTATTGTTTTTGTTTTCAAATGTTCCAGATTCGTTGATTTCAATATGTTCAATACATTTTCTTTTGCTTCAGCCCATCTGTCATGTAAGATGCATTTTTTAGAAATTGCACAGTTGTCAAATCCGAAAATACAGGATGAAAGAATTTCTTTTTCGCCAGCAGCAGCCAGTATATCCGATAAATAAATAGTACTCGTTTTTTTTGCAAATACAAATCCCCCGCCTCTCCCCTTTTCACTTTTGATTAATCCGTTCCGGGAAAGTTTTGTCATAAGTCCACGGAGATAAGGATAAGGTATTTTTAGTTTTTTGTGAAGAATTTTTGCGTTAATAATGCTGCCCTCGTTATTTGCCATGTAGGACAATATTTTCAGAGCATATTTTGTCGTTTTACTTAAATCCATTAATGATACCTTGATGTATCATTAAAATAAATCAATTAAATTTTAAATTCAATTGATATTTTACGGCTGCGATTTCCTTTATGAGTTTATAGTAAAGGCGCCGCGAACGCAAGGAGAAATGTATTAATTGAAATTAGTTTTGGATAATAAATCAGACTTTAGATTTCTATAAAATATCTGTGAAATAAAAATATACCGGTAATCTAAATGGTATTATACTTAATACTTCCCTTTTACTTGTAACTTTTCACCTGTCACTTATACCACCTTCTCACTACAAAGATTTTATTCTTATTCTCGCCTTCAACATCGTTAACAGGTTTTCTGTCTTTCATCAGTTGTTTTATACGCGTCTCCGCCTGCAGTATTCTCACTCCTTTTTTCGGAGAACTCTCCATCACACTGTTTTTGTCTATCACGATTAATACGTGTCCGGGATATCCGATTATGTCCAGCGGTTCAAGCATATCAATAATGTCATCAAGTTTTTTTTCCTCTATGTCAAGACCTTCGCCGTATTTCACTATCTCGCTCGAACTTCTTGGAATTGCTCCGTTCGTTGCCTGATAAATCAATCCGGAACAATCCAGCCCCTTCGGCTTCCATTTTTCATTAAGCCCTTTTATGTCATACATTGATTCCAGTTTCCAGACTCCGTTTGCAATCGCACCACCGTACTCATACGGATATCCTTCCATCGCTTTAAGGTTTCTGATGATTTCCTCTTTTGTTAATTTCCCCTTATTGTCGTTCTCTCCGTAGGCTCCTTCAAGAAATCTGCTGTCCGCATAATAAATTTTTTCGGAATTAACAGGTTTTATTTTTAATATAGTATAACCGCTTTGTTCAATTTCTTCAATTATTTCAAATTCTCTGCCCGGTTGTGCAATGAAACTTACTTCGGGAAGTAATCCTTTCTTGTCGGTTTTTACATCCCCGTCTAAATCCGTTAGAAATTTGTATATTTCGGGAATGTTGAAAACAGGTGTGTAAGTTTTTGCACTTACATATTTCGTTTCGCCCGTGTGTGTAATTGTTTTTTCGGAAGGAGTACACCCGGCAATAAACATTACTGGTATGATAAGTAAAAAAACTGTTTTCAAATATTTCATATTCAAAAATAATCAAAATATTTTTAAGTTATCACTGTTTTTCACTCTCCGCTTTACATATGTTTACTCATCCGATGAACTCATTCATCGGACGAGTCCAAATCCAAAAATCCGTGTAATTTTGCCCAATCTGTGTCATCTGCGTGCTGAATGTTTAATTCTAAATTCATAACCCGGCATAGCCGGAACCAAACTATAAAATTATTATATTATATTCCGTGTTCTTCCGTATCAATCCGTGTCCATCCGTGAATCTAATGCGTAATGCTGATACCTGTTCGCCGTGGCGAATTCCGCGATATTCCGCTACTCCGCGTTTTCCGCGGTCTTATAAAGTTTGCCATTTTGCTCAGAATTTGAAAACTAAAGGATTAATTCTTAATTCATAATT
>CAYWMV010000196.1:0-4867 GCA_964459055.1 uncultured Ignavibacteriaceae bacterium | reverse complement strand
TTTCTATACAAGACCATAAACCAAAATTTTCCCAGATTTTTTGCCAACTATGCACCCGACACCCATAAAATAATCAGGAATATCAGTGAAGCCGTAAAAAATGAAAATTATTATTCCGCTGATTTCTCCGGTTATAAATTCGTTTACAGGAAAAAATCAGGTTTCCGCAATATTAATTTATACAGCCGTGAAGAGTTCATTAATTTTATAAATCCGAAACTCAACTGTTCCAAAGTAAACACCATAAAAAAATTCGTTGACCTTATTCTGGATTCCCTTGAAAAGCAGAAAGATTTCTTTCCTGCCGCTGCATTTTCCGACCTTGTATTCCTGTACAGGCAATTCATCTCAAACGGATATCACGAGCACAACGGCACGGAGGATGTTGAAAAAGCAATTGACTGTAAAATAGTTTTTGACAGTGCGGTTTCTAAATTTTACGGTGAAATGGATTCTTATTTTTGCAAAAAAGAATTCCCTGAAAAAATACGCGCCGGTTTATATGATTTATTTGACGAATTCAAAGATAATTTAATAAACGGCGGAATAAAAATACCCGTTAAAAAATTATATGAAAAGTTTTTTCCCGAAGACGGCATTGATAAATTTCATAATAAAATAGAGTACTGCCTGCAAATACTTGTAAAAGATATAAAGAAAGAAATTGAAAATATTTATATATTTAAATGAAATCTTAAATATGAAGAGAACAACAATAACGGAAAAACCAATATGATTACAGAATATGAATGTTTAAAGAAAATGCAAATGCTGCTTAAGAAATATAATATTTTAAAAATATTAACTGATTTTCAGGACTTTGGCAGAAAAGAAATTAATTATCCGGATTCGACGTTAATAATACATCTTAATATTAAATAAATGACTGACAAATAAAACAATAATCATGATGAATAAAATTAATTCTGTAGTCGCAGGTTTGATTATTCTAATATCTTTTCCGGTAGCCTGCGGTAAAGCCACTGAAGAAAATATTAATCCTGATACCGTTTACAATCAAACAGAAAAAGACTCCGTCATTAAATACGAAGATATTAAAAAAACAGGGAAATTCGATACCGATATAATCGCCGATTCAATCAAAAGAAGCAATAAAGTCTATGAAACAGATTCCGTCTTAATTTATAGGGATACAAGTTATAATCTGAATATTGGTGAAGATGTAAAATTAACGGTGAATATATATATAACTGTCGACCTGCGAGAGTCCGGTATAAGAGAAAAAATTACAAAAATCGAATTACTGGATAAACAGAATAAAATATTTCAGATTATAAATTCAAATGACAGCGAATGGTTCGCTTCAGTGGAAACCGGTGACTTTAACTTTGACGGATATAAGGATTTCTATATTTATGACGGATGTGTTATACTTGACAATTGTCACGGTCCTGTTATGCTTTACGATAAATCAGTTAATAATTTTATACGGGAAAAAGAATTTGATGATCTGACATCCGTAACTTTATATCCCGATAAAAAATTATTGTCATCAACGGATAGAGCAGCTGCGGGAGCGGAATTTACATTCCGGTTGTATAAATATATAAACTCGGAGTTAACTTTAATTGATGAGGGACAGCAGAGAATTGAAAATAACGGAAAAACAAAATCCGATATGTACAGATACATAAGGAAAAAACGCGACCTGAAAACGGACAAAATGAAAGTAATAGTAAATCAACTGTCAAAAGAAGCTAAATTAGAAGGAGGTATTTTAGATGACTATTAGCAGGGAAAATTTACGGGATTTTTTATTTCGTTATCGGTATCCTGATTGGCGTATATTAAACTCAAAAAAATTGTTCAGAATGATTTTGGGGAAATAATATTAAATTTTAAAATAATTATATAAAAAAGACAAATTTTAAGAATATATTATAAATTAGATTGGCAACACAAATAAATACATTTATAAATTAAAATTAAAAAAAATGAAAACTTTAAGTTTATTGATTTTAGCAACTCTTGGATTTATAATTACGAGTTGTGCAGGAAGTGGGGCAGATATTCAAAATTATCAAGATCCCGCATTTTCAAGTTATTTAATCAAAAAAATGGCCGTATTACCGATTAGAAACACGTATTTGAACATCGGCGAAGCCAATAACGTAAACAGGTATTTTATGTCTCAATTATCAAGGAAGACAACAAAATATGAAATATTAGGACCGGAGGATGCAATAAATAAATTAAGTGAAGATACATTAGTAGAAAAGTATTACAATTATTTAGTAGCGTATGCAACATCAGGGATACCAAATAGGGAAACTATAAAACTAATCGGGAAATCATTAAACGTAGATGCTATTGTACAAGGCGAAATCTATAATATTATAAAAAAGGACGGTATATATGGAGTTAATAAAGGAGAGACAAGACTTAATGTGAGATATAGTATTGTTTCCGCATTAGATGGAAAATTATTATGGGAATCAACAGTTGAAGCTTATGAAACTACTGCAACTACATTAGGAGATGCCCCATCAATAATGAATGTAGTCATGAATGGGATGAATCAAATTCTTGAAGCAATACCTATTAAATAATGAAACTTATAAATTTCCGGGATAACATTATATCCTGAAAGATATAAGATTAATCTTGATATTTTATTATGAACCTCCCTGCTGCAAACGGCTGGGGATTCAGTTTTTAATGATTTATTTGAAAATAAATAATATAATAAAAATTATTGAAAAGTAAAAAATGAAAAACAACTATTTACTGATTTTTATCATTCAAATATTATGTGTTCTGTGTTTTGTATATAAAATCAAAACTTTCCATTACATTTTTTAATTCACATTAAATAATATTATTTCATTAGTACGAATTTCTTCGTTTCGTAAATATTTCCTGCGGACAATCTGTAAAAATAAACGCCGCTCATTAAATCACTTGCCTCAAATCTAACTTCATACGTTCCCGGATTCATATATTCATTAACCAATGTCGCAATTTCTCTCCCTAGCATATCAAATACCTTGACCTGCACAATTCCTGCCATCGGACATTGTATGTTGAACATTGTACTTTGATTAAAGGGATTCGGATAATTCTGTGACAATGAATATTTTTCAGGTACGGAAACTGTGATTAATTTTACGTTTGTAAGAAATTCTGTTTTTGACATTCTCCACACTCCGTTTGATGTCCCTATGAAAACATAATTCGGATTATAAGCGAAACTGTTTACAGTCGTACCAACAGGTAAATTCGCAGATTTTGAAGTCCAGTTGCTTCCAAAATTTTTGGAAATAAATATTGAATTTGATATGCAATACAAAATCACGGAATCCATCGTAAAAAGATTAGGACCGGCGGAGAGAAACGGACCTGTATTAACAAGACGAAACCAGTTGTTGCCGTTATTGGTAGTTTTGTAAATCCCTGAATTGATACCTGTACCGCCTACGGAATATACAGCGCAAAAAACATTCTGGTACAGTGATTTTATGTCATTTACAGAGTATTCAACGGGTGTAGGTAAACCTGTATTCACTGAAATCCAGGAAGTCGTATTAGTGGAAATTCTAAACATAACGCCTAAAGTATTTGTGGCAAATACGAATGAATCAAGTCCTTCAGTGCAAAGAGGTCCTGATAAACCTGTTGTCGGTAGTTGATTCCAGTTTACTCCGTAATTAACTGATTTCCAGACGGCAGATTGAGAGACAGTAAGTAATAAACTGCCGTATGCCGCCAAATCAACACAACTGTTTAAGCCCGTATTGGTCCAGTTTAAACCCTGATTTCCCGAATACATCAAAGTATTAGTTGAACCCGAGACGGTAATCAGATTACTTCCTGATTTTACCAAATATTTACCGCCGTTATTTTGAAGGGAAATCAGCGTCCAGTTTAATCCGTTATTAGAAGAACGGTACAATCCTGCTGTCGTACCCCCGCCGGTTGTTGCCGCATATATAAAATCCGAATCTGCCGCCAATGCGGTGAAATTATTTGTTCCTCCGGAATTGTTAAAAACCTGAACCCACTGGCACCTGCAATTTTCTATGCACAAAGTATAGTGTACAATAAAAAGTAAAACAACAAAGAGAATAATTTTAGTTTTCATTTTTTTATCGTTAATTTTTAAAATATTTTTTATTTCATATTTTATTTAATAATTTATTTCAAAATTTAAAAAGATTATAATTAAAGTTATTAGTCTGTTTTATTCTTTTCTTCATACTTTAATCATTATGCTCAATATTTCGATATTATTTTTTTCTGCTCTCAATAATTATTCTCCTGACCGACCATGAAGTACTCAAAGTACAGTCTCCTCTTTTTTTTATACTGTTAGTACCCGTAATATAATTTGTAAATTCATCGAATGTATTTCCTCTCACATCTGTTGCTACACCAGGCATTTGCAGCGCTTTTAAATCAGGTATTCTTGTATCCGTTGTAATTAAAATATAAGTATCCGTACCGAAAGGAGCTTTAACTGTATAGCGCGAATTTTCAAGTTCATAAATTAACGGTAAATTATTTAAATCTCCGGAAAATTTTTTAATATTATCAATATCAGATTGCGGATACAGTATAAATGTTTCCTGGGCATCTGTAATTTTCTTCATTTCTTCAATATTTAATTGAAGTAACCTGCTTCTGCTATTGTATTTTTATTATTCTAACCATGCCCCACCTATTATAGAATTATTTGTATATTCCAGATGATAACCGCCTCCTTTAGCAAGCGTCAACTTGTTCCATCCTTTTTTAAGTAAACAGTGCCAAATTTGTGTACTTTGTCCATCAGTAACATTAATATCTAAAGTTGCATTTCTGTCGGCATAAATATAATATTGCCTATGTGTATTGTTTTGATAACCAT
>CAYWMV010000195.1:0-4871 GCA_964459055.1 uncultured Ignavibacteriaceae bacterium | reverse complement strand
ATTGCATTAGTTTTCAAATTGTGCGTAAAACGGCAATCTTTTAACAGAATTTAGTAACAGAATTTAGTCATAGAATTTAGTAATAGAATAAAAGCCCCGATTAACCGGGGCTTTTTTTTGTAGAGACAAGCGATAAGTTGAAAGTGACAAGGATATATTATTTCACGCAAAGGCGCAAAGACGCGAAACCAATAGTAAATAAAAATAATATTATTATGGAAGATGGTCTTTGTAGCAGCGAATAACATTTGTATTTCTGTTTTATGCTCTTTATATTATTTTGTTGATAACAATAATAAATCATTTCAAAATAATAAAATAAAAGATGGAAGTAAAAATTGAAAACGGAAAATTGTATATTACAATTGAGTTACAGGAACCTGCTCCCAGTGCGTCAGGAAAAAATTTAGTGGTTGCATCTACGCGAGGGAATGTCGTTACGGATTGCGAGATTGACGGCAAACAGGTTGTCATAGGACTCAATGCATACATCAGAAAGTGATTGTTAACGTTTAAAGTATTTGCCATAATAAATTCAGGCATATACTAAATCCGGAAATTACTGATTCGAGCTGACCGTTACGAAACAAAAAACCGAGAAACCTTCCCAAGCCGGAGCATGTGAAGGAGTAAAAAAAACCGTTTAAAAGGTCAACTTAATTTTATTAAAACAAAGCCCTTCGGGCTTTCGATAGAATAAAAGACTGAACTTCATAATAGCAAAGTTTGGTGCAGGCTCGACCGGATTGTACATTAAATAATGATATGGAAAGTGAATCGAAATTCAGAGTTTTTATAATAATACTCACTACAATAGCATCGTTCATGACGGCGTTTATGGGTTCGGCAATAAACATCGCATTGCCCGTAATAGGCAAGGAGTTTAATTTAGGTGCAGTGCTTTTGAGCTGGCTTGCAACTGCATATCTGCTTACAACAGCGGTTTTGCTGATACCTGCCGGTAAACTCTCGGACATCTTCGGCAGAGCAAAATTTCTTAAAACGGGAGTTATAGTATTTTCTTTGGGAACGATATTATGTGCATTATCAGTATCGGGAACAACGTTTCTTATTTTCCGCCTGCTGCAGGGCGTTGGTTCTGCAATGATGTTCACTACTTCAACGGCAATTCTTGTTTCGGCATTTCCCGCAAGCGACAGGGGAAAGGTAATCGGAATAAATACAACAGCAGTATATACGGGTTTATCAACAGGTCCGTTTCTAGGGGGAATTATAACTTACAATCTCGACTGGAGGTTTATTTTTTATTTTACTTTTTTACTTGGCGTCACCGTTTCTGTTTTACTGCTCGTTTTTCTGAAATCAGAATGGCGCGAAGCAAAAGATGAGAGTTTTGATTTCAACGGGGCTATGATATACGTAGTATCAATGATTTCAGTAATGATAGGGATGACTTTCATTCCCTCAACTTACGGAATTTTACTGCTTGTTTTCGGATTAATAATGCTTTATTATTTTTACAATTACGAGAAAGAGAAAACTCATCCGCTTTTCAACGTCAGGGTTTTCAGGCATAACAGGACTTTTGTTTTTTCAAATATTGCCGCGCTTATAAATTACAGTGCCACTTTCGCAATCGGTTTCATACTCAGTCTTTATCTGCAAAATGTAAAAGGATTGTCTTCACAGGATGCAGGCATTATTCTTATGACACAGCCTGTTATAATGGCTTTGTTTTCTTCATTTGCCGGAAGATTGTCGGATAAAATCGAACCGCAAATTGTCGCTTCATTAGGAATGGGACTGCTTACACTATGCCTGATTGTTTTCATTTTTATCAGTTCGGAATTCAGTAATGTTTATATTGTAATAAATCTTGCATTTATCGGATTGGGTTTTGCACTTTTTTCATCACCAAATTCGAATGCGGTTATGAGTTCGGTAGAGAAAAAGTATTACGGAGTTGCATCTTCGACTCTGTCGTCAATGCGGATGGTCGGACAGATGTTCAGTATGGGAATCGTGATTGTTGTTATTTCGATGTTCATAGGAAAAGCTGAAATCACGATTGAGAATCGGGAATTTTTTATTAACAGCGTGAGAATAATATTTTTAATTTTTAGCATTCTGTGCTTTATCGGAATTTTTGCATCACTGTCGAGGGGGAAAATACATAATTCAATGTCAGATGTTAAATATTAGATGTTAAATGCTAAATGTTAGATGTTAGATGTTAAATGTTAGATGTTAAATATAAAAATTTTTGATTCCGGCTTTGCCAGGTTATGAATTCAAATTTATTATCTTTGGATTTTCATTAACTTCTGTTTGACTTCGGTGACATTGCCTTTGTTGACGAGAACAAGGACGGTGTCTCCTTCCTCGAGGGTTGTGCTGCCGCTAGGAACGACGTATTCACCGTTGCGGCTGATAAGCACTATCAGTGATTCTTCGGGAAGACTTATATCAGCAAGAGTTTTTCCGATTATTTCTGATTTGTACGGGATGATGATATCAATCATTTCTTTGTCCGTCCTGACCTGCGAAGACATCTTTATCGGCAGGAGTTCTTTAACGGGTTCAGGTTCATCAAGATGCAAAATTTTCGCCATAAGCGGAATAGACCAGCCCTGAATGAGTGCGGATGTAAGTGTGATAAAGAATATAAGATTAAAAATATTATTTCCGCCTTTTATTCCGTAAATAATCGGAAATATAGCAAGTATTATAGGAACAGCGCCTTTTAAACCCACCCAGGAAACAAATGATTTCTCCTTAAATGAAATTTTCGAAAACATTAATGAAATAAATACACTGACAGGTCTGGCAACAAGTATAAGAAAAGCGGAAATAATAAGACCTATCCAAAGCACCGGAAGTAATTCCGACGGGTCGGACAGAAGTCCCATAACGAGAAACATTATAATCTGGCTAAGCAGTGCGATTCCTTCGAAGAACCTGATGGTTGAACGTTTTTGAATGAAATCCGAATTTCCTATTATGATTGCAGATATATAAACTGCAAGCATACCGCTTCCTTTGAGCAGTGTTGTTAAAGAATAAACCAGCAAAGCAAAAGCAATTGCAAAAACGACATAGAGGCTGTCATTTCCGAATCTCATCATGTTAAACAATTTCACCATTAATTTACCGGAAGCAACAGCGATTGCGGCACCTATTCCGAACTGCATAATTAATTTCAGTATCGCTGAAAATGTGGAAGGAACTCCTGATATGATTGATTCAATTATCAGAACAGTCAGAAATATCGCCATCGGGTCATTGCTTCCGGATTCGAGTTCGAGCAACGGTCTTACGCAACCTTTCAGACGGGTATTCTTTGCTCTCAAAGTGGAGAATACAGCTGCAGCATCTGTTGATGAAATGATTGCTCCGAGCAGAAAACTTTCGATTAATCCGAAGCCGAATATATAATTACAAAAAAAACCGACAGTAATTGTTACAAGCGTGACACCAAGAGTTGACAAACTGAATCCGCTCCAGAAAACTGTTTTAACGGATTTCCATCTTGTGTCCAGTCCCCCTGAAAATAATATGAATACAAGCGCAATAATACCGACAGACTTAGATAATTCGTAATCGTTAAACTCGATTTGTCCGGGTCCGTCTGCCCCGGCAATCATTCCTAAAACGAGGAAGAGGACAAGTGAGGGAACACCAAAATTGTCCGATAACTTTGTCAGGAATATGCTGATAAGTATTAATACGGATATAATTAGCAGTATGATTTCTATTGACAGCACAGATGTTCTAAATTTTAATTATCATAATATAATAAAGTTTATAAAGTTTTTAAAGTTTATAAAGTTCATAAAGTTTATAAAGTTCATAAAGTTCATAAAGTTCATAAAGTTTTTAAAGTTCGTAAAGTTTATAAAGTTCGTTAAGTTTAGAAAGTTCCGGGAGTTCCCTCAACCGCCAGTGCAGATTCGGGAGACTCTACGGAATAAAAAAACTCATCTGATGAGATATGCTCATTAAATGAGTTTTTAAAAAAAGAACTAAAAAAATATAAACCTTAACCGATTATCAATTGTCCACAAACTTTGAGAGGTTTATCGCCCTGCTCAGCAACCCTAATATCGGGATACCCATCTGCTGATTCGAAGTAACAACTGTTCCGAGAATTAAATTTTCAGTTGAAGTTGAAAATGCCTTCTTGTAGTTCACAACCCACAGGTCATTAGGAAATCCTGTAAGTGTTGTAATATATGCAGGCAGATTAAGGGTTCCCAGCGCAGGTATCAGAAACATATTAACCGTTTTCGTAGCACCGGTAACATTATTCGAGAAGAAATAATTACCGTTCGCAGTGCTGCTCGATGGTACAAACGATGAATTAAATTTAATGACAGGATTTGTGGAATTTGCATATTCAAGCGCTACATCACTATTGACAAGTTGATTAAACGATGTGTTAATATTGAAATTTGAATTGTTAATCAAAGCGAGTGCGCCTGATACTATATTCCTTGCAGATGTATCTGCAATTAATCCGAGCAGGGTATTCAGATTGAATACTTTCGTTAGTTCGATGCAATCCGTGTTCCCCGGGACAGGATTAGGAGTAAAGACAGCAAGTGAATCGGTTCCGGGTTTTTTGAAAACATAAATCCAGGCACCGAGAGTATTCGGATCTGACAACGCTGATATAATAGAAATATCGGTTTTGCCTTTATCTACGCCTTCGAACAGTACATTCTGACCGAGTATCAGAACGAGTTTTGCACTGGAGCCGTATTTCCTCATTGCCTGTGCATTTGCGGAATCGAGTCTTTCCTTTGCGGTAACTTTATTTTCGAGAATCTGCGTTATTGTTGTAACAGGGTCACTGCAGGATGAGATTGTAAGAACGATAATTAAAGCAAAAAGAACAAATAATTTAGTTT
>CAYWMV010000194.1:0-4904 GCA_964459055.1 uncultured Ignavibacteriaceae bacterium | reverse complement strand
GCAAAGGAAATTATTTTGCAATTTTATGTAGAATTTGAAAACTAACGGGATAACGATTTTCACGCAAAGACCGCAAAGAGGCAAAGACCGCAAAGGAAATTATCATGCAATTATAAACAGAATTAAGAACTAACGGGATAAGGATTTTCACGCAAAGACCGCAAAGGAGCAAAGACCGCAAAGGTGCAAAGACTGCAAAGGAAATATTATTACAGAAGTTGACCGTTACAAAATATAAAACCGTTAAAACGGTTATTAATATTGGTGTTTCACTTTAATCCCCACGACTGAAGTCGTGGGCTATAAATATCTGAAATATCAGTATATTACATATTTTAATTATAACTAAAATTATTCAGATTCAAAATAAACGGAATAGGTAAAATTGTGAGATGTTTGATTTATAATCCGGAGGCGTTTTCGATATTGAAGGTCAGGTCTTTTAAAAATCTTACCATAGGGGCGCCGTCAATTACGTCGTGGTCAAATAATATTGTCATATTCAGAATTTCCCTGATTTTTATTTCGTCTTTTATTACAGCCGGTTTTTTAATAACAGAGCCAATTCCGAAACAAACGGGATGAACTGATTTGGGAATGAACCAGCCGTTTATTTTTCCCATCATACCCAAAGAACTTACAACCGCATTACCCATATTTCCGTAAGCAATTTACGGATGTCCCAGCATAAATTTCCAGATAAATCTGCGGAGGAATCCCGGCAGAATGTAATACAGCCTTTCATAAAACTTTGATTGCTTATTCAGAACGATGCCGTCTTCCGATAAAGTTTGATTTTTTGCATCCTCTATTTCCCGCGTGATTTCCGAAACGGTTTTCTCATTTGTCTTTTTCAGCACCAAAGGAATAGGGACTCTTTTGTCATCGAGTATCTTTTCTACGATTATTGAAATATTAATATCATCAAAAGTTATAAGTTTTTTCTTACTGCATAAATAAGCAGCGGCTTCGGGGTGGCGGCTTAAAGTATTTCCGATTACTTTAATAATCCATGCATTGAAGGAAACTTTCTGACCGCTGTTTTTGAATTCCCGGAGTTTCAGTCTGCTATCGGTAACGTCAAATTCGAGCAGGGCACTCACGTGATGTCTCAGCATTCCGACGGAAACAACGTCAAAAGTTGCAATTCTCGATTTCGGGATTTTATGATATTTATATTTCGAAGTCATTGTTGACGGGTTTAAATTCTTTACAACTTAATGATTATGTAATAATTATGCAAATATGTTCAATGTTAAATAAAAATATAACCGCAACGACGCGATTCAATTATGAATTCTGAATTTTGAATTATGAATTGAAAAATAACCGCAAAGACGCGATTCAATTATGAATTATGAATTTTGAATTATGAAATGATTAATGCTCTATAATAAAAGGTTACATTTAATATATTTAATAGGGGGTGTTATTTGCATATTCCTTAAATTCCGAAATGAATTTTTCGAATTCCATATTATATATTTGTTTGAATACTTCGTTGTTGTCGGGATTGTCTATTAGTTGTTTCATATATGTAAGAAATTTTTCGAATCCGTGTTTTTGAATTAGGTAATCAACGATGCAGGCTAATTCGGAATATACAAATGCAATGCTGTTATCGAAATCAAGTTTAATTTTTTCTTCGTCTCTGGTTCCATAGTATTCCGGAGGCATAAAATATCCTTTTCTTATCAGTTCATAGGTTTCCTTCTTTGAAGGATAAAAAGAAGTACCCATCTGGTTTGAACTGTAAACTGCAATACCCTCGAGAAGCCATTTCGGATATTTGATTGCATTTATTATTCCTGTGTGCTGATAGATTAAAGTATGTGATAATTCGTGGCGGAGATAAATTACGAGTGAAATTTTACCTTCGTACGATTCTCTTAATGCCCACGGAGATATGACAAGTCTTCCGTTGTAAAAAACACAGAATCTTGCTTTCGAAGGTGAACGACTGATGAAACTGCTGCTGTCTCTGAATATGAATATTTCGGGTTTGCTGATGAATTTCAGCTGATGGAAATTTTCTACAGCCGGAATCAGGGTATCTATTTTTGTGAAGTCGGTGAATTCCGCTCCGTTTTGAATGTAAATTACAGTATTGGGCTGTTCATATTTTGTGAAACCGATTTTAAGAGGAGAGTAGGGAAATAGTTTTCCGTACAGAAAAGAATAACTTAAAAGTATAAGTATAATAACTATAATTATAAATATTATCCTATTAATTAATTTCTTTTTACTCATACAGGTTGTTTTATTTATATACGTAAAAATTTCAATAATGTTAATTAGTTATGTTCAAGAATAATCCGGGGAGCGGGATAAAGAAATATCTGAGGTATAATCAGTTTGTGGGTTTTGATTTATCTTTATATTCAATAATTTTAAAAAAAATGAATATGAGCGGGAAAATAAAAATGAAATACCATCACCTGGGAATACCGACTGATGAACCGAGAGAGAGGGAAGTGTATCTTAAGGATTATAAGGTATATTATTCCGGATATAAAAACAGCAGTTACGGAATTGAATGGATGCGATACGAAGAAGATTGCGGACTGCCTGAAATAGTAAAAACAAAACCTCATCTCGCGTTTGAAGTTGACGATGTATATGAAGCAATAAAAGGAAAAAAGGTAATAATAGAACCGAACAGTCCGTCAGAGGGAGTAGTGGTTGCTTTTATAGAGGAGGAAGGAATGCCGATTGAGTTTTTACAGATACGATAGAAATTTAGAATGAAATATTCATACGAAGAGTAAGTCAATTAATTAATTTTTTATTATTTAATTTTGTAAAAAATTTATATAAATCATATCTGCATTATTCATTTTTAGCACTAAAGCCACTGAAATTTTCACTAAGTGCACGAAATTTTGCAAAAGAAATAAATATTAAATCCCTGCGGGATAAAAGGTTTTGTTGATAAAGTTGGGAGAGATTAGTATTTGTTGCGTTTTTTGTATTTCATAACTTCTTTGACCATTTTGCCGAAATCCTTATCTTTTTTTCTTTTGTCGGCGACGGTGGATTGGAAACGGATTTTTTCACGTTCCATTTTATGGAAATTTTTGAAGGATGATTCGTCTATAATGCCTTTTTTGACAGCATCAATCACCGCACAACCTTTCTCATTAATATGTCTGCAATCTGAAAATTTACAGTTTTTTGAAATCCGGATTATGGAATCGAATGTAGTTTCAAGTCCGTCCGATGTATCCGCAATTCCTACTTCCCGCATACCGGGATTATCAATTAATATACTTCCGTTTTCAAGTATAAATAATTCACGGCGGCTGGTTGTGTGTTTTCCTTTGCCGGTGCTGTCACTGAGAGAACTTGTTTTAATAATATCTTTTCCGAGCAGAATATTTATCAGAGTTGATTTCCCGACTCCGGATGAGCCGAGGAAGCAGTAAGTCTTATCTTTTTCCAGAATTGATTTCAGTTCTTCGATTCCGTTATGTGTCTGACTGCTGACAGTAATTACAGGTACATTACTTATTCTTGAATTTATATCAGTGATTAACGATCCGAGTTCATTTATGTCTATAAGGTCGGTCTTGCTGAGAATTATAAACGGTTTAACGTTTGCGGAATTGCAAATAGTCAGGTATCGCTCGATTCTGTTAATATTGAAATCTCTATCAACAGCGAGAGTAATAAAAGCGTAATCAACATTTGCGGCAATAATTTGCATTTCTCCGAATTGTCCTACTGCCTGCCGGAGAAGTACGGATGTTCGGGGGAGAACTTCATGTATGATTGCAAAATCGTCGTCATAAACCGCAACCGAAACCCAATCACCGACGGCAGGAAAATCATCGCGGCTGTTTGCGGTATAACGCATATTGCCTGTGATTTCCGCTTCGTAAATTTTGTTATTAACTCCGATGATATATCTTTCTTTATGTTCGGATATAACTCTTGCGGTTTCAAATTCTTTTTCTGTCATTATACAATGTTTTCGGTTAAAAATGTTTTATTTGCGAATTAATATAAGTATAATGCAGTTTTTTAAAAATTCATTTCAGGACTATTGTTATTTAAACAAGTAACAAGTGGCAAGGTGACAAGGTAACAAGGTGACAAGGTGACAAGGTAACAAGGTGACAAGGTGACGAGGTAAGCATTACGAATTTGGTACGCTGATGACGCAGATTGTGCAGATCTTCGCAGATTTTATTAAATTACTCAAGTTGACCGTTATTAAATATAAAACCGTTAAAACGGTTATAAACATTGGTGTTTCACTTTAATCCCCACGACTAAAGTCGTGGGTTGTAAATATATGATATTACAATATATTATAAGGATAAACGGTCAACTTAAGTAAATTATAAAAATGTTTTGGCTCGGGATTGGTTTGGGTATGTTTTAATAATTAATTACAGCAGGGTTAATTAATTAAAAAATAATGAATGAAATATTTTGAAATTGTGTTTTAATAATATAATGGCAGAGCAGAAAAAAAATATTAAGGAAAACCGAAGGATAAGGCGGGAGAGGATAACTGTAGAGAAAATGATTAAGTTATATTGTGTGAAGAATCATTTTACGGAAAAGGATTTATGTGATGAGTGCAGGGAGTTGCGGGATTATGCGAGTGAGCGGCTGGCTAAATGTCCGTTTAAGGAGGATAAACCGGTTTGCACGAACTGCGAGGTGCATTGTTATAAGCCGGAGATGAGGGTAAGGGTAAGGGAGGTGATGAGGTTTTCGGGACCGAGGATGATTTTCAGGCATCCGTATCTGGCGGTGAGGCACCTGTTCAATGATAAATTTTGAATTATGAATTATAAATTTTGAATTATTTCTTTAGTTCTCAAATTCTGAGTAAACCGGCAAGAAAAAAGTGATAAGTAACAAGGCAAGTATTACGAATTTGGCACGCAGAT
>CAYWMV010000193.1:0-4965 GCA_964459055.1 uncultured Ignavibacteriaceae bacterium | reverse complement strand
ATTTACACAGATTTTTGGAATTCAGACACATCCGTTGAACGAGTTCATCGGATGAGTAAATTACGCTTTATATTATTTCAAAAAACTTTACGGGAATGTCATATATGACATTTTAAGTGCTTGATAATACAGTAATATATTTTTTAAAAAATGCTCAAAAATATGACAAAATTATGACATTTTATCAGATTCACTTTCAGTCCTTGCGGAACGAATTCATATTTTTGTTTGCCCGAATACATATTATAATTCCTCCATTTTTAATATACCATATATAAATATGGTATTACAAAAATAACACAGAAAAACCGGGAAGTCAATAGATAAAATTAGTTTTTTGAATGTTTTTCCCGGATTCCTACCCCGACAAGCCGGGTTTTAAAAACTTTCGCTGGAATCCAGAATAACCTCGAAAAACAATGGATTCCCGTCCCGACAAGCCGGGGTCATAAGACATACGCAGGAATGACAAGAGTCTCAGCTTTTGGTTTTCACGTAGGCTCAAAAGAGGTTGTGTGAATATAGATTGTCAAGCAGTAAAAAAACCGCAATAACCTTCCCAAGCCGGAGCTTGGGAAGGAGTATTTTTGAGTTTTCACACAGTCTCAGGAGCTTGGGAAGGAGTATTTTCAAAAAAACCGCAAAAACCTTCCCAAGCCGGAGCTTGGGAAGGAGTAAGGTTTTAATGGTATAGACAGGGCATGCCCTGTCTATACGTTTTGTTTCAATCACAGGAATTAATATGTATATTGTAACATAAAAAAAAATCTTCCCAAGCCGGAGTTTAGGAAGGAGTATTTTCGATGAGTCTCAGCTTTCGGTTTTCACACAGGTTCTACAGTTGTGGGCTGTGAAATTATGTTATAACAGATAATTATACGAAAAAGATATCAACTTAAGTAATATAATAAAATTTAGGGAGCCAGAACTGTTTAATTTATTTTGATATTTTGTCGTGTACTAAGATTTTCCCGAAGATAAAAAAAGCCGGATTAATAAGTAAATTTTCTCACATAATTAAGAATATCACACTAATGTGTATATTTATTCTATTTGTGTTAATCATCCTGGTATTTTGTTTTTATTGATACGGCAGTTTGATTCTATTTCAGCAATATTAACTTTTTATTTGCGAGTTGTTTATCATTTACCGTCAACTTACAGAAATATGTCCCGCTAGGTAAATTACCTGCATCAATATCTATTGTGTAATAACCACCCTGATATTCTTCGCTATTAATTATTCTTTTTATTTCCCTCCCTGCAATATCGTACAAATACAATTTTATATTCGATTGCTGAGGTAATTCAAGGTCAATTTTCGTACTTGAATTAAAAGGATTCGGGTAATTCTGTGATAATGACAGATTATCAGGTATGCCGATTTTAATATTACCCTGCAAATCGTAATACGTATAATTTCCGTTCAGGTCAGTTTGTTTTAACCTGTAATTATAGTCTCCCGTTACTAATTTTTTATCCGTGAACCTGTATTCGGTTAAAGTGTTAGTGTTAATTTTTCCGGCAATGAATCCAATACTGAGCCATTTTCCTCCAGCAGAATTTTTTCTTTCAAGATAAAAACCAGAATTATTTTCTTCAAATGAGGTCTTCCATTCCAAAGCCACATCTCTTCCCTTCACCGATGCGGAAAAAGATGCGAGATTAACGGGAAGCGGCTGTTCATTAATATTTTCAGGCGGGGCAAGAATCCGGTCGCTAATCTCAAATGTGTTCGGTGAATTTGACGGATTCAGGAACAACCCTGCCTGATTTGTTTTATTTTCTATTGACAGAGTAACAGATTTTGTATTGTCAATTATAATGAAATTCAGTCTGACGACCGGGACATACTGTTCAGTTAAATTAAATCCTGTTACAAAACCTGAACCGTCTGCATTCAGGTCAGGAGCGAGGATTGAAATCCTTAACCATCTTTTTGAGCCTGAATCCGAAGGATTACTTTTAATATTAGAACTGTAACCGTTTTGAATATTTATTTCCGAATTCCAGTCGCTGCCGGAAGTAAATCTTATAGAGTTCGAATCATATAAAATGTCTGCGTTAAGTGAAGCAAGTGTATTGGCTGATGACAGGTTAGTACCCTTAATCTGATATTCTATAGAAAATTCTCCTCCGTTTACCATTGAATTATTTATTACCTGAAGTTTCTGACTTACAATTACGTTTGTATCAAGTACATATACATTTTTTGAGTATAATATACAGGAGAATAATAACGAGAATAATAATAAATACTTTTTCATCTGCTAAAAGATTTTACTTGATACCTTGTTTTTATTATTCGGTGCATATTTATTAAAATCTGAACCTGTAACATATCCATCGAGTGTAAAATCTGTGTTTCTGTATCCGTGCTTCGCATTAACGTTATCTGCATTATATATCGTGAAGTCATTGCTGTTTATTCTGCCATCCCTGTTTGCGTCGCCCGAAAAAAGCCCGTAAATTCCGCTACCCAGATATTCGGCAGAATTTCCATAATATTTATCTGTACCTGTAGTGAAGTCATACATTGATGTCGATGAAGATATGAACACCGCTGTCGCAGACATAACGGCAATGTGATTTCTGTGCCTGATGAGTATATAATAAATTCCCGGCTGAACTCCGCATCCAAGATTAATCACAGTATCTCCGAATAAACTCATAACTCTGCCATTTTGACACAAGAATGCGGGTATTGTATCAACTGATGCATTATTAACTGACCTTAACTCAATTAATATCCAGTCAACAATTTCAGGATGGTTCTCAAGAAATGTTTTTGATACTGAATCTGCTGACTGCTTTTTATAGATAAACGGGTTGTTTTTACTGCTGAATGAATCAGGAGGAACCTGAGGTAAAAATTCCCTTCTGTTTAAAAAAGTTGTCATAGAATCCGTGCCTGAAACTGCAGCACCGCCGAGATATAACCTGAGTTGCAGCGTCATATACTGATTGACCGTTTTCTGGAAATCCTGATATTCAAAATTGTATGTAATGCTGTTATAAGTTCTCATTGCGGGATTGAAAATATAAGAACCGAAGAATGGTGATACTGTACCTGACCATCCCGAATCCAGATATGCCGAATAATAACCGCCGCTTCCAGAGAATATATTACCCGACGGGAATCCCGAAATTACCGCATTTTGAATCGGACTTCCGACTTCGTTGTAAACATAGCCGCTAATTTTCAAACCAGCCGAAATTTCTTTATAAAAATCAGCAGATATATAAGATATATCGAAATAATTCGGATTAATTACATAAGCGTTCTTAGAACAAACTACTCTGCCCGACCATCCGTGATACAAATCCGCAGAAAATGTTCCCGCAGTGTCAGAAACCGGCTCCCCTTTAAGCCCGCTCATTTTGACTCCGCATATCCTTTTTTCCGAAACAAATGACTTTACTATGCCGGACACATTGTGAATTTTTTTTGAAATAGCAAAATTCAGGGTTGTATCGGATATTACATTCTGAAATGAATAAGTTGCAGGTGTAATGAGATATCCGGTTTTCGATAAAGTAATTGTGCCGCTCCATCCTAAAGGAACCGCACATTCGTAAAAACCGTTGTAATCTGTAATTACATTTGAGGGAAATCCGTTTATATTAACTCCGTTTATCCCGTTTCCGCTCTGTGAAGAAACAATCCTCCCCTTAATATAAATATTATCCGTATCATTAATGTATATTTTCGCACAATCACGCCATCCGGTAATATTGTTGTTTGGATTATCATCACCCGAAATAATTATACCAAGCCAATAATTTCCCGGTGGTTTATTGAGGGATGTAATATTATTTTGCGAAATTCTATTCGAGCCCTTAGAAATAGTATTAAGATTATGTACATACTCTGTCAAAAGGTCGTCGTTTTCGGTTATTATCGAATCATTTGAAATGTATAATTTCACGGTGATACTTTTATTCGTTAAATTTAAATCCGAATAGTTTAAAATACCGAAAGTAACAGAATCAATAAGAGAACCCGATTTAAATGTTGAGGGATAAGATTTTACACAAAACGGGACAACATCAGGAACAGAAGGCAGATTATAATTTACTACTGCATTAATCGCATCATATTTCTGAGATGTTATTCTGTTGAATTTAATACCTGATGCAACCACTAGTCCGAATACAACATTTTCATTATTTAATTTTGTAAACGCGCAACTACCGCTCATCCCGGAAATACCGGTCCTGCCTGAAATCAGATATTCAGTGTACGCAGAATTGAAAACACCTTTCCAGTTATAAAGATATTCACCGTTATACAAACCTGTACACGGATAATTCGGATTGAAGAATATTTTTGATGATGTGAAAAACGTGTCTGAATTATTGTAACCGTAGCCGTTCCAACCCGCAATTGCTCCAAGCGGACGGTCAAGTTTTATTATACCAAGGTCTTTCGGTCCTGTAGAAGAATAATCGCTTAATAAATAAACACATACCGGACAGGCGTACCCATAAGGCGAATCGAACTGAGAATATGCGGGAATAATTTTTGTTGTCCCGAATGATGCGGAAAAACTTATTATGTGTCCCGCCGTTAACACGTGATAAGGATCAATTAAAATTCCTGTTGCTCCTCCAATTTTCACAGTTGTCCGCCAGGGATATGCTGACGGGTCATTTATAATGTCAATCGGGGAAAAAAATCTGGATGTATCTGATGAATAATTCTCCGGCAAAAAACCGCTGTACCCTCCTGTACTGCCGGAATTTCCCGAACTTGTATAAGAAAAGTTTATATTTGTTGTAATACCCGACGGAATATGATATTGCCTCCACGTCTGGGATGATACAATATTCGATATTAATAAAAATCCTGAAACAAAAATTATTTTACTGATTTTAAAATAGTAAATTAATTTTTTCATTATCACTTGTTAATTCAGTATTTTACAAAGCAATTACAATGCCAAATTATTTTAAGTGAAATTC
>CAYWMV010000192.1:0-4980 GCA_964459055.1 uncultured Ignavibacteriaceae bacterium | reverse complement strand
TTTTTCAGCAGGGCGGTTCTGATGAGGAAGGTATAAAAACCTTCCCAAGCCGGAGTCCCGAGGACTCGGGATAGACATTGGGAAGGAGTATTTTCGAAAACCTACAGATTGTCATTCCTGCGAAATCAGGAATTCAGAAAATTCCTCTATAAGCAATGGATTCCCGCATACGCGGGAATGACAAAATGCATGATATGTAATTTTCACACAGTTTCAGGAGCTTCGAAACCAGAAAACAACTTGTTCCGGGACAATATTTTATTTTACGCGAGTCAGGGCTTCGTCAACGGCGTGGAGGAGCGGCCGGACGGAGATGTTTGAGCCGACTGCATTTTGCATCCAGGCTTGTGGAATGATATTTCCTGCGGCGCACATACGCTGCATTTCGGGTCCGACAGTTTTATCTTTCAGATAATCCTCTATCTGGAACTGTATAAGATGACCGAGTGCATAATTCGGAAGATAAAGCGGATTATCTATCATATGTGAATAAATGCCGAGCAGAATTACGTCTTCAATCCCGAATACATCAGCATAATATTTGTTCCAGACATCTTTCGCAATTCCAACAACGGCTTCTTTCAATTCAGCCGGAGTGCAATCGGGATTTGCATACATCCAGTTCCACACTTTCATATCCACAAGAGAGACGCCCATAATTTCATACGTACTCCAGAATATATCGAGTGCTTTCAAATCTTCCGCGAGGGGGTCTTCATTTTTTATTCCGAGCAGTTCGAGATCCCGTGCCTGAAATACAAATGCAAATGCTTCAGTGAAACTCGTATTCGGCACACCGTTAAGAGTATAATAGTCCATTTTATATAATGTGAGCGTCTGCTCAACGCAATGTCCAAGTTCGTGAACCGCTATATTAAATCCCTTGTAGGTCATACCGTCTTTTCCGATTCTCGTTCTTAGTCTCGCCTTGAATTCTTTAATTGCTGCTCCGATTGCGTGACCCGCTCCGCGTGAATTATCTACTCTGATTTTCTCTGCGACATATTCAGCGATTTCATCACTGAATCCGAGTTTCAGCATAATATTATCAATATCATTTTCGAATGCCTCGACATCCGGATATTTTGCTTTTACAATTTTATCGAGTTCCGCTTCGTCAATTTTCGATTTCGATTTGAATCCTGTAAACCATATATCAAACGGTCTCAAATCCCTGCCGAGTCTGGATTTCACAATCTGCGCAACTTTCTTAACCTGCGGAGATTTGAGCATTTCATCGAACATATCTTCAACTTCCTTTTCTGAAACTTCCCTGCCAAGATCAAAACTTCTTTTCATATGTGTATTCAGTCCCGGATAGTAGTCGTCGAGGAGTTTATTCGCTTTGAAATTGTTCAGCAGCATCAGATACCTTGTATCCTGTTCACGGACGGCGACGGTTTCTTCCGCACCGTTTTTAAAAATTTTGTTTGTGAATGGATTCCATTTATACTCATCTTTATTTATTACTTTTGAAGGAATTTCCTGACGGATAATTCTCTGCATAACCTGATAAATCATTTCCTGTTTGTGTAAGTCCCCTGCCGTTGCATATCTCGCTTTAAGTTCGTCCCTCAATCCCCAGTGAGAAATCAGTTTCAGCCCTTCGGGAAAATGTGATTTCATTTCATCGTCAATCAGCGTGTTCATCACGATATTGTAATTGGAAATGTAGTTATCGCCGAGCGTATAAGCTTCATTTACTTTCTGATTGATTTCAGCGGGCACTCTTGCACTGAACATAGAGCCGAGCCTTGCATAAGCCCAGTCCTGACGGTTCCAGTTCATTCCGAATTTTTCTCTTTCTTCAAGAGAATATCTCGGAAAGTTAAGAAGTACGATAAACGCATATTTATTACTAAAGAGGTCATCGAGCAAATGAGCAGAGGGATTGAATCCTCCCATAATCAAATCCACAGGCTGAACGTCGCCCATTTCAAGGTCGAGCGGCATACGGAGTTTTATGCTCATCTCGGTAAAATAACCGTACATTGTTTCATTGAAAAATTCTATTCTGTCAAAAAGATACTTTTGAGCATTTCCTGATGCGGCAAAATTATCGAGGCAGAATTTCTGAAATTCATCTTTACTACCGTCGCTTTCCAGCCAGAAATCCGCTGTCTGCTCCACACCTCTTTCAATGCGGAATTTCTCCGGTTCTCCGAATTTTTCTATTAGCAGATTTTTCACTGCCTGTCTCGAGGAAGCGTCAATACTGCTTTTTGATTCCTGTGCATAATTATTGTTCATTGCTGAAGTAATTAAAAATAAAAAAAGAAAAATGATTTTAAAAATTTGTGCTTTCATATTATTTATTTTAAAATTTTAATTAATGACGAAAGTAAATATTCATATTGTGCAGGCGAGTTATATGCCTGTGCCGAAATTCTTAATAACCTGTCGGGCGGATTTTCCCAGTAACTTACCATAACTTCTATGTTGTACTCAAAGAATAATATTTCCTGAAGACTGCTTCTCTTGTTGACGGGTGTTTCATTTATTACTTCATCCCTGAAAAACGGGATTCCGTATATTGAACCTGTCATTTCTTCCGGATAGGGCATCGTGATACCGAATTCACCGCAAATCATTTCAGCGGCATCGAAAACGAGTTTTTTGTTTCTCTTCATCAGACCTTCTATTCCTTTGTCATCGAGTGATTTTAAAAAGTCTAATGCAACCGGAATGGTCAGCACGGCACCCGGATCAACTGTTCCCTGCCACGAAAATTCGAGTTGAAAATCGCTTTTATATTGTCCGTTGTCCAAATTAATCCTGCTTGTGACAAGCGGATGAATTTTCTCCTGACGGTCTTTTTTCACATACAGAAAAGCAGAGCCTTTGGGAGTGCAGAGCCATTTATGGCAGTTTCCCGTATAATAATCGGGATTAATTTCGGAAATATTAAGCGGAATCATACCCGGAGCGTGAGCCCCGTCAATCAGGACCTCTATTCCCCTGCTCTGAAGTTTCTCCGTAATTTCTTTAACTGGAAAAACCATACCGGGCAGAGATGAGACGTGGTCTATCAGGGCAAGTCTTGTATTCTCATTTACGTTTTCCATTATCTGATTCACAACTTCCTCCTGAACAGTAACCGGGAGATTTATTTTAACTTCTTTATAAGAGATACCCTTTGTATGATGTAAAAATAAAATCGTATTACGGCAGGCGGGATAAATCTGATTAGTAAAAAGAATTTCGCCGCCATGTTTCAAATCGAGCGATTTCAGAACTGTATTCACCCCAGACGTGGCATTGCTGACAAAAACCAAATCGGCAGGACTGCATCCCGTAAATTCGGCAAGAGCGAACTGAGCTTTAAGATAATCTTCCTCATAATCCCTCACGAAATATCTAAGCGGTTCGGATTCAAGTTTTTTCCTGAATCTCATTTGTTCATCGAGAACGGGAACAGGGCAGGCACCGAAAGAACCGTGATTTAAAAATGTAATATTTTTATCAAGCATCCAGAAATCTGCGGCACCTGAATATCCGTTAAATGTCATTGTAATTATTTATCCGTAAAGTAAAATAAAAAGTCAAAATATTTGTAACCGGATTCATGCATTTCCCTTCTAAAGGGACAGGCGGCGGGAAAATTATTCCCTCATTAAACCAATAAGTTTCCGCAGGCATTTTTTCATATCCTCAATTTCATTTTCGGTAAGTTTCGAAGTAATTTTCATTTCGCAACTTTCCAGAATATCATTAATCTTCTGTTTTGCCTTAACTCCTTCAGGGGTAAGCGAAATAATACTGCATCTTTTGTCATTTTCAAACTGCTCATCTCTGAAATAACCATTTGAAAGAAGTTTATTAATCACCCTGCTTCCTCTTGAAACCGAAAGTCCCATTTTACCGGAAAGCGCCTGGCAGGTAATTTTTTCGCCCTTATCGAGTGACATTATACCGTTGAACTCCGCCGGAGACAGTTTAATTTCATCCCTTATTCTTTCGTCGTTAAGGACACAGGAATTTTTAAGTAATGCAATTGCTTCTAATATTTTCATATAATTTCATTTGCTAATAGCAAACTTATTAAAATAATTATTAATATAAAATGTTAAATGTGCATTTTTTTGAAAAATCAAACATTAAAAGTTCCCTCTATTTTCAATAAATTTATGCAGAGTTATTTATTATTGAACTTTTTTCATTACCAATTGTTTTTAATTTTAAGTAAATAAACTGATATAATTTTGAAAAAATCTACAAAGTTGAAAAAAATTTCGAAGTCCAAAAAAAGTAAGGCTAAGGGAGAGAATAAGTACATTTCCGATAAACCGACTTTTTGCACGCAATGCAATAAAGAACTGGATATATTCTGGATGGATAAAAGGGCTGACAACCCCGATACCGTCAGGAGAAATCACGAAAGATGCGTTAAGACGGGAAAATTCAAAGGCGAATTCTGTTCAAAATTATTCATCATAGGTGCTTATGATGTCGAGAGCGCCTGGTTCAAAGAAGATTAACAACAGACACACAACCGCACACCTCTCATTTTTATAATCTCACCAAACAGGATTTTTAAACAAACACACTTTATAATTATGAATTTTGAATTATGAATTTTGAATTATTCCATTAGTTTTCAAATTGTATCTAAACCGGCAAGAAAAAAGTAACAAGCGACAAGGCAAGCATTACGAATTTTGCACGCTGATTACGCAGATAATACAGATTAACGCAGATTTTATTAAGATATTCCATTAGTTTTCAAATTGTATCTAAACCGGCAAGAAAAAAGTAACAAGCGACAAGGCAAGCATTACGAATTTGGCACGCTGATTACGCAGATTATGCAGATTAACGCAGATTTTATTAAGATATAAAAACATTTTGGTTCAGGCTTGGCCGGGTTATGAATTATGAATTACGAATTTTGAATTATGAATTATGAATTACGAATTTTGAATTATGAATTTTGAATTTTGAATTATGAATTTTGAATTATTAATTTTGTCCCGAGTGATT
>CAYWMV010000191.1:0-4996 GCA_964459055.1 uncultured Ignavibacteriaceae bacterium | reverse complement strand
TTTAAGAGCAATTCATTAATTCAAAATTCATAATTATTTTCTCTGCGTCTTTGCCCCTTTGCGACTTCGCGTGAAATCCGTTCTGCATGTATTCTTAATTCTTAATTTTTAATTCTTAATTTTTAATTCTTAATTGAAATACGCCCTTCCAGAAACCCCTTCAACTTCTCCTCCGCTTCCTCATACACAACCGAAGTCAGCGTTTCCTCCTCCGTCGCCGCATATTCGAAATCTGTTTTATAAGGACTCCAGATAATATCATCTGGATTATTGTGAACATACAGCCCGAAAACCGGTACTCCGTAAACCGATGCAAGATGAACCGCCGATGTATCAGGCGTAATCAGCAGATTGAGTTTTGAAATCACAGCCGCAAGTTTATCAAAATCGGTTTTCAGTATCTTCGCTTCACTCCCTAAATCGTCAATGTTTACAGGCGGTCTGGCGGGTGCAAGCAGAATAATGTTAACGGGATAGGTTTTCAGAAATGTAATCAATTTTCTGAAATTATCCGTTCCCCAGAATCTCGCCGGACTTCCCGCAAATAAATTAATTCCGATTAGAAATTTTGTATCTTTGAAATTATTAATCACAAATTCTTTTGCAAAATCTTCGCTTTCCCTGCTGAAGTTATAAACGAGTCCGGCTTTTTCGAAATCCGGCTGAATTCCGAATAAACTCATTAAAAACAGCGGACGCTCGCAGTAATGATATTTCTCCGGCTCGGGTAAATCAACGGCGTGCGTATATAAATTGTTATCCGGCTTCTTTATACCAAACCTGAATTCCGATTTTAATAAAATCAGAAATAAATTCACTGTCGCCGAAACGTCATTGTGCGTATCAACAATGCAGTAATAATTTTTTCGCCTCGCCCTGAAAAGCGTTCTGAAAAAATTAAAAAATCCTTTCTCCAGAATAAAAATATTATCAACCGATTTATTGTTCTCAAATACAACTGAATTTCTTTTGTGGCAAAGGATGTCAATATTACAGTCAATTTTATTTTTCAGTTGCCCGATGAAAGGTGTCGTTACGAGCGCATCGCCGATATTGTTCAGACGTATCAGCAGAATATTTCTTTTCTTTTCGAATGAAGGCTGTGCCTTGCTTTTACCTGATTTCCCGGAAAGCAGTTTCAGCAGTCCGAAAAAAAATTTCTTTGTATAATACTCCGGTTTGCGCATTAAGTTATAATGAATTTAATAATATCCTCCCGCGTGTGAAAATCCTGCAGTTCAAGGTGTGTACTGTTTCCGTTGCTCCTCGCCAGCCAGTTCGAAATCACCTTTATTTCGTCCAGTTCCTGCTGTGTGTATCTGTGCTTCGTATATTTGTTGAGCGAAAAGTAAAGGTATTCCGTGTTATCGCATAAATCCTGCAGTATATTCGTCTGGTCGGATTCATCGTTTTTTTTCAGCAGGTAAGTGTTGATTAACTTTCCGTTCTGTATGAAAAATATTTCTCTCTGCTCCTCGTAATCGCATTTGATAATGATTTTCTTGTCGTTAATCGCCGAAGTAATCACCTTTTGATTCGACATAACCTTGTTCAAATCAAACAGCCTGTCCCTGATGTATGCGGCTTTCTCGAAGTTTAATTCCTCCGAATGTTTCTCCATTTCCTGCCTCAGTAAAAATTGTGCGGAGTTGATGTCTGTTTCGGTAAGGTAGTTATGAACTTTCACTACTTCCTCCGCATATTTCTCCTTGCTGATGTTCCCGATGCAGGGAGCGTCGCATTTGTCAATATCGTAATACATGCAGTTGGAATTTTTCGGACTGTATTTCAGATTTTTCGGCTCGCATTTCCGCAGTCTGAATTTATCGTAAATATCCTTGATTAATGTTCTTACAGTAGTGCTTCTGACGAACGGTCCGTAATAATATGCACCGTCGTTTTCGATTTCGTAAACGCTTTCAATCTTCGGGAACTCATTCTGTATGTCAATCTTCAGAAACGGATGATGCCTGTATCTTTTAATTGCGGTATTGAATCTCGGCTTGTGCTGTTTGATTAATCTCGATTCCAGAATCAGTGCCGAAAGTTCGGAATTCGTTTCCTCGTATTCAAGGCGCCTGATATTCGTCAGAAGTTTTTTTATCTTCGGCGGCAGTTCCGAATTGTGATGGAAATATGTTGAGACTCTTTCGCGCAGATTTTTTGCCTTACCGATATAAAGAATCTCTCCCGATGAACTCAGCATATAATACACTCCCGGTCTTTCGGGAATATTTTTCAGTTCAAGATTAATACGCTTCAGGGCAGGGGACTTGCTCTGTGCGGAATATATTTTTTTGTTCTGGAATTTTATGACGTCTTCAATGTATTCATAGTCATAATCCTCCTGCAGCATATCGAGAAATTTCAGAAGAATCCTTGCAGTTACAAGCGCGTCGTCATAAGCCCTGTGACCGCGTACCTGCTTCAGTCCGAAATATTTTGCGACGCTTGAAAGTGATTTGCTCCTTAGTTTACGCAGCAGCCTCCTTGCGAGTTTACAGGTGCAGAGTACCGGCAGTTCAAACGGCAGTTCATTTTTGCACCGTAAAAAAGATTCCTTCAGAAATTTATAATCGAAAGATGCATTATGCCCGCAGAAAACAAGATTTTCATTCCCATTGAAAATGAAATTATGAATTTTTTCGCTCACTCCTTCAAAGTCCGGTTTATTTACCACGTCATCATCACGGATACCCGTCATTGCAGTAATGAATGCGGGAATATGCTGTTTCGGATTGATGAGTGTGGAAAATTTTTCAGTAATTTCATTCCCCTGAATCCTTATAAGTGCTATCTCCGTAATCCTGTTATGAACAGGGGACAGCCCCGTTGTCTCCACATCGCACACAACAAAATTCGTATCAAATATTGTAGTAATATTTTCACTCACACCCAAAATTACGCAAATCCATCCACATAAAAAATAAACATATTCCTCCGTTCAGTGTAGAGACAAGGCATGCCTTGTCTCCAAATCTTTTCGGAAAAAACTAATCCCCTGAAAATCCTTATCGCAATATTCGGAAAAAATTTATAATTTGTGTCACCCGCTCCGCGGGTTATAATTTGATCACATACATAATTCTATAAATATTTCACCCGCTTCGCGGGTTCATAAACCCGGTAGATAAACAACCCCGCTCACCCGATGAGGTCAATCATTTAACATTTATCATCTAACATTTAACATTAAGTACGTTCCGTGTTCAATCATCCAATCATCCAATCATTCAATCACCCAATCATCCAATCATCCAATCATCCAATCATCCAATCACCCAATCATCCAATCCCCCAATCATCCAATCATTCATAATTCAAAATTCAAAATTATTTTCTCGGCGTCTTTGCTTCTTTGCCCCTTCGCGTGAAATCCGTCTTGTATGTATTTTTAGTTCTTAATTTTTAATTTTTAAATGATTTGCGTCTTCGCGTGAAATTCGTCTTGCATCAATTCTTAATTCATTATAGATGTAAATTAAACCAATTCATTCATCAAAATTTCTAAAATCTCGTAATAGATTGACTTATAATACGAAATTATATATATTATCTCATATTACAACTTAAAATATTACGAGTTATGATAAAAGATATAATTCATTCGCAGCAAAATACCTTAAAAAATGCATTAAGCAAGAAATATATAAAACGTGATGCGGAATTAGGATTAAATAAAAATAATTCGCTTATAAAAGTCATTATCGGTCCACGCAGAGCGGGAAAATCTTATTTTGCAATACATAAATTAAGAGAAACAGAAAATTTCGGATATGTAAATTTTGACGATGAAAGAATTCGAAATTTAAAAAATAATGATGAAATAATTGAAGCCGTAAATTCAGTTTACGGCAATCCTGAATATTTATTACTTGACGAAATTCAGAACCTTAGTAAGTGGGAATTATTCGTAAATCGTCTGCAAAGAGAGGGATATAAACTTGTATTGACGGGAAGTAATTCTAATCTTTTGAGTTCGGAATTAGCAACACATCTTACGGGCAGATATCTGCCTTATTATATTTTCACTTTTTCATTCAAAGAATATTTGCGTGTTTTTAGTTCTGATGAAAAAATATCAAATAAAATTCACCTGAACAATTATACTGAGAACGGCGGTTTTCCGGAAATACTTTTATATGATATTGATTTGAAAAACTATGTCGAGACATTATTGCAATCAATATTATTGAAAGATATTGTAATCAGATATAAAATAAGATTGGCAGATGAAATTCAAAAATTAGCAAATTTTGTAATAATAAATACCGGTTCCGAATTTTCATACAGTAAAATATCCGGGCATTTGAAAATAAGAAGTGATAAAACTGTAGAAAAATTTATTAAGTATTTTGAAAATGTATTTCTGCTGTTTCAGGTCAACAGATTTTCATATAAATACAAAAACCAGATTACTTATAACAAAAAACTTTATGCTTATGATAATGCATTTTTAAGGGGAAATGAATATTTCTATGGCTTCAATAAAGGTAAATTACTGGAAAATCTGGTAGCAATACATTTAAAGCAAAAAGAATTTATAAATAATGAAAAGCTATTTTATTACAGAACAAAAAATAATTATGAAGTTGATTTCCTTGTAGAAAAAAATGGTAAGATTCTGAAATTAATTCAGGTTTGCTATGATTTAAGTAATATAAAAACATTCGAAAGAGAAATAAGAAGTCTGCTCATTGCCGGTCGTGAGTTAAATTGTAAAGAGCTTATAATAATAAATCCTGAAGAAGAAATGCTTAAAGAATATTCTTATTCAGGTACAAAGCAAACAATCAATATAGTCTCTGCACAAAATATTTTATTAGAATGATTTTTGTTTAATTACTGCTCGACAATCTATTTTCACACAATTGTCTCCACTTACCCGATGAGGTCAATACTTTTAACACTTATCATTAAGTATGTTCCGTGTTCAATCATCCAATCATCCAATCATTCAATCACCCAATCATCCAATCATCCAATCATCCAATCA
>CAYWMV010000190.1:0-5017 GCA_964459055.1 uncultured Ignavibacteriaceae bacterium | reverse complement strand
AAATCCTCCGAATGCTGAAGCATACTGATCTTGTTTACCAATCGGTTCCTTTAATATTTCAATTTCTATTTCGCACGCAGATTCTGCCAGTTTATAAAGGGAAACGTAATCTTTCTTGTATGCATATAAGGCATTCATTAGTGAAACTGTGAATGTGGATGAAGTACCGAGTCCGCAGTTTGAAGGAACATCGGCAACAGAAACCAGTTCCACCTGTTTATTTATTCCCGCATATTTCAGTGCTTCCCTGAAAATATTATGTTTTATTTGTTCAACGTTTTCTACAATTTCGGTCTGAGAATAGGAAAGTCTTATAGTCTCCTCAAATCTTTTGTTAAGTAAAATATATACATATCTGTTGATAGCGGAAGCAATGAGAAATCCGCCAAATTCTCTATAATAAGAAGGTAAATCGGTTCCTCCTCCTCCCATTGACAATCTCACAGGTGCTCTTGATATTATCATAAAAAGGTCCCTTTCCATCCGAATTTATTCTCTAATGCATCTTTATACATAGATTTCACTGATTCGCAAATAGATTCTCTTGATGTATATTTGTTTTTCCAGCCCAGTCTTCTGATTTTATCCGAATTCATTCTCACGATAGGAACATCACCTTTCCAGCCCCTGTCACCCCCTGTGAATTTATATTCAACATTTTTTAAATCCATAATTTCAGTAACAATTTCTGCTATATCTTTAACTGTAATATAATCCTGCGTTGCTACATTATAGTATGAAAATCCTCTCATATAATTTTGTTCTATCATCCTTAATGCAGCAATTATATCATACACGTATATATACGATTTACTTTGGGTTCCGTCACCTAAAATAACTAACTCCTTGTCATTTTCCATCAGTTTCCTGATAAAATCATAACCCACGCCGTGAGTCTGGTTGGGACCTACTACGTTGGCAAACCTGAATACTCCTGCATTCATATCAAACATGAAGCAGTATGCACTGATCAATGCTTCACAAGAAAGTTTACTTGCACCATATGTTGATATCGGAAGCATCGGGGAATAATCTTCATCTGTTTCAGTAAAACCTGCATCTCCATAAACTCCGCTTCCGGAAGAATAAATTAAATTTTTCACATCGTTAATTCTCATTGACTCAAGTACATTATTCGTTAGATAGGTTCCTTCCCAGAAATCAATGTCCGGTTGAGTTACAGCCTTAGAAATATCCGGATTTGAAGCAAAATGATATACTACATCAACTCCTTCCATAGAATCCTTCAATAAATCCAAATCCTTAACATCAGCTTGAATAATTTCAAGATTATTATTATCCTTGACAGTCTCCAGGTGAAACATTTTTCCGGATGAAAAATTATCATATACTAATACTTTATTTCCATCCTCCCGGAGTAATGTCCTGACCACATGACTTCCAATAAAACCGGCACCTCCAACTATAAAATATTTTTTCATAAAAATTAGGTTTCTGGCAATAATTTATCAAAAAATAGCATAAAACTTATTAATATATCAATAAGTTAAAAAAATTACAATTTATTTGATAATACTATATTTATTCTGTACTTTTCCTTTAATAACAATGAAATTCCCCTGAAATAAACTACTCTTTTATTCAAGTATTATTCTTTCTGTTAATTACACTATGTTGCTTCTAAAGTAAATAATTATTAGATTGTTATGCAAATTTAATGGGAAAATGCCATTAGTGAAATTTAATTTTTATCTATTTGTATTAATTTTATTATCGGGTTCTTGCTATTCACAATGGTCATGGCAGAATCCTTTACCAATGGGAAATTCAATCCGTTCTGTATATTTTATCAATACTGAAGTAGGATGGATTGTGGGAGATGCAGGTTCAATATTAAAAACCACGAACGCCGGCATAAATTGGGAAACATTGTCAAGCGAAATTTCCGATAACCTTAACTCTATTTGTTTTATAAATTCCCAAACAGGACTATGTGCAGGTAATTCAGGGAAAATTCTTAAAACAAGTAACGGGGGTGCAACCTGGAATATTATGTCCTATGTTACTACAAACAATTTACTCTCTGTAAGCTTAAAAGATTCTCTAACAGGATGGATTGCGGGCAGGCTTGGAACTATTTTAAAAACAACTGACGGAGGTTATTTATGGACGTGGCAGACAAGCGGAACTGTAAATAGCTTTTCTTCGATTTTTTTTATTGATTTAAATACGGGATGGGCAGTCGGTGACTACGGAATGATTCGGAATACAACAAACGGCGGACAGGTATGGAATTTGCAAGCAAGCGGAACAACACATACTCTTTATTCGGTTTATTTTGCTAATCACGAAACCGGATGGGTAACAGGTGCAGGCGGAAATATACTACATACAACTAACGGAGGTGCAGCATGGTATAATCAGTCAAGCGGCTCCCTTAACACAATTAATTGTGTAAGATTCCTGAATTTTCAAACGGGCTGGACATCAGGAAGTTCAGGAAAAATTCTTAAAACCACAAACAGCGGTTTAAACTGGGAACCTCAGACAAGCGGAGTTTCAAATACTATTTATTCCATTGGTATACCGGATTCCGATAATGTATTTACAGCAGGAAGTACGGGAATTTTGTTGAGAACTTCCAACGGCGGTTTAAACTGGAATATATTAAGTAGTGGTTTTAGAAATAGTCTGATATGTGCAGATATAATAAATTCTCAAACCGGATGGGCAGGGAGTCAGTCGGGTATTATATACAAGACTGTAAACGGAGGAAATAACTGGATTGATTATTCAACAGGAACAACAAACCCTATTAGGGCAATCGATTTTACTGATGCACTGAACGGCTGGGCAGTATCGGGATCAGGAATATTAAAAACGGATAACGGTGGTCAAAACTGGATAGTTCAAAATTCATCATTTACTTCTCTTTTTTCTATTCATTTTAAAAACTCCCAAACCGGATGGGCGGTTGGCAATAATCTGCTTCGGACAACAAATGGAGGTATGAACTGGATATCATCAGGATTACCTGCGTACAATTTAAATTCTGTTTATTTCATTAATTTAAATACCGGCTGGGCTGCCGGAGTAAACGGATATATCTTTAAGACGGAAAATGGAGGTGAGAGCTGGATGCTGAAAAACAGCGGGACAACTAATATCTTAGAATCTATTTTTTTTATTGACTCACAAACAGGCTGGGTATGCGGAAGTTCGGTAAAAAAATCTACAGACGGCGGGACAAACTGGTTTACTGTCTTAAACGTATCAGTTGATTTCTATACACTATATTTTATTAATTTGTATACCGGCTGGGTTGCGGGTTCCGAAGGTGCAATTTGGAGAACAACTAATGGAGGAATGAATTGGAACAGACAAGTTAGCGGATGTTCAAGTAACCTCGAATCTATTAGATTTATTGATTTTCAAACGGGCTGGGCTTTCGGAAACAACGGAACAATTCTAAATACTACAAATGGCGGAAGTGTTTTTGTTCAAAAAATCAGAACTGAGATACCCTGTGAATATGACTTATTACAAAATTATCCTAATCCATTTAACTCAATAACTAAAATCAAATTTCATATTTCTAATTCCGGAATGACTGTGTTAAAAATATTTGATATTCTGGGACGTGAAGTTGCGGTACCCTTAAATAAAATTTTAAAACCCGGGTTTTATGAAATTACTTATGATGGGAGCCATATTGCCAGCGGAATATATTTTTATAGTTTAACATCCAAAAATTTCAGTAAAACGAAAATAATGGTATTAACAAAATGAAAATAAAAATATTTATTTTAGCTTCTGTTTTTTTTTACATCAATACATTTTCACAAAATCAATTCACTGATTCACTAAAATATTTCCCGATACAATCAGGTAATCAATGGTTTTATAAAAGAGGATACCAGTTGACTCCTGGATACCCTGTTTATTCTAAAATTGTTAGTAAAATTACCGACACTCTCAGGATAAATGGTACTTTATATTATCAATGCATTAATTTTACAGGCAAGGAAGGAAATAACGTATATTTAAGGTATGACACTCTGAACGGTTCTTTAAATTATCATTACCCTGATACAAATTGCAATAACGAAAGAGTATATAGATTGGCGGCAAATGTAGGATTTAATGTGGGTCAATGTGCACCATATAATTACAATTGTAATTCAGCTGGATATATAACTATATTCAATACGAATACTCGTTTTAAAACATTTAATACATTGATTTTACCTTTTCAGTGGTCTAATTATATAAAATTTGTGAAAGATTTCGGGATTTCATATCATAAGCAAATTTTCACTATGCCTGCCGAAACCGATTTCCCGTCAGATTATATCTATACTTATGAATTATACGGAGCTATTCTGAACGGGATTCTATATGGCGATACAAACGTTTTGAGTATAAAAAAACTAGATTCGGAAACACCTGAAAAATTCTCACTTGTGCAAAATTATCCTAATCCCTTTAACTCAATGACTTTTATTAGATTTCAAGTTGCAAAGTCAAATATTATTAAACTCATTGTATTCGATATTACCGGAAAGGAAATTGTAACAATGGTAAATGAAAGTTTGGAGCCAGGCACATATGAAGTCAGATTTAACGGACACCATTTACCTAGCGGGATATATTTTTATAGGATGCAAACAACAGATTATATAGAAACAAAAAAATGTATTTTGTTGAAATAAAACTATTTCAAATGAAATTATTCCGTATTTTTTATAAGAATATATGTTGTTAAAACACCAAGAACAACGCTGGCAATCTGTGCAATTACATTTACAATTTCGGAAAATTTCTTCTTCTCATATTTAGGCACATATATGAAATCACCGTTTTCAATTTCAATTTCATCTAATTTATAATATCCGCGTGTATGAAATTTGATTATTCTCGCTTCGCCTTCATCAGCGGCTAATCCATATCCACCTGCTTTCTCGATATAGTAATCCGCGTCTGCACCTTCCTTGAATGGAATATATCCTTCTTCATTAACCTGTCCGTAAACATAGACAGAATTTTTATTGTCATT
>CAYWMV010000189.1:0-5049 GCA_964459055.1 uncultured Ignavibacteriaceae bacterium | reverse complement strand
AAATAGCATCAGCTCCTAACAGTTCCTTAAAAGTACTGACAATCGGTATAGAGCCGCCTTCTCTCATGAATACCGGGTCAATGTTGTATCCTTTTTTCAAAGCAACCATTGCTGCTTTTACAGCGGGAGTATCAATAGGTGTTATAGTACCATTTCCGCTGTGCAAAGCGGTTACATTAATTTTAACTGTTTTTGGCGCAATTTTGTTCACATAATCAATAAATAATTTTTCGATTTTCGAAGGAACCTGATTCGGTACCAGCCTCATTGAAACTTTTGCTCCTGCTACCGATGGCAGAACAGTTTTAGCACCCTGTCCCTGATATCCGCCCCAGATACCGTTGCAGTCAAGAGTCGGACGGGCGGATTTTCTCTCGATAGTAGTATATCCTTCTTCACCGAATAATTCATCCACATCAAGACTTTTTTTGAATTTTTCTTCATCAAAAGGAAGCCTCATAAACTCTTTTCTTTCCTGAGCAGAAAGTTCGAGCACATCATCATAAAATCCGTCAATTAAAATTCTGCCTTTATCGTCTTTTAATTTTGAAATAATATTAGCGAGCGCATTTATCGGATTTTCGACAGCACCTCCAAAGGAACCTGAATGCAAATCTGCATTCGGTCCTGTAACATCAATCTGCATGTAAGCAAGTCCCCTTAATCCGTAACAAATTGAAGGTAAATTGTTATCATACATAGACGTATCGGATATCAAAATATAATCACATTTAAGCAGTTCCGTATTGTCTTTAATAAATTTTGCCAGATTAGGACTTCCGATTTCTTCTTCACCTTCTATCAGAACTTTGACATTAACAGGCAATTTTCCGTTTATTTTCAGATGAGATTCAATACTCTTGAAATGTATATAAAATTGCCCTTTATCGTCAGTAGTTCCCCTGCCATAAATAATATTATCTTTTATCACCGGTTCGAAAGGTGGATTTGACCAGAGTTCGACCGGGTCAACCGGCTGAACATCGTAATGTCCATACATCAATATAGTAGGTTTATCTTTTCCTGCTTTAAGCCATTCACCATAAACAGCCGGATGACCTTCAGTCTTGTAAATATTCACATTTTCAAGTCCGATAGAATTCATCTGATTATAAATCCACTCTGCACATCTTTGCATTTCCGGTTTACTTTCAGGGTCATTGCTGATTGATGGGATCTTCAGCAATTCTATCAACTCATCAACGAATCTCTTGTTATTTTCCGATGCAAATTTTATAATGTTATTCATTTTTTTTTATTGTTTATTTTCTTCCTGAGTAGTCAATACCTTGATAGCATCCTTTGCTTCCTGATTATCAGGTTCCAGGATCAATGCATTCTGATATTCCTTAATGGCTTCATCTTTTCTGCCCAATTGTCTGTATGATTTCGCAAGGAAAAGATATGAAATTGTTGTTGGTGATTGTTCAATTGAACTTCGGAAATCTACCGCAGAGTTATTAAAATCTTTTTCATAATAATAAGCAAGTCCCGAATATAAATACAATATACTTGTTTTCAATCCTTTACTTTTCGCTTTATTGAAATTCTCTATGGCAGAAATATAATTTTCATTATTAAAATATCCCTTGCCGAGTTCATAGTATCCTTCACCGTTTTCAGGGTCTTTTTCAATTGCTTTATTATAATATTTAGCTGCTTCAGTCATATTTTTCATTTCTGCAAACATACTTCCTATCATAATATTATCTTCAAATTCAATATCGGTTGATTTAACTTTTTCATAATATCCTATTGATTTCATATAATTGTCAGCAACAACTGCAGAATCCTTTGAATCCATAGCGGAATATATTCTTGCAAGATATAAATTTCCTTCAGAAGCATACAGTGTATCTTTAAGTAACTCACCGAACACCGGAATTGCTTTATCGGTTTTCTTCTGCATAAACAGGGCTCTACCGAAAAGATATTTACCTTTTGATGATGCAGGTTTCAGTTCAATATATTTAAGCAGGGCTTCTTCGGATGATTCGTATTTTCCCGCAGTATATAAAATCAAAGCTTTTTCATAATACGCATCCGCAAAATTCACGTCAGCAGAAATCGCTTTATCGAATTCATCGAGAGCGTCATTATATAATTTCTGTTTTTTATTTGCATCTTCAATGTTTCTTGCCTGCCGTAAATAAGATCTTGCGATACCATAATGTGCAGGAGCATATCTTTGATTAACATTCAGTGCCTTTTTGAAGAAATCAATTGCGAGCGGATATGTTTCCCTGTCATAATATGCATTACCAAGAGCAGTCAGAATACTTGTATTTTTCGGCCTGTTAATATCGGCTTTAAGAAGAATATCTATGGCATTATCTATTTTTCCCTGTGCAAGAAAAACGTTTGCCTGAGAAATCAGAGTAGGAACATCTTCCGCATCTATTTTTAATGCTTTTTTGTAATACGAGAGAGCAGCATCATATTCTTTGTTTACTGCTTTAATATCACCGAGTCCTCTGAGTGCGTCAACGCCTTCGTCATCATCCTTGAGAGCAATTTTAAAGTATTTTTCGGCTTCCGGATACTGTTCGGTCATAAACAGCGCATAACCGTAGAAATAATTTACTTCGTAATCATCATCTGTTTTAACGACATCCTTAAGTAAATTAATTCCGGTATTATAGTCTCCTCTTTTTACGGCATCAATACCCTTTTTGTCGTTCTGAGCAAATACAGTACTCACTGACAGAAAGAGAATAAGGAGTAATAATGAGATTTTTTTTGACATATTAATCATTTTTGTATAATTTAATTTATTCTATCTGAATCAGTCTAACAGGTTGAGTAAGCGGTACTAAACCTTTATTAAGGAAAATTTTCTGTCCATCTGCTTTAAGCAAAAAAGTAGCGAAACCGACAGATGCAGTAATTGCATAGTCTGTTGAGAAATAATACACTTTTCTTATGTAAGGATATTTCTTGTATGCAACGGTACCCTGATGAAAAATTTCGAAATCATACTGTCTTCCTGACGGAAGTATTCTCGATATCCGCAATGCATTCACAGTTGAATCAAGGATATCCTGTCTTCCCACCGTCAGCCAGGCAAGATTGATAATTCCCAGACTATTTTCAGTTTTTCTCACGGATTCGAGCATCTGAACAGATGTTGAACAAATTCGTGCACTCTGAAGATATTCAGCACCGTAAAGAACAGAATCCTTTATAAATTCATAAGTTGATGAATTCGGTCTCTGGAGATAAACTTTAATTTCATCGAGTTTCCCGGTCATTTTCTTTTTGATCGCGAGGTTCTGCTCATCATCCTGAGATTTAATCTGCGACCATTTTGTAATTTCCCCTGTCAGAATTTTTTTAAGGTCATCCGAAGTAAGTCTTTCCGCAGGGTTCTCCGGATTAGAAATAAATCCTATACCATCGTACGCGAGATCATATTTTTTATATTCAAGGCTTTTCTTTTTAATAAAATCTGATTCTTCCTGATTAAAATCACGGGCTACCAGAATATCTTTAATATCGCCGTTAATTAAATCAGTGATAGCCACTTTTGCAGGTTTTACTACAAAATTAACTTTTGCCTCGAAATAATTTCTTTCAAATTCTGTTTTGAATTCGTTTACAAGAGGTTCAAGATTTTCATCAACATAGACAGTAACTTCCCCGGTTACCGATTTTTGTTTTATTTCACCAAAATCGCATCCCTGAACAAAAAAAAATGCAAAAAAAAACGTAACTGTAAATAATATCAGCAATAATTTATTCATTTTTTCCTGTAAGTTTATCTTTTTCCCTTTCAATTCTTTCATGTTCTTCCTCGATTTTGAGTAATTTCCGCTTGGAGTAAAAATTTATAAATCTGTAAACACCATAAGCCATAAAAATAATCCCGAAAGTTATTCTTATTGTTGAAGACATAGCCGGAGTAACCACTCCGGCTAATATCAAAACTCCGACTACAAAAACAACTAAAGAAGTCAAAATATTTATTATCAGTACCGCATTCATTTCAAATAAAATTAGATTTATTTGAACAGTTATTATTCCTCGTTTGGTTCTTCCTTATTTTCTTCCTTGTCCTTTTCTTTCTTAAATCCGGACTGGGAAAGAGTAAAACTGAACGGTACAGTTACCCAGCAGTTTACAGGATTCCCCTGCTGAATTGCCGGACTGAATCTAAGATTTCTGACTTTTGACGTAACTTCATCTCTGAACACATCCGGTCCGCTGTAGCTTCCGACCTGAGTGACTGAACCATCCTTACCTACGAGAACCTGAACAGTGACTCTGCCTTCTATTCCGTTTTGCTGAGCAATCGCGGGATATTTCATTGAAGACCTGACGGACCCGAGGTTAACCGCTGACGGTGCTTTATCAACTTCAAACTGTTTATAAACTTTATCAGGTGATTCCTTTTTTACTTCTTTCTGTTCTTCTTTTTTCACCTGTTCTTCGACTTTCTCAATTTTCCCTTTATCAAGACGGTCTGAAGGTATATCACTTCCTTCCTTTTCTTCCCTACCTCTTAAAGTCTGGTCCTGTTTGACCTGCTCTTCAATTGATTTCAAAGTTTGAATTTCGGCTTTTTCCTTCGCTGCAGGTTCGGGATTTAATGATTCCAGGTCTTTAATAACTTTTTGTTCAATCACTTCCTGTTCAATCGGAGGAGGTGCATCTTCATCTTCACTATTCGTTTCGGATAGAATGTCTTTAAGGACAACTTCTTTTCTTTGCTTTAATTCTTCCTCTTTTCTTTTTTCCTCCAGATAGATCGAGAATGCATAAGAAGCAATAAAGAAAGCATGGAGTATAATAGCAAGTATCAGACCGCTGACCGCAAATTTCCTGTAAAACTTTTTCAAATCAGGTGCCCCATACTTCATCTTTAAATCCATTGCTTCTATTAATTCTTCGCTTTTATTTAGGTTTTTGTCTTCCATTTTAACCTCCCCTAAAAGGTCATTCTTATTTTTCTGTTCCGGCAAACTGGAGATCCTTTTCTCTTGCAAGCTTTTGCCCAAGCATTAAAGCCTGCTCATTTAATGGTATTGTATGATGATGCCTTTCAGGCAG
>CAYWMV010000188.1:3121-5052 GCA_964459055.1 uncultured Ignavibacteriaceae bacterium | reverse complement strand
AAATATATTTTTTCTTTATGCATAGTCTCCCGAATCCATAACTGAATTTGTCTAAAAAACATCGCTTGTCATCCCGAATCATGTGCTGAACTAGTTTCAGTATCTTTTCGTAATCTTCTTTATGTTTTTAGTGTTTTCCGTTTTCATTTTCGTACCCTTAATGTTAAAAAGCGCAATCATGTTTTTATTTTTAATTTTTAATTTTTAATTCTTAATTGAATCGCGTCTTTGCTTGAAATACGTCATGTTGTTTTCAATGCAAAATTCATAATTCTTTTAAATGTATTATGAAAGTTTCTGCATTGTAAATAAATTCCCTTATAATGAAATTGCATAAAATTACTGAATGATTACACTTGCGTTCGAAACATCCTGCGATGAAACCTCTGCGGCGGTACTGGAAAATGATACCGTACTTTCGAATATTGTATTGTCCCAGTTGTTTCATTCCGAATGGGGCGGCGTGGTTCCTGAAATTGCGTCGCGTGAACATCTGAAATCTATTGTGTCTATTACCGAAACTGCACTTGAAAAAGCGGATGTGAAAATAACGGATGTAAATATAGTGGCAGCAGCGAATGAACCGGGATTAATCGGTGCATTGTTAATCGGTATGAATTATGCTAAGATGCTTGCTGCTTCGATTGAAGTGCCGTTTGTTCCCGTGAATCACATTCAGGCGCATTTATATTCATCATTTCTTGAAGGCGGGAAACCTGAATTTCCTTTTATATCGCTTATTGTTTCCGGCGGGCATACTCTGCTCGTTCTTGTTGAAGATTATTTTCAGCACCGGATAATAGGGACAACCGTTGATGATGCTGCAGGAGAGGCTTACGACAAAGTTGCAAAACTTCTCGGACTCGGATATCCGGGCGGTCCTGCTATTGATGAATTAGCCCGGACAGGGGACAGGAACTTCCACAAATTTCCTCTTGCGAACGTTAAGAATTCACCGTCCGATTTTTCTTTTTCGGGTATCAAAACCTCTGTTCTTTATTTTCTCCGTAGTGTTTCCGAAGAAAAAAAGAAAGACGAAAAATTTATTGCGGATGTGTGTGCCTGTTTTCAGGAAGCAGTTACAGAGTCCCTTCTGAAAAAAACTTTAAATTCAGCAAGAAAACTCGATGTAAGAAACATTGCTGTTTCAGGGGGTGTATCCGCAAATTCGGAATTGAAAAATAAATTTTTAAATTTGAGAAATAAAGGTTATAAGATATTTATTCCGTCGGCAAAATATACGACCGACAACGGTGCAATGATAGGATTGACAGCGTATTTAAAATATATGAAGTCTGAAAATAAAAAATATTTTCTGACGGACAGTTTTGCAGTCGGGGCGAAAGCGAGATTTACGGAATTATAAAATTATCTCTTCCTGTTTTTGAATTTATTACTTGAGAAAACATAAACAATTAATGCGACTACAAGGTGAATCCAGAACCACGGTGAATCTGTTCCGAGATTCTGCACAATGTAAATAATTATCAATACTCTCGGCAGAAAGACCGCAAGTGCAATGTCTAAAATAAACGGCACTGTGTTAACAGGTACACCGCCGAGGAAAAAATAATAAATTATTAGAGTTACTCTCGGCAGAAATAAACCTAAAACAAGGAATAGAGTTTCCATAGCATTTTTATCTTTTCGGTAAAATAGTAAATTATTTATTAAATCTGAATTAATTTAATTTTCGCAATTATTTTTTCACCGCAAATCCGCAATGTTCGCTGCTTTTTTTTAAAACATTCCCTGGCGTCCTTTGCGTCGTCGCGGTTGTATTTCTTTTATTCATAATTCCGGATTGTTCTGTCCCCTTACGCTTTTTTCCGTTTCCTTAGTGTTAAAACAGCATCCCGAATGCACTGCGTCCTTTGCGTCGTTGCGGTTAATTTTTTATATTCATAATTCCGGATTGTTCTGTGTCCTTA
>CAYWMV010000188.1:0-3021 GCA_964459055.1 uncultured Ignavibacteriaceae bacterium | reverse complement strand
TTGCGGTTAAATACTTAATGGATGCATATTCTTAATTCATAATTTTTAATTCTTAATTGAATAGGCTGTTTTTTCAATTCCATTTTGCATAATTTTGAACTTACAAAATTATAATATTTTATGGACATATTAGATTTATTAGTGAAATTCAAGGATGAAATGGTAGAAGAGGCATACAATACAATAGAACCGGTCAGACTTCAGGGCTATACAAAAGTCGGAGAAGAGCGAACGAAGAAAAAACTTGCCAGACTTTGCGACGAAATTATTGTATGTGTTAAGGATAAAACATTAATCCCGATTCTGCACTACACGGAACAGATGGCAACGGAAAGATATACATCCGGATATGATTTGCATCAGGTACAGACTGCTATTAACGCTTTTGAAGAAGCAGTCTGGAAAAGAATCTTCGCAAACACACCTCCGGATAAACTTAAAGAATCATTAGGGCTCGTAACTACGGTAATCGGTGCTGGAAAGGATAATCTTGCGAGAACTTACGTCTCGCTTGCAACGAAAACCAAGACAACCTCACTGAACTTGCAGGCGTTATTTAAAGGAAGTGAAGGAGAATAATTTAACAGAGGTTTTTCAGGATTAGAACATATAAATACGGATGTTTAAATACATTTTATAAATGATTTTTATTAAATATATTTGTATTTAAATTTTACTGATAATACCGGATGCGGGCAGAAAATGCCGTGATATTTTAATGATAACTGCTATAGAAAAATTCACCTTCACAAACAAAAACCTCAGAAAATTTAAAGTTTGATATTTCAAAAAAGTTTATAAATACTATGAAAAGAAAAATATTAATAAGAGATTTAACCTTAAGAGACGGACAGCAATCATCATTTGCGACACGAATGACACAGAAAGAAATTGATAAAGTGCTTCCGTTATACAGGGATGCCGATTTTTATGCCGCTGAAGTATGGGGAGGTGCCGTCCCGGATTCAATTATGCGTTTTCTTAATGAAGACCCCTGGGACAGGCTCGACAAAATAAAATCAGGATTTACGGAAAAAACAAAACTTACTGCGCTTTCGAGAGGCAGGAATTTGTTCGGATATAATCCTTATCCTGATGACGTAATTGAGGGATTCAACAGACTTGCAATAAAATCCGGAATTGACATAATGAGGATATTCGATGCTTTGAATGATTTGAACAATATGAAGTCAACTATTAAATACGTTAAGCAAAACGGCGGTCTTGCGGACTGTGCCGTATGTTATACGGTTGACCCTCATTTTTCTTTCAAAGATAAAGTCAAGGGTTTCTTCGGTATTAAGAAAATTCCTCCGAAAATTTTCACGGTGGATTATTTCGTCCAAAAATCCAAAGAACTCGAGAAACTCGGTGCTGATATTATCACAATAAAAGATATGGCAGGTTTAATTCCTCCCGGCGTATCCGCTGAACTTACAAGGAAACTAAAGAAGGAAGTAAAAGTGCCGATTGATTTGCACACTCATTGTACACCGGGTTTCGGACTCGCATCAGTATTAAATGCGATTGTAAACGGTGCTGATATAGTAGATACCGTGATAATGAACTATGCCGGCGGACCTGCGGCACCTGCATTCGAACTGATTCAGATATTCTGCGATAAAATGAATATTGATACCGGTGTAAATTTGAATGCAGTCGGTGCAATTAACAAAGAATTAAAGGAAATAAGGAAAGAGTTGTCAAACTTTGATGAAATGAAAAGATTTCCGCTTGATTTCGATATTTCAAATTACAGTCTGCCTGATGATATAAATAAATTGTTTAACAAGGCAATAGAAGCATCAAAATCGAATAAGCACGAAGAACTGCTTCATCATTGCTGGGCAATCGAAAAATACTTCAATTTCCCCGAACCCGACGAGAAAGTTAAACTGGCGCAGATTCCGGGCGGTATGTACACAAATATGCTGTCACAATTAAAACAGGCGAATCTGTCTGATGCATTCAACCGTGTGCTCGAAGTAGTTCCGATTGTAAGACTTGATTCCGGTCTGCCGCCGCTTGTAACCCCGACAAGCCAGATTGTGGGTGTTCAGGCTGTTTATTGTGTTATTGACGAAGCAAAAGGCAAACCATTCTATGATAACACTTCAACGCAATATGTAAATCTTGTAAAAGGCGTTTACGGAAAGACACCGTATCCCGTTGACCCGAAATTCAGATTGAAAATAGCCGGAACGAAAACCGAGACACCTTACGATGTAAGCAAATATAAAAAGCAGGATAATCCGGCACTTCCCGAATTCGAAGACGTAAAACTTGCATTAACCGAAAAAGAAGAATTACTGCTTGAATTATTCCCGGCAGTAGCAGCGGGATTTTTAAAAAGGAAGAGAGAACTTGAATATAAAAAAATACTTGCGGCAATAGAAGTAGAAAAAGAAATTGAATTAAGGATGCTCAAAGAAGAACAGGAAAAGTACAATGCTCTTTCGGAAGAGGAGAAGCGCGAAATGTTACTCGACGGATTATATAGCAACTGGTAAAAACAATTTAAAATTTTATAAATAAACAGATGTCAATACAAGAAAAACTTCAGGAACTATCAGACCTTCGGCAGAAAGCGATGCTCGGAGGCGGTGAAAAAAGAATCAAAGCACAGCACAGAAAAGGGAAACTCACGGCGAGGGAAAGAATAGATTTACTCCTTGATGAAGGCAGTTTCGAAGAGTTTGATATGTTTGTTTCTCACAGATGTATTGATTTCGGACTGGATGCACAGTCATATTTATCCGACGGAGTTGTTACGGGTTACGGCACAATTGACGGAAGACTCGTGTATGTTTTTTCGCAGGACTTTACCGTATTCGGCGGTTCATTATCCGAAATGTATGCACAGAAAATCTGCAAAGTAATGGATAAGGCAATGCAGGTAGGGGCGCCGATTATCGGAATAAACGACAGCGGCGGTGCGAGAATTCAGGAAGGTGTTAAATCACTCGGAGGTTATGCGGAAATTTTCAAAAGAAACGTTCTTGCTTCGGGTGTTTTCCCCCA
>CAYWMV010000187.1:0-5069 GCA_964459055.1 uncultured Ignavibacteriaceae bacterium | reverse complement strand
GATTTTTGTTAAATCAGGTTGTTGGTTCATTGTCTTATTTTAATTTGTTTTCCTCTCCCTACTCCCCCTCCCGATTTAATCGGGATAAACTCCGGGGGATATTCATTTGCTCATTACTGATGGACACAAATCATTAAACGCACATTCACTGCAAATAGGTTTCTTCGCCTTGCATATTTGTCTCCCGTGCTCGCCGATTCGCATTGAAAATTTATGCTGTTCATCCTCAGGTACCATATCTTTAAGTTCAAATTCAATTTTATCGGGATTTTCGTTTTCCGTTAATCCCAGCCTTGCGGCAACTCTTTTTAAATGCGTGTCAACTATAATTACTTCCTTTCTCCCAAATACGTTTCCAAGCATCACGCTTGCGGATTTCCTGCCTACTCCCGGGAGTTCCGTGAGTTCTTCCATCGTTTGAGGAATCTTCCCTTTGTGTTTTTCCTTCAGTACCTTGCACAGTTCGAGAATAGATTTTGCTTTATTATTCGGGAATGTAATTGATTTAATATTTTCTCTGAAATTATTTATCCCGTCTTTCAATATATCATCGGGGGATTTGTATTTTGATTTGTAAAGCGGAACCATTACCATATTGACTCTCTCGTCAGTGCATTGTGCGGCGAGTATTGTAGAAATCAATAATTCAAACGGAGTTTTAAATTCAAGATGAACTTTCGCATCGGGATAAAGTTCGGAAAGTTTTTTTATAATATACAGAACTCTCTTTTTTAATTCATTCTTTTTCATTTTGGAATAAAATAATTCAGCATTTTATAAATAAGTTTTGCCGTGAGAAAATCGGGGAACGGATTACTTTTATCAGGTGCAAGTTCAACTACATCAAATCCTACGACTTTATGACTTTTGGCAAGCAGTTTAAAAAGTTGAATCGTTTCGTTCCAGAAAAAACCGTCCGGCTCCGGTGTGCCTGTTTTCGGCATTATGGACGGGTCGAAATAATCCACGTCGAAAGTTATATATACATTTTTCTTCAATGTTTTCACCACTTCTTTCTGCCAGTTCTTTCCGTAAACTCCGTTTCTGATTTGATATGCGTAAAATGTCCGAATCCCTTTTTCTTTTATAAATTCATATTCCTCTTTGCACTGGGCTCTTATTCCGACCTGCGTAATATCGGTGGTGAATTCAGCAACCCTTGCGGCAAATGAAGCGTGTGAGTATTTCGAACCTTCATAACTGTCCCTCAAATCCGAATGTGCATCGAAATGCAGAACCGAAAGATTTTTATAATTGTCGAAGTGTGCCTTAACCGGTGCGGTTGAAATCGAATGCTCTCCGCCAAGCGTGACTACAAATTTTTTATCTTTAATCAGAGCATTAACATTTTTATAAATTAAATCCAGAGCGGCTTTTCCTTTTTTGCTTTTAAAATCAAGTTTCTTTATTGAAGCAATTCCTTTCTCAAAGCATAATTCACGGTTCAGTTCCTCATCAAAAAATTCAACGTAATGAGATGCATTCAGTATTGCCTCCGGACCTTTAGATGTTCCCTTTCCGTAAGAGGTTGTCGCCTCATATGGTGCGGAAAGGATTGCTATAAAAGAATCATTATAGTTTGAATATTTATCTTCAATTGCAAGGAAATTCTTTTTTATGCCGTATGTTTCAAACTTCATCTTTTTTCAGTGAATTTTATTTCCCATTTTCCCATTTTAACCCTGCCTTTGGACGCTTTTTCAAGTCTGTCGTTTATAGCAGAACCAATTCCGCTGTCCTTTACCTTTTTCGCTACGATGTAAACATTATTTTCTTCATCCAGTTTTCTTAAATCGGTAAAAAGATTCAGAGCAATTTCGTTCAGATTTTCATACTGCGAGAAATCCAGAATCCCTACGCGTTTTTCCTGCTCGAAATCTTTAAGATTATCGGTAAGATACATTGATGTTGAAGGGGCATAATGATTTTTCAGCATTCCGGGAGAATAAATATCCAGTTTATGTTTCCCTTTTCTTGTCTTGTCTCTTGTAAGAATTACTTTTTTTCTCAATGCTTTTTCAATATCTCTTTTCGTTATATATCCTGGTCTTAGTATTTTTATGTTGTCTTCCAGAAAACTTATAACAGTAGATTCAATTCCGATTTCACACATACCTCCGTCGAGGATATAATTTACTTTCCCTTTAAGTTCTTTCAGTACATCTTTTGCAGTAGTAGGGGAGATTTTTCCGAACATATTAGCGGAAGGTGCAGCAATCGGTTTCCCGCATTTTTTCAGTACTTTCTGGAACATCGGGTGCGAGGGAATTCGGATTGCAACGCTTTCCAGTCCGGAAGTTACAATGTCTGGTATTATTTGTTTTTTGCGGACTATGAATGTTATCGGACCCGGGGAAAATGCGTCTGCAAGTTTATAAACTTCTTTCGGAATATCCCTTGCGTATTTCTTTATTTCTTTAATACTTTTTATATGAACAATGAGAGGGTCAAACAAAGGTCTTTCCTTAGTCTGATATATTTTCAATACAGCTTCCTCGTTTGTAGCATCGGCACCGAGTCCGTAAACTGTTTCAGTAGGCAAAACAATCAGATTCCCTTTTAGGATTTCATTTACCGCAATGCCGATTCCTTTTGTAATTTTTGTCGGATTCCTCTTTCTTCCTGCCAATTTATTTTATGTTGTTTTCTTTTTTTACAATGTTGGTTAATTCTGATATGCAGTTAATATCATAATCAGAACCGGGATTAACCGTATTGAAAGTATCTCCGTAACGGGCAAACACAGTTTTCATTCCGACGGCTTTTGCTCCGACAACATCCCGTTCCGCCCAGTCGCCCAGCATAAGACATTCGTTTGCTTTCAATTGAAGTTTTTCCAGTGCGAGATTGAAAGGAACAGGAGACGGCTTCCTTTCTTTTGAATCGTCGAAAGTGATTACCACATCAAATAAATGCTGAAGTCTCAGGTAAGACAGCCGCAGCCACGCTTCCATTGTCGGTGCGTCGGATACAACTGCAAGTTTCAGTCCCGTTTTTATTAATTCAATCAATGTCGGAATTACATTCGGATAAGGTGTAAGTGCCGCTTCACGCGCTGTTCTGTATGCAATGATTCCCGATGACATGATTTTGTAATCTACTTTCCCGTATAAATCAATAAGCATTCTGTCAAACACCTGCTGATATTCTATTCCTTCTCTTGTGTAAATATCCGCTATCCTTATATTAGCCTCAACGAATGATATATCCAGACCGGCATCTATCATTGCAGATATTGCCGCATCAATTGCCCTTTTCTTGAAGAGCATGAAATCAACAAGCGTATTATCTAAATCAAATATTATTGCCTTAATCATCAGTAAAATTTAAACTGCAATATAAAAACAATATTCCATTAAAAATATTTATTTATAAATACTATTCATATCCCCCTTTGGAGGGGGCAGGGGGAAGGAGATCATTGATTGAATGGATGATTGTATGTTTTTATGTTCCGAAGAGTCTCCTGAACTTAGCAAAGGGACTCTCGGAAATATCATCCAATCATCTAATCATCCAATCATCCAATCATCCAATCATCCAATCATCCAATCATCCAATTATCCAATCACTAATCACTAACAACTAATAACCAATAACTTTCAAAGCCTCCTCAACCAGATAAAATGACCCCGTAATCAATACAACATCATTTTTACCTGCCTTATCAATCTTTATGTTCCGGAGAGTTTCCTGAGCTTAGCGAAGGGACTCTCGGAAAAATCATCCAACTACTAATCACTAACAACTAATAACCAATAACTTTCAAAACCTCTCCAACCAAATAAAACGACCCCGTAATCAATACAACATCATTTTTACCTGCCTTATCAATCGCATATTTATATGCTTTACTTACGTCTTTTATCACAACACAATTCGTCTTATTTGTAAAAACCCTGTACATCTCCTCCGGCTCCAGTGCCCTTTTATATTTTGGTTTTGTTAAAATCACAAATCCGCCGGAATTTTCTAATTCACGCAGGCATTTCCTGTATTCCTTATCTTTCATTATTCCGAATATGATATATAATTTTCTATATTTCAGATATTTCAGATTATTCTTTATGTTCTTAATGCCTTCTGCATTATGAGATATATCAATAATAATTTTCGGAGAATCTTTAATAATATGAAATCTTCCGTAAAAATTTGAATTCTTAATCAGATTATTAAATCCGTTCGATAAAATTATTTTATCGAATAACCGGTTCTCTCTTTTTAATAGTACTTTCAGCGATGTTATTGCTGTAGATATGTTAATTTTCTGATAATCTCCGATTACAGGAAAATAAAATTCATTATTTTTAAATTTGAAATTAAACCCTGATTGTAGTCTTTCTGTGATTTTTGTTTTTATTAAATCGGGGGAATAAAAAAACTCCGAATTCTTTTTACACGCAATATTTCTTATAATTTCTTTCGATATTGGACTTAGTTTTCCCGTTACAACCGGAATATTGTTTTTTATAATTCCTGCTTTTTCCCGTGCAATATCTTCAATCGTATTTCCCAGATATTCCCTGTGGTCAATGGAAATGCCCGTGATAATGCTGATTAAAGGTTTCAGAACATTTGTCGAATCAAGTCTTCCTCCGAGTCCCGCCTCAATTATTGCATAATCAATTTTATTAACCGCAAAATATTCAAACGCCATCGCAGTTGTTACTTCAAAAAAACTTGGATTTATTTTTTTTATTAACGGATTTAATTTATTGGTAAATTCGAGCACGAATTTCTTATCTATCATTTTTCCGTTCAGCAAAATTCTTTCCCTGAAATTCTTAATATGAGGGGAAGTATATAGTCCGCATTTGAATCCGTATTCGAGCAAAACGGAATTGATTATAGAAGCAACACTCCCTTTACCGTTCGTTCCCGCAATATGAACCGCCTTCAGTTTCTTCCCCGGATTCCCGAGAAATTTCAAAATTGCCCTGATATTTTTCAAATCATATTTTATCCCCGCTCTTTCGAGCGAAAACAAATATTTTATGCACTTGTTGTAATCTTTAAACATAGGATATAAATTATGTAAAAGCGTAATTTAAAGAAATGCAATGTTAAAT
>CAYWMV010000186.1:0-5095 GCA_964459055.1 uncultured Ignavibacteriaceae bacterium | reverse complement strand
AAGTGACGGGAAACGGTGAATGATTGAATTTATAATATCTCCTCTTATGCAAAGTTCATAGCAGGAGATATTATTTTTGAAACGGGGATTGTAAGAATAGAATTTATTTATGAATGGAAAAAGTGAAACATTTTTAGGAAATTCAGAAAAAAGTGATATGACAAACATAGCGGATTATTTAAAGGAAGTATTTCACCTAAAGAGCACGACAGATTATGAAAAATCGGGCGAAGTAATACAGGAAGGGATTTATCTGAAAGGATACAACGTCTGGATGCTGATTGCATCGGCGATACTTACAAGCATCGGGCTGGACACCAACTCCCCTGCCGTAATAATCGGTGCTATGTTAATTTCTCCTTTAATGGGACCGATACTCGGAATAGGATTCGGGATTGCAGTAGAAGACAAGGATATGATGTTCCGAGGGATAAAGAATTTTTCAATAGCGGTAATAGTCAGTTTAATAACGAGCGCATTATATTTTCAGTTAAGTCCTCTGGGAACAGTAACATCAGAGATAATTGCGCGAACAAAGCCGACATTTCTGGATGCGCTGATAGGATTCTTCGGCGGAATAGCGGGAATAATTGCAACATCAAGAAAAGGAGTTACAACGGCAATACCGGGTGTAGCGATAGCAACGGCATTAATGCCTCCACTTTGCACTGCGGGATTTGGACTCGTTTCAGGAAATATAAATTATTTTCTTGGTGCATTTTATTTATTTCTAATCAACACTTTCTTCATCAGTTTCGCCACATTTGTAATCGTCAAACTATTAAGATTCCCTGTAAGAGAATATCTCGATAACAAACTAAAGCGCAGAGCATTCATATATGTACTGATATTTTCAATATTACTAACCACACCGAGTTTTTATTTTCTTTATACAGCCGTACTTCACAACAGAGAAAACAGCAGAATAAATAAATTTGTAGAGTCAACATTTCAAAAGCCCGATTACAACATACTCAAATGGCAACTGGAGGACAGGGACACAATCCGTAATTTAAAAATTTACATTGTCGGAAAATACATATCACAGAACGAAACCGATTCACTCAATAATAAATTAGCGGATGCGGGAATCGAAAACGCACAGATAGAGATTGTTCAGGCATTTTCATTTTCAGACAACATAGACGAACTTTCGGAATTTATGAAAACCAAACTTGCAATGGACGAAGGATACGGAAAAATGTCCGGTGAAAAACTTATAAGTATGATTGACAGTCTGGTAACAATGAAGTATATCGGCAGAAAGGATTCAATTAAAATACTGGAGATTAAAAATGAATCTTCGGTACTGTTTCCGGAACTGAGCAACATTTCATACGCGAACAGGTTATTCGTGCCCGGTGATTCGGTCAGCATCAAACTAATTATTGCCGACTGGAAAAGGAATACGAATGACAGAAACAAATTCGAGGAACTTGTGAAGCAGAAAATTTCAGACAGCATAGTTTTCATACACAGGAACGGGAGATGAATTGTTGATTGAATGATTGAATGATTGGATGATTGTGGGATTTGGATAGTAAAAAGGATTTTTAGTTCCGAGAGTCCCCCGATAAATCGGGGAGACTCTACGGAACGGAAAAAAATCGGGGGAAATAAATATGTCACCCGCTAACACGGATTCTTTTCAAGATAATACATTCTTCTGCTTCCTCCATAGGGGGATTGAGTGGATGATTGGATGATTACCGTATGAACTTTATGAACTTTAAAAACTTGATAATCTAAGTTATATTTGTAAAAAAAATATTGCAATGGCAAAAGTCAAAGGCATAGGCGGAGTATTTTTCAAGACAAAGAATGCGGAAAAGACACGGGAGTGGTACCGCGAGAATCTCGGAATTGAGTCCGAAAGTTATGGATATTGTTTTCAGTGGCGGGACAAGCAGGAGCCGAACAAGGAACATTACACGGTATGGTCGCCGTTTCCCGGCAACACAAAATATTTCGCACCTTCAAAGCGTGAGTTTATGGTGAATTTTATTGTTGATAATTTATTTGAGACGCTGGATGAATTAAAGGACAAGGGAGTGGAGGTTTTGCCGGAGGTTGAGCAGTCGGAATTCGGGAAATTCGGATGGATAATAGACCCGGACGGAGTGAAGGTCGAGTTATGGGAGCCGCCGGAGACAGTTTAAGTTTATAAAGTTTGTAAAGTTTATAAAGTTTATAAAGTTTGTAAAGTTTATAAAGTTCATAAAGTTCATAAAGTTAAAAAGTTGGTAAAGTTCGTAAGTTCATAAAGTTCATAAAGTTAAAAAGTTGGTAAAGTTGGTAAGTTCATAAAGTTCATAAAGTTTATAAAGTTTATAAAGTTTTTCCTCATCCGATGAATCCCGATTCGCTTCGTTCAATAGGAATATCTCGACAGGTTCATCGGATGAGGAATTCTGTTTAGCGGGAAAAACTAAATCAGGTCAATTTCTTTGAGGCATTTTTTCACGCGTTCGAAACTTTTTGAGATGTCGTTATCCAGACCGAGAGAGAATCGAACGAGTCCTTTTCCGAGTCCGATTTTTTCCTGTACGTCTTCCGGGATTTCGGAAGATGTGCTGTGGCTCGGGGCGCTGAACAATGTTTTAAAATACCCGAGACTGACCGCGAGGTATCCTACCATTTCTTCCTGCATTCTGACCATAAACTTTTTGGCTTTCTCCGCATCGCCCGTATCAATTGTAACCATACCGCTGTAGCCCATTCCTTCATTCATCATAGAGGTTATGAGTTCGTGACCCTTGTGCCGGGGCAAGCCGGGATAGTGCACAGTCACACCGAGTTTTAAAAATTCTTTCGCGAAATACATCGCATTCCTGCTGTGTCTCTGCATTCTGATATGGAGCGAATGGAGATTTTTCAGAATACTCGAAGCGCGGAAACTGTCAAGCACGGGACCGAGAAGCATACTTGCTCCGGTATTAACATCATAGAGGGAATCAATAAATTCTTTATCAGAGCATATACAGCCCGCAACGCAATCGCTTGTTCCGTTGATATACTTCGTCATACTGTGAATCACGATATCCGCACCGAGTCTTTTCGGGGACACAATCATCGGACTGAATGTATTATCAACAACGAGTTTAATTCCCGCTTCCTTTGTGATTTTCGCGAGTTCCGGAATATTGGCAATTTCAAGAAGCGGATTACTGATTGTTTCGCAGTAGAGTATTTTCGTTTTCCCGTTAATCGCTTGTTTAACCTCATCGAGATTAGTAATATCAACAAACTTTGTATTAACGCCGAACTTCGGCAGAAAATTTTTAAACAGCGCATAAGTTCCGCCATAGATTGTATGACTGGAAACGATTTCATCTCCTGCACTGCAAATCTGCATAACGGCACAATTAATAGCTCCCATACCCGAACCCGCCACCTGTGCCGCTTCAGTATCTTCCATTCTAGCGAGTGCATCGGCGAGATACTTATCGCTGGGATTCCAGTGCCGCGAATAAAGGAAGCATCCTTCGATTTCGTGGTCGAAAATTTCCTCCATTTTATCGGCACTCAGGAATGTATAAGTTGAAGAATCTGTAATAGACGGATTGACATCTCCGAATTCACCGAAAACCAGATAATCCTGAACTGCTCTGCTGGGGTCAAAATTCTGCATAACTATATAATTTTAATATTTTTAAAAAATTCAGATTGAAACGATATTAGCCGGTATTTTGTTCATAAATATAACCAATTTAATAACTAAAATAACGTAAAAAACCATGAAGAAAATAAATATCTTAGCAATAACTATATTCGCATTGGCAATAATAATAGCGGGATGCGGAAAGTCGGACAAAGTCGTTCCGACCGGCGAGAAAAAAGAAACCGCAGCAATACAGGAAGGCAACAAAATATTCAAACTCGACATAGCAGCCAGCACGGTTGCGTGGCACGGAAAGAAAGTCACCGGCGAGCACAACGGTACTATCGCGTTCAAGAGCGGAGAATTCGGAGCTGACGGTGAAAAAGTAAGTGCGGGAAAATTTGAAATAGATATGAACACAATAGTGGATCTGGATTTAACCGACGAAGCAATGAACAAGAAACTTGTTGACCATTTGAAATCTGACGACTTCTTTTCGGTCTCAACATTTCCGTCTTCAAAATTCGAAATCACGAAAGTTGAACCGTTAAACGATGCTACAAAACCGGATTTCAATCACACAATAACGGGAAACCTTACAATAAAGGACGTAACGAAATCTATTTCCTTCCCGGCAAACGTAAAGATTGAAGGCGAAGTACTGAAAGCGAGCGCTGACTTTGACATTGACAGAACGGATTTCGGACTGAAATACGGTTCAGGAAAATTTTTCAAAGACATCGGCGACAAAATGATATATGACAATTTCAATCTGAAAATCAACATAACAGCAAAGCCTTAATGATGCCAATAACAAAGGACACCGTTGAAAATGCATTCTCTTACGAGAAGTACAGAGAACTGATATCGGACTTAATACTACAGGGAAAAACGACAGGTGCTGTTCAGAGTGAAAACCACATTGAATACACAAAACTCAACATTCAGAGGATGAACAGGATTGAGAAGACGACAGAATTATTACCCGAGTTAAAAGATGAACTGGACAGGCTTGGCAAAAAACTTATCTGGATTGTAATAACCGAAGCATGGTGCGGGGACGCTGCTAATATCGTCCCCGTAATTTATAAAATTGCATCTTACAGTCCAAAGATAAATCTGAAACTAATACTTCGCGACGACAATCCTGAAATAATGGACAATTACCTGACAAACGGAACGAGGTCAATACCGAAACTGATTTGTCTGAACGGCGAAACAACAGAAGAGTTGTGGACGTGGGGTTCAAGACCGAAAGCACTGCAGGAGTATATAAATGAACTGAAATCGAAACCTGATTTTGATAAAAGTGAGTTGAGAAAAAATATTCAGATGTGGTATTTCAATGACAGGACCAGGGAGATACAGAGGGAGATTGCGGGGATGGTGAGGGAAGAAATTCAATTATTCCATTAGTTTTTAAATTCTGCGCAAAATGACAAACTTTATCAGACCGCGGAATACGCGGAGTAGCGGAATATCGCGGAATACCAG
>CAYWMV010000185.1:0-5098 GCA_964459055.1 uncultured Ignavibacteriaceae bacterium | reverse complement strand
GGCTCATTACCTACAAATGATAATTTTAAATTTACACACTAAATGGAACGCTATCCATTTATAACTAACAGTATTTTAGCATTGAATAACACAATTTAATATAAGTATATTGCTGATATAAAAATTTAGTTTGAACAGGAGACTAAAATGTCTAAGAAAATAATATATATACTTTTTTCGTCTTTGGTATTATTTTCTGTTGTTTATTTTTCCTGCTCGGCTCCTGATGATTTCCAGAGGGTAGTTTACGACACGGTGCGGGTTAAAAGAGTTGATTCGCTAATAACAGCGGATAAAGACACAAGTAAAAGAGAAGTGTCGCCGTTAAAATTCACCTTTACGATACAATTAGGGGCTTTTGGGAACAGGGATAATGCCGAAAATTTTGCTTCCGCAGCGAAGGATTTACTCAATGATGAAGTGGCGGTTGATAACTATCAAAATGTATTTGCAGTAACTGTAGGTACATTCGATGACAATAAAAAAGCAGAGAATTTTCTTGCAATTGTGAAATCGAAAGGTTACACAGAAGCATTTATAAGGAAAAAATAGGAATTAAAGACCGATAACAAGAATATGAAAAAATACAAAACTACAGTACTTAAGGTTACATTATTCGTTATTTCGGTTTTCGTCTTTTCTTGTTCGTCAAATCAGGTTTTAAGGGACTGTGATTGTGACGAATATATGATTGTTGATACCGTTAAAGTTACTATTGTTGATACTACTAAAGCCGTAGAAGTCGAAAAGGAAACCAAATACTATGTACAGATAGGATGTTTTGCGAACAGAATTTACGCAGAGCGATTTGCAGAAAATGCCAAAATTAATCTCAGTTCGACAATAATGGTCATTTTGTCGAAAGATAATTTATACAGAATATTTACCGGCGAGTACAGGGAAATTGAAAATGCAAGAGAACAGTTGAATTACGTAAAAATCAAAGGGTATTCCGATGCATTTATCAGAGACCAGTACGGTCCGGTGGAGAAATAATATCCGGTATGGAAGGAAATAAGATAATAGACGGCAAACTCATTGCTACACAAATAAAAGATGAAATAAAATCAGAAACACAAAATTTAAAGAATTCCAAAGGAATTACGCCGGGTCTTGCATTTATACTTGCAGGAGAAGATCCCGCTTCACAGTTGTATGTAAAAAGTAAAGGGAAAACCTGTGAAGAACTCGGATTTTATTCCATAACCGAAAGATTACCGGAAAACACACCTGAAGAGGAGGTTTTATTTTTCATTAAAAAATTTAATGAAAACAAAAAAATTCACGGCATATTGGTTCAACTCCCGCTTCCGAAACACATAAATGAATTCAAAATTATAGAAACAATAAATTATAAAAAAGATGTTGACGGATTACATCCCCACAATATAGGCAGACTTGTTATCGGCAAAGAATGTTTCTATCCGTGTACTCCTTACGGAATAACAGAGTTATTAAAACGAAGCGGGGTTGAAACCGCCGGAAAAAATGCCGTAGTAATCGGCCGGAGCAATATAGTTGGCAAACCTGTAGCAAATTTACTTCTAAAAAAAGAATTCAATTGTTCTGTTTCTGTCTGTCACAGTGCAACCCGTGACATTAAAGAATATACACTGAATGCGGATATTATTATTGCAGCAATAGGTAAACCGGGATTTATTACACCGGATATGATAAAGGAAGGCAGTACAATCATAGATGTAGGTATTAACAGAATTCCTGACAATTCAAAGAAAACCGGATACAGGATTGCAGGAGATGTGGATTATGAAGGCTGTTTTGAGAAATGCTCAAAAATTACGCCTGTTCCCGGAGGGGTTGGACCGATGACCATAGCGATGCTGATGAAAAATACACTGAAATCCGCAAAAGGCGAAATTCAATTCTGATTAGTTGTCCAATTATCACAAAATAACTTTATACACAGAAATTGAAAAGTACGAAGAATTAATTGCAAATCTTCTGCTTCTCGGTATTGAATCTTTTGAGGAAATTGAAAACGGTCTGGTTTTTTATACAGATGGAACAATAGAACAGGATATTGTGGAAATAATTTCTGCTCTGAAAAATAAATTCCCCGAAATCATTATAGAAACAGAGGAGTTCATCGAGAAAAACTGGAACGAGTTGTGGGCAAAAAGCATTGAACCCGTTTACATAAAAGACAAAATCGTAATTTACCCGTCGTGGAAGAGACAGTCTATTAATCAGAGCATACCCGTAAAAATCGAGATTGACCCGAAAATGTCATTTGGGACAGGTCACAACGAGACAACACAACTTGCACTGGAACTTATGAGTGATTACTTAAGCACAGAGGATAAATTAATGCTGGATTTTGGCAGCGGAACAGGCATACTTGGAATTGCAGGTGTTAAAATGGGTATAGGGAAGGTAGTTGCTATTGAAATTGATGATGATTCAATAGAAAACTCAAAAGAATATTTTCAAATAAATAACGTATCAGATTCAGTAATTTTGTACAAGTGCCGGTTGAATGAAATCAGCGAATCAGATTTCGATATAATTGCAGCGAATATTATAAGCGGAGTAATAAAATTCAATATAAACACAATACATTCAAAACTAAAGCAGGAAGGGAAACTGTTTTTATCCGGAATTCTTAAGACAGAAAAAAAGGAAATGACTGATATTTTAACTGAAAACGGATTCTTAATTAAAGATACATACGAAAAAGCAGAATGGCTCGGAATTTACTGCACAAAACAATAAATTATAAATATATGATAAAAAATATTTTTGATATTACAAAAGTACCGACAAATAGTGAAGAAGAACTATTTGAAAGCATATATAATTATAGTAATGTGTTAATAGAAAGAATTGTATCCACGGGCCAGGTAACACCTGACGGGATATGGCTTGAGGAAGATTTTGACGAATGGGTTATTTTGTTACAGGGAAATTCAAAGATTAAATTTGACGAAGGAAAAACAATAGAATTGGAAAAAGGCGATTATATTGTTATTCCCGCCAATACAAAACATAAAGTTATTTACACAAGTACAATCCCTTATTGTATCTGGCTAGCAATTCATATAAAATAAAATATTATAATGGAATTTACATCTGACGGAAAACCTATACACTCGAAAGAGTATAAAAGAAGGAGGATTCTTAACTGGCTTCCTCTCGGGCTTACTTACGCATTTTTATACATGGCGAGATACAATCTGACTGTATCTAAAAATGCGCTCGGAGATTTAATGACGAAAGAGGCATTCGGAATTATATTCGCGGCAGGAACAATCACATATGCCTTTTCATTTTTAATAAACGGACCTCTCACCGATAATTTCGGAGGAAAAAGAGCAATACTTGCAAGTGCATCCGGTTCAGCTATAATGAACATAATGATGGGAATTATTCTTTACGGTATTCTGGCATTAGGATGGAATTTAAATCTAACACTGGCATTCTCTGTTTTATATTCCGTAAACATGTATTTTCAGAGTTTCGGTGCTGTTGCTATAGTTAAGGTTAATTCTTCCTGGTTCCACGTACGTGAACGAGGGGTATTCGGGGGTATATTCGGAATACTAATATCACTCGGATTATATTTTGCTTTCGACTGGAGTCAGGCAATTGTTAATTTCACTGAAAAAATAAACCCAGATAATCCAAATTACTGGTTTGTATTTTTTATTCCTGCCTTCATATTACTTTTCTGGTTCATAATTGATATATTTTTACTTCGTGATAACCCTTCACAGGCAGGATTCAAGGATTTCAATACGGACGATGCTTCTTCCGGTGAAGAAGAAACGAAATTTAAATTATCAGATATTTTAAGAAGAATATTCACCAATAAAGTTATAATCGTTGTCGGGTTAATAGAATTCTGTACAGGAGTATTGCGAAACGGTGTGATGCACTGGTTCCCGATATATTCAAAGGAGCAAATAAAATTTGTTCCGGAACTTGCGGCTTCCTGGAATTTCTGGCTTAACAACTGGGGAATTATTCTTGCAATAGCAGGAGCATCAGGAGGCATGCTTGCAGGATGGATGTCGGATAAATTTTTCGGGTCAAGAAGAGCACCGGTTGCAGGAATACTTTATTCTTCAATTCTTGTTGCAACCATAGTAATGGTTTTCAGTTTAAATTCCCCGGTAGTTCTCGGTTTACTCGTTGCAATGATTTCAGTTTCTGTAATAGGGACTCATGGTATGCTAAGCGGAACTGCAACAATGGATTTCGGCGGCAGAAAAGCTGCGGGTACTGCTGTAGGACTTATTGACGGGCTTGTATATCTCGGGACCGGAGTTCAGTCACTTTCACTCGGATATATAACCTCTACTAACTGGGCCTACTGGCCTGTATTCTTAATTCCTTTTGCTGCACTAGGTATATTATTCACTATTAAAATCTGGAATGCATTTCCAAAAGGAAAGAAAGCGGTTCATTAATTCTTATACGAGAGTCCTCCAGAATAAAATTAAGACTTAATAATTTACTCAAGTTGACCGTTATAGAATATAAAACCGTTAAAACGGTTATAAACATTGGTGTTTCACTTTAATCCTCACGACTGAAGTCGCAGGCTTTAAATTATTGGATTTACCGCATATTATTTATTCAGGCGGTCAACTTAAGTAATTTATAATATATCCAATAACGGAAAATGCAGTATCACGAAAATGTTAATTATTCTAATAGTTCTTAAATTATGCACAAACCGGCAAGGAAAAAGTGACAAGGCAAACATTACGAATTTGGCACGCTGATTACGCAGATTATGCAGATAAACGCGGATTTAAATAAGATATAAAAACATTTTGGTTCAGGCTTGGTTGTTTATTCTAAATGATTCCCGCATACGCGGGAATGACAAGAGACCGGACAAATATTTTTCTTCGTAATTTTTTTTAGGAAGAGAAATTCTGATTGATTTTTATATAATATATAATAATCAAATACTTTATATTTAATTATAAAGCCCCTGTGGTGTAATGGACAGCACACTGGTCTTCGGAACCATTAGTCAGGGTTCGAATCCTTGCAGGGGCGCGGGTATTACAATTATTCCATTAGTTTTAAAATTGTGCGCAAAATGGCAAAGAAATTTTATAACTTA
>CAYWMV010000184.1:0-5103 GCA_964459055.1 uncultured Ignavibacteriaceae bacterium | reverse complement strand
ACTACGTGTTACCGTTATTAATGGGAATAACGATGTTTATACAGCAAAAAATATCAACCCCGCCCGCGGCCACGCCAGAAGCAGCTGCACAGCAAAAAATGATGTTGTATTTTATGCCTGCCATGCTGACGTTTTTCTCGTTTGTTTGGCCGTCCGGGTTACTTCTTTACTGGGTGGTTTCAAACGTACTGTCTATTGGTCAGCAAATTATGATTAATCAACGTCGCTAGAGAACGAGGAGGTAAAAATAAATGAACGAAGTCACAAAGGAAGCAAAAACAGTGGAAAGCGCCATCGAAGCCGCGCTCGATTATTTAGGTTGTGCGCGCGACAGTGCGAAGATAGAGATAATTCAAGAGCCGGTTAGAGGAATTTTTGGGCTGACTAAAATGGCGAAAGTAAGGGTTTCATGCCCTGAAAAAATCTTAGCGTCAATAAAAAACCCAGAAAGCATACCCCATAGCCAAGCAGAACCCAGGATTACAATCGAATTATCCTCACAGGAGGTTGAAGAGCTTACCGAAAAAGGAGAGGCGATTTTAAGCAAAATACTGAACGCAATGGGATTGCAGCCGAAAATAAAAACCAGTTACGAAGGCGGGAGCATTGTCCTGGATGTGCTTTGTGACGCCGAGGGATTATTAATTGGTAAGCACGGCCAAACCTTAGCGGCCCTGCAATACCTGCTTAATAAAATCATGCATCATCAAATCGCCCCCAAAGGAAGATTCGTGGTGGATATCGGCGGTTACCGGCAGCGCCATAAAATGATTTTGGAAAAGACCGCAAAAAAGGTCGCACAAAAAGTAGCCGAAACTAAACAAGAAGAACAACTCAACGCCATGAGTGCCTTTGATAGAAGGATCATTCATTTGGTGCTGAAGGATAACCCGATGATCACCACCTATAGCCTAGGTGAAGGCGCCTTTAGAAGAGTTGTCATTGCGCCACGCGAGAAAGACACGAACGAAACCGAAGATTTAGATAAAGAATAACACGTGCACAACTTGGATAAATATTTTGACGAAGAGGAATCATGAATACGCGGTCGGATACGATCGCAGCAATAAGTACTCCTGCAGGAATAGGTGGAATAGGAATAATCAGAATATCTGGATCCAAGGCTATAGAAGTAACCAACCGAATATCTCATACCACCGTTGATATCTCGCAACTAAATCATTTAAAAGCAAGAAAAATAATATATTCTAAAATTATTGATAAGGACGAAAGCAAAATAGATGAGGTTATTTTGGTTTATATGCCCGCAAAAAAAAGTTTTACCGGTGAACAAACAATAGAAATCCAATGTCATGGAGGTCGTGCCGTTTTATCTCTTATTTTAAGTAGGGTGCTCGAGAGCGGGGCAAGAATGGCGAAACCAGGAGAATTTACGCGTCGAGCATTTGAGAACGGAAGAATTAATCTAATTCAAGCAGAGGCCATTAACGAGCTTATAAAAGCAAGGTCTGGTGTTGCAGTAAAAGCTGCCTGGCGACAATACGACGGAGGATTAAATACAACCTGCGAAGAATTAAGAAACTTCCTAATCAACGTAAAAACGGATCTTCAAGCTATGGTTGATTTTGAAATAGATCTAAACGAGCTAAAAAATCTAAAGAAGGCGGCAGAAAAAATTTATAGAGGCATAGATGAATTACTTATACAGCAAGGACGTTGCAGGACTAATAATTCAATAATTTGGATAACATTAGTTGGGCCTGCAAACTCCGGTAAGTCGAGCATATTTAACAGAATATTGAGATCAGAAAGATCTATAGTTAGCGATACACCGGGAACAACGACAGATTACATATCAGAAGTAATCGAACTAGAGGGGAAGGAAGTCAGAATTACAGATACCGCTGGTTTTAAAATTCCGGATACGAATATTCAGAAAAGCTCTATAGAAAGGACAATTAAGCAACAAGAGGCAGCTGATATTGTTTTATATGTTTTTGATCAGAGTCAAGATCTTACTGATCATATACAAGAGATATCACGTGTGATTAATTCTGGAGGGATTATTTTATTTAATAAATGTGATCTGCCGGTTCATCAAACGGTAAGTAATTATATTGAGACTAGAAAGGATTTTTTGTTTAAGACATCGGCGGTAGACAACACAGGAATAGAAGAGGTATTAAATTGTATTGCAGAAAAAGTATCTTCTGAATTTGGAGAAAATACTTTTTCAATAAATATGAGGCAAAAAAATCTTTTATTTAAGGCTAAAGAGGAATTAAAAGCATTTCTTGATATTAAACAGCACGAGAGATTGGATATTTGTTTATTCCATATTAACGAAACAATAAAATCGCTATCAGAGATAATCGGCGATATTTCAAATGAAGAAATTCTAGGGTCAATATTTTCAAATTTCTGTATAGGAAAATAAAGTGTCACGTGAAACAATAATGAATATCAGAGATGTATTGATAAAAGGAACTGAAAAATTCGGTATTAAATTATCGGATGATCAAATAGATAAATTGATGCACTATGCGGAACTACTAAATTATTTTAATGAAATCACGAATATCACTTCTATTTCAGATGAAAAAGAAATAGTAATTAAGCATTTCTTGGACTCATTAATTCCGATTTCCTTTGAAAGCTTAAAAAATAAAAAAATAATTGATATCGGATCAGGAGCAGGACTTCCTGGAATTCCAATAAAAATATTTTATGGTAATGAAATAGAAATAACAATGCTTGATTCTTCAATGAAAAAATCTAGCATCTTAAAGAAAATTTGCGAAAAGTTGGAACTGGACAATATTGAAATTATAAATAAAACCGCGGAGGAATTAGGAAGAATAGATTTTTATAGAGAAAAATTTGATGCCGCATTAATAAGAGCAGTAGGTAGCATAAGTACAATCATTGAATATTCAATTCCTCTTTTAACCATAAGCGGACATGCAATTTTGTATAAAGGGCCAAATGTTGATAAAGAGGTGGAAAACTCAAAAAATGCTGAAGAGATTTTAAAATCAGAAATTATAAAAAACATAGAATTTATTATACCTTTCTCTGATTATAAAAGAAGGATTATCATTGTGGAAAAGAAAGGCGAAACAAATAATTTATATCCTAGAAGGCCAGGTGTTCCAAGAAAAAGGCCATTATAAAGTTTCACGTGAAACAAAGGAAAGTCAATGAAGATAGTCGAGATAAAAATTAGAAATTTTAGAAATATAATTTTTTTAAATCTTAGCAACATTAATAATTTTAATGTTATTATTGGAAATAACGCGCATGGAAAAAGCAATTTAATAGAAAGTTTGTTTTATGTAGGAAGCTTAAAATCATTCAGATGCTTCGAGGAATCAGAATTAATAAATTTTGATTCTAAAGTAGCAAAAATTGATGCCATTTTTACAAAAAAAGAGGCAAATAACTCAGTTAAAATAATTTTAGACAGAGAAAACAACAAAAGTATAAGTATAAACGAAAAAAAAGTAACCAAGATATCAGATTATATAGGAAAATTTAATATTACCCTATTCTCTCCAGATGATTTATCAATCATTAAAGGAGATTCCTCACACAGAAGAAAATTCATAGACAGCATTTTTTCGCAGATAGATAAACAGTATTTAAGATTATTAATAGGGTATCATAAAATCTTAAAACATAGAAATCAGCTTCTAAAAATGATAAAAATGAACATAGAAAAAGAAATAAACCTAGATCCTTGGGATGAACAAATAATTAAATATTCTTCAATTATATATAAAATAAGAAGAGAAAAAACAGAAAAACTAAATAAATTAGCACATAATATTCACAATAGATTAAAAAATGAAGAATTTCTTGATATTCTGTATAAAGACACAATATATTGTGGATCAGTTGAATCACAGGACGATTATGAAAAATCCTTTAAAACCAAGCTTAAGAGAGTAAGGACAGAAGAAATATCAAGAGGAACTTCTCTCCTGGGTCCGCACAGAGATGATTTAGAAATTAATATTAATAATTTAAATGCAAGGGTTTTTGGATCTCAAGGACAAAAAAGATCAGTTGCCATTAGCTTGAGAATGGCCGAAGCAGAAATAATCAATAATGAATTCAATGAATATCCTATCTTGCTGCTGGATGATATTTTTTCGGAATTGGATGAAAAACGCAAGAAGGATCTTTTAACGCTTATTGAAAATAAATCGCAGGTGTTTATTACCGGGACGCATTCGAATGATTTTGGTTTATTATTAAATAAAGCGGATGTTTTTCATGTAGAAAAAGGAGTGATCACAAGAGCATATGCCCATTAACCGAACAAAAAAAAATCGTGCACCACTGCGACTAAGTACAATTTTAAGGCCGCTTCTTGATAAAATAAAAACTCAAAAAAACCAAAACGAAGTGGCATTGAATGCGTTTTGGTATGGGATAGTCGGTGAAAAAACCGCAAAACACACAAAATTATTAATGATTAAAAGTAAAACATTAATTATTTTGGCTGAAAACGCTTCTTGGCTGAATGAGTTGACTTTTTTAAAGGATAAGATTAAAATAAAGTCCAAAATATTCTTTTCTCAACAAGGTATAGAAATTGAGGATGTTATTTTCAAATTAGGCAAACCTGCTTAAAATCCGGGCAAGTTGATGTGGATATTAAAACAGCGCCATCTCTTCCGCAGGTCACTCCGAGCTTGCTCGGGGGTGAATGAGGAATCGTTGCTCCGGGGATGTCGCCCAAAAGGGGTAGCGATAGATGAGGTTGGTACCCCGGGTTTTGCCTGGGGGGCTCCATAAGTATTTATCTAAATTGAATAGTGTTTTCACCAGGCACATCCCGGATTTCAGACCAAAAAAATTAAATCCACCAAGGAAGACAACGCCAACGGGGATGATTGCACGGCGAGCGCAATTAGATCAAGGGTTTTAAGGAAAAATGGGCCATTCTAAAGGAACGGTCCAATAACCATGAGGCGTATATGGCTAAAAAGAAAGTAACACCGCGAAATATAAAACCAAAAGGGAAAAAAATCAGCAAAGTTGCGGAAATTAAAATAACCGACAAAGCTAAAAAAACCACAGAGAGCAATCACCTTGCCCAGCCAAAATCATTGGCTGTCGAAAAAATAACCGTTG
>CAYWMV010000183.1:0-5109 GCA_964459055.1 uncultured Ignavibacteriaceae bacterium | reverse complement strand
CCCTCCAGGAGACGAGAATAACTTCGTCCTGCTGATTGGAATTCGGCAGTACTCTGAAATTCGGACCTACTGCATTAACTCCAAACGGAGAAAAGAGATAAATTGTATTTCTGCTTGGAATAAAAATATCAGGATTTGGCTGAATTTTAGGTATTGTTCCAACCTGTCTTTTCCAGGTACTCATATTTTCCTGTACCCACTTTTCCTGAGAATTAATAATACCGGTGAAAACCAGAAGTATTAGAACACATAGCAATAATTTTTTCATATAAATAATTAATTTAGAAGTTGCTTAAAATATGAATATAAATATTAAAAAAATATCTAAATATCAGAATAAAACAGCATTAATAATCTTCAGAAAACTGAACTGCCGAAATTCCTTTTTTCAATTATTAAATCCCGTAAATATCTGCCTGATTTATTAGACTGCTGAATTGAAGGACTCGAGGAGTACCGGCATTACGCATCAGATTTGCTGAAGGACACAGATTAAACGCGGAATAACACTTATTAAGCAAATAAATTCCGGATTAAAAAACAAAATATGTAAATCCGAAACCTATTCTTAAACCGTCAATAAAAATATCAGATTTAAATTCCTGAGGGAAATGATAGACTACACCGTCAATAGTAATTGAATCATACGGATATCTGCTAAAAACACCATACTGAGCATCACGAAACCGCAATTCAATGTTAGCGGCGAAATTTTCAGAGAGTTTATATTCCGCACAGAACAAAACATTCATAGAAAAATTCAGAGAAGTTGAAAGTGTTTCGGAAAAATACGGTCCGAGTTGTCTTTTTCTGTTTCCGAAATAAGTACCAATTCCCCCTCCAATATAAATATTAGTATTTTTAAAAAATTCTGGCAATAAATAATAAAATGACAATTCAAGCGGAATTACAGTTAATTTTTCACTCACGTTAATTTTAAACAAATTCGAATCAGTATAAAGAACCTGGTACAATTCATCATCCTGCAAGGATATGTATTCCGACGAAAGTGTGAGGAAAATATTATCCCCGAAAATTCTTTTCTTCAGATTTAAACCAATGCTGTACCCCCCTTCCAGTTCCGTCAGGAGATTTTCTTCAACGAGATTTCCCGTACCCGAATACAACTGTAAAGATGCAGAGGAAATATAATTTCCTGAAACAGAAACCGAAAAATCGTTGAGAGTTTTTTCGTGAATTACTGAATTCTGACTAAAAGACCGGTCACAAAACAGAACAGTGAGCAGAAAAACAAATTCAATGAATTTTTTCAAGTACGGTATTGTAATGATTTATATCAAAATCATACCAGTTGCCGGTAATACCGTCAACTACAATTCCAATTAATCCGGAAATAATATCCAGTATCAGCCAGCCTGTATTGATTGAATACGATAACCGGTATGTTTTTTTCTTAAATCCTTCTTTTATAATTTCTACCACATATTCATTCCCTTTTTTTAACGATACTTTTAAAGGAGTCAATCCTTCCTCGTTATTATTAATTACGATGTTTGCACCTGCCGGTTCGCTGGTAAATTCTATTTCTTCCTTACTGCCGGAAAAAATAGTAGCACAGCCTGACAAGACAAGTAAAACAAAAATGCTGGAAATCAAAAATAATTTTTTCATAGTTACAATATTTACTAAAAATTAAATTAAATTTATTAATCAAGCAATAGAATAAAAACAAAAAATCTCAATGAAGAATAAATATCGGGAAATAAAAAAACGGATATGCACTGTATGCATATCCGTTGAAAAAAGTTTTTGAATCTATATTTATTTCATCAGTATCATTTTTTTCACCTGAACGAATCCGCCGGATTCTATTCTGTAGTAATACAGTCCGCTGCTTAAATATGTAGCATCAAAATCAACTAAATATGTACCTGCAGATAAGAATTCATTAACCAGAACCGCGACTTCTCTGCCGAGAACATCATAAATCCTGAGTGAAACGATACCTGCATCAGGCATATCAAAACGAATTTTTGTAGCCGGATTAAAGGGATTCGGATAATTCTGACTTAAGCCATATTCTTCAGGTACTGTCGTAGTAATATTATTGATACCGAGCGGGTCCCACGGAGGCGGGTTGGTAAATGTCCATTCGGTATTGTAAGTAAGCGGTGTCAGATTGTTAAATATGGCTGAACCGCTTCTGAAAGTAAGATGAATAACAGCGGATAAATTTGTTCTGTTATATCTCAATGTCCCGAGGAAATAAGAACCGGGATTAAAAGTGTAAGGAGTTTTACCGTATAATAATAATATGTTAATACTTGATGCACTTCCTCCGACAATTTCAGTAGAAGTCATCACAGCATAATTTGTATTATTAGACAGGTTTGTATTTGCACCAACCACAGGACTATCTTCTAAAAAAGTAATCCCGCCTGCAGGAACCGTATAGAAATCAATTCTGACATTGGTAGGACCGACCTGCCAGGTCTGACCTGTCGGGACTGTAACGTAGAGGTCAGTCAGAAATAAATTCCCTTCGGCTCTTGGATTAGTCAAATAAAAGTTTGCTTTTATCTGAGGAAAAACATTGACAGTAAGTGCAAGTATCAGTATGGTTATTAATAATATTTTTTTCATAGTTTTGTTATTAAACTTTTTAAAATTGTTTAATATGGTCTGCTGTAACTGATTCCAAAATTAGGATACAGGATAAGCAAGTCATAACCGTCAATCCAGGTATCACCGTTAAAATCACAGGAACGATATCCGTCTTGTCCAAACTGCGTTTTATATAAATCATAATCCGTCGGGTCAATGTAACCATCTGCATTTGCGTCACCGCCATAGAGCACCCATACGCTTCCGACCTGTTTCAGTTTACCGCCGTATGCTTTAGTTTGAGCATTAGTGAAATCATAATTCACAGTTTGGCCTGTAGCAAACGTCATAGCAGAACTGCTCCATGTTTCTATATGATTCCGGTGTTTTATTACAATATAATAATTTCCGTTTGCAGCATTTCCGAATGCGAGAGTAGCCATTCCGTTTGAGTTCAGCACTACTTTGGAATTGTCAACGAATGAATAAGGAGCAGTTGACGATGCCAGATAAACCATTACAGTGTCTTCAACCTGTGTTGTTCCGTTATAGAAACCTTCCAGATATACCTTTAAGCCCAAAGCGAATGATTGCAGAGTTGTAAACCTGAAATATGAAGCCCACGAACCCTGTCCGCCGGCATTATATCCGCATACACGCCAATAGTAAATAGTATTACCGAAAAGGACGCCTGAAGGGACTGTATATTGCGACTGTGTTATATTATTTACATCCAAAACCGTATTTGTAAACGATGTGGTTGTGGAAATTTGCAGTCTGTAATAATCTGTTCCGGTAACATCAGACCAATCCATAGCAGGAGTCAATGAAACTCCCGTAGCAAGATTTGCAGGTGAAATCAGAGTCGGTTGTGCAGGCGCCTGAATAATCGTAGTAAAGTTCCATTTCAGCGACCACGGACCTGTACCGCTTGCGTTAGTAGCATTAGCCCGCCAATAATATAAAGTACCATAACTCAGGGCATTAGAAGGGATTGTATATTGAGAACTGCTACCCGTTACGACATTAATAATTAAATTCGAGAAATTAGTATCTGTCGAAACCTGGACTCTGTAACTTGTTGCATTCGGTACAGAACTCCAGTCGAGTGTTGCAGTTCTGGGTACTCCGGTTGCATTATTTGCCGGAGCAAGCAAGAAGGGTGCCGCCGGTACGCCAATACCGGTAGTAAAATTCCGACTTGTTGAAAAAGGACCTTCGCCCGCAGCATTACTGGCACTTACTCTCCAGTAGTACTGAGTTTGACCGACTAAAAATCCACTTGGGATAGTATGAGAAGTTGAAACAATTCCCGCCTGGTCATATACCAAAGAAGTAAACTGCGAACTCTGGGAAATCTGTATATGATAAGAGATTGCTCCTGCCACACTACTCCATGTCATTGTAGGAGTAGTGGACACTCCTGTTGCACCATTCGCAGGTGAGATGAGATTAGGTGCTGCCGGCGGCGAAACAACTGTAGTGAAGTTCCATTGTGCCGACCAGGGACTGCTGCCGCTGCTGTTTGCAGCGTTAGCCCGCCAGTAATATGTCACTCCGTTAGTTAATATACCTGACGGTACTACGTAACCCGAGCCCGTCAGACCTGTAACATTGATAACAATGTTGGTAAATCCTGAATTAGTTGCGACCTGAACACCGTATGAGGTTGCACCGGTAACATCTGACCAGTCTAACAGCGGAGTAACCGTAATACCCGTTGAGCCGTTAGCAGGTGAAATTAACGTCGGTGCTGCAGGAATCGCTTCACCTGTGGTAAAATACCACTGAGTTGACCATCCGCTGGTACCTGAAGCACCTGTAGCATTTACTCTCCAATAATACTGTGTATTAGGTAATAATACAGCAGTAATTACCGTGTATTGAGAGACCGTAATGCCGGCCTGGTCTAAAACAGTCGTCGCTCCCTGAAATACCTGAAGCCTGTAACTTGTAGCACCGGTAACATCTGTCCAGTCAAATGTCGGGAAGAGTGAAACGCCCGTGGCATTATTAGGAGGTGCTATCAAAATGGGAGGAGACGGCTGAGCAAAAAGTGTTCCTGCTGTCATCAGAACAACAAGAACAACAAGTAACTTTGGTAAGAAATTTTTCATAGAAATTCCCCTCAAAATTTAGTTTTAAATTTTATTGAATTGAAATCTTTAAATTCAGCAATATTATATAAGTAATGATTCAAAGTATCAATTTTTGAGAAATATATAAATTGATTTTATTAAAATCAATCTATCAATATTGACTTATTTTTTTAAAAATATGTTAAAATGATTAAAAATGTTGTATTTCTATTCGGAAAACTATAATATCACATTAACCGCACCATTCCAAAGCATATAAAGAACTTTTTTGTATATTTCAGAGTTTACAATATTGAGAAGCATATTATTAATTAAATCCAATTATCATGAAAAAATTATTATTATTGTTATTCATTTCCTCATTATTTTTATCCGTAAATACTTCTTATTCGCAAGTAAAAGGATTCGGTATAGGGATAATCGCAGGTGAACCCACCGGACTTAG
>CAYWMV010000182.1:0-5125 GCA_964459055.1 uncultured Ignavibacteriaceae bacterium | reverse complement strand
GTAGTCACCTTGAGTTGTAGTTGCAGCATTAGCAACTTCTGCTCTCGTATAAGGTCTTCCGCTGTTGAAACTGAACAGTAAATTCAGTCCCGTATTTTTGAGAACATCACCTAAGAATCCGCTTGGAACATCGCTGTCCCCGAATCTGTAGTCGAGGTTTATGTTTCCTGTATGTCTCTGGTCATAGTCCAGTGCATATACATATTGCGGTAATTCCTGTGTAGCATCGTTAGCGAGATAGAATTTCGTTGCCGGGTCAGAACCGGTACCGCTGGCATAAGACAAAGTATAAGCAACGTCAACAGCAAGTCTGTTCGTCCTTCTCATACTCAAATAAAAGTCTAAACCTCTTGATATCGCAAAGTCTGTGTTACCGTATGTCACGAATCCTTTTGGAATCTTTGCCGGGTCAGTAGAAACCACTCTTTGCGCACCAATCAGGTCAATTGATTCTTTATAGAATGCGGTTACACCTAAGTTGATATAATCACCTACCTGCTGTTTGAAACCGATTTCATATTGTGTAAGTTTTGTCGGTTTCAAGGATGCGTTCTCAATAACGTCCTGAAGTGCGGTAGTTAAGAAATTCTGAAGTGTTAACTGATTAACATACAGATAATTCAACTGCGGCATCTGTACCATTTTACCGTATTGGGCGGCAAAAATGATTTTATCAGTTACGGGGAATGAGAATCCGAGTCTCGGGCTAAGATAGAAATCCATTTTACTGTCTTCGAAATCATCGTCCGAGCCTGCAATTCCGTCAGGTCCCATAACGTCAGTCGTGATTGATTTTAATACTTTAGTGTTTACATCAAAGAAATCAACACGGAGACCTCCGTTGAAATTAAAGTCAGCAAAACTAACTTTGTCACGGATATAAAATCCGCCCGTAATCGGATGTTTGGAATCGCTGCCGTCTGCTATTGTGAACAGAAAGTTGTTATTCGGGTCACCGTATGTCGGGTCATATGTCTTTATCTCATATCCGTATGTTTTTAACCTTGCGGCATTTGTTCCGTACCATCTCTGCATCGGGTCTGTAATTGAATAATCGGCTGTAATCGAGGGATTGACCAATATTTTCTTCAAAGTATGATATTTGTATTCACCTCCGAATTTAATTTCGTGGTCTCCTACTTTCTTGGTAAGTATTGCCCAGGTAGCATCAACTTTAGTACCAATATAACTAATATCCAGTTTCTGATAAATATCGATTACACGGTAAGGATAACCATAGAGGAATGATGTGCTTCCGTCAAGAGGAAGTACTTTCCCCTGTGCACTGCTGCTTCCGTAATACTCAAGTAATCCCGGATTTCTGGCAGTGTCGCCGTACCAGGTAAAATTATCACCATGGTCGGGGTCGAACTGTTCGCTAAGGACTTTCATATAACTTCCCTGTAATTCGAAGAAGAAGTTACTGGCAACATTACCTGACAATCTTCCGAAAAACTGGTAGTCGTCGTTTTCTGCTATCGGATTTTTCCACCAGTTTGATAAAACGTTCGAGCCGTATGTAACGCGCCCTTTATTCAGGTTAACTGTTCCTCCGAATCTGAGGTTAACAGGAATGTTTGAGCCTTGTAATTCCGTAAGATTTACATTCAATCTTCCGTTCCAGGAATAATAACCGCCTTCATTACCTTTAAGTTTTCCGTCCGGAATTATCCTAGGAACTTTATCAATTATCCAGGAAGCAACCGTCATTCTTGAAAACTGTCTTTCAAAACTACCAAAGAAATTGAAAACTTTGGCAAGTTTCTCCGACGGAATAATCGGACCTCCGATATTAAAATTATAGAGGTTATAGCCCTGGGATTTGGTATCAATAAATCTGCCTGTAAATTCGTCAGTTATTAATTCCATAGAACCGGTATATCTGTCGGTTCCGCTTCTTGTTGAAACGTTGATAACACCGCTAAGCACGTTACCATATTCCGCTCCGAATCCACCTGTTAAAACCGTAATTTCCTGCATCAAGTTATTCGGAATAAATGCTCTTGATGAACCATCGAGCGGGTTAGTAGTTTCAACACCGTCAACGATAATTATATTTTCGTTTGAACGGCCTCCTCTGATATTGATACTGCCGCCTCTTTCATCCTGAACGACACCGGCCGTCTTTGAAGCAATGTTAGTAACACCGCGGACACCGCTGTTCTGGATATTCTGAGACTCAACAATACGGCCTGACTGTTCAACGTCAATACCTTTTCGTTTGGCTTCGATTATTATTTCCTCTGTCGTAATACCGGCTGTGACCGACATCGAGAAGTCAACTTTAGTCCGCTGGTCAACAGAGATTCTTACATTTGTTACTTTTAAATTATCATACCCTATGTAAGCAGCTTCAAGGGAATAAGTCCCTACATCGACATTGAGTATGACATATTCACCATTATCGTTAGTAACTGCACCCATCTTAGAGCCTTCGATTTTGATGGTGGCGCCGACTAATGGTAATCCGTCTTTTGCATCTATAACTCTACCGCCTATACTACCCGTTGACTGAGCAAAGGTTAAGGCAGGTATTAATAGGAATGCAAAAAATAGAAGGGAAACAATTCGTAGAATTATTCTATCCCTCATTTTTTTCCTCCAATAATGTTTTGGTTTAAAAAAATTGTCCCTGCATTTCGAGAATGAGTTTTCTCTTTCAGGGATGTTAGAAAAGTTGTAGTTTTTTTTCCGATATTCTCAAACATTTTTATGTTTGAGTTTCCTGTATCTTCCGATACAGGAAACTCATAAAATAAATTTGAAAAATTATTTAATTAATACCATCTTCTTGGTATCTTTGAAGTCGCCTGCCTGAATTGTGTAGAAATAGATTCCTGTAGAAAGTTGTGATGCATCGAACATGTATTCATTTATTCCAGCATTGAACATTGTATTATTAATTAATGTTGCGACTTCCTGTCCGTTTACATTGTAAACCTTTAATGTGACATTGGTTGCTTTTGGTATTGCAAACCTGATTGTTGTTGACGGGTTGAACGGATTCGGATAATTCTGCGACAATGAATAAGCATTCGGAACTTCATTTGAAATATTCTTTACGCTAACTTCATTCTTCGGAATTGCCACTCTCATATAATATAACTGTGCATGAGATTCACCGTTTCCTGCTCCGTTAACAAATGAACCAGGAATTGTATCAACCTGAACTGATAAATTAAAGTAATAATTTTGTGCATCCTGGTCGTTAACCGGTGAGATTGACGGATAGGTCCAATCTAATCTCGGGGATGTGAAATTAATCTTTACCGCTGTGCTCCAATTTGCACCGCCGTTACCGGATACTTTTGCCCAGATGTCTCTGTATGGCGTAGTATCAGCGGAACCGCCTGCTAAATCAGAAGGTACCATAAATGCACAGAATAATGCAACTCCGTCCGCTGAACGTCCTATAACCGGACGGCAAAGTGTTCCGAAAACGTCGTTAACGCCGAAATTCGGATGATATCCAACATCATTGGTATCAGCAAGGACTATGCTTCTGTTCGGGTCAGAACCCGGCAATGTCGGAGACCAGAATCTGATTGCTGCCGGTGCTCCGGGGAAGTAATTTCCTTCAGTTGTTAATTTTATTGTTTCGAAAACTGCTTTCGGGTCTTCACCTTTATAAACAAGTGAGAGACCTCTGATTGAACCAAGACTATCGGTAGCAAAATTCGTATGGTAAATCTTTAAAGGTGATGACCAGGTAAGCCCGTCATTTGTAGATTCAACGAACCATACGTCGCCATAAGATGCCGGGTCATATACGTCATTGTTTTTATACAGTAATCCGATTTTTGCTCCGCTGGTGCTTCTTGCCAATGAATATGTTTCAGCCTGATCAGAATTAAAAAATTCCCAGGGACCGAAATTGTTGGTTGACAGAGAATTTGAATAAATTCTCCAAGCGGAGTCCTGTCCGTTCGGTGATGCCGCTGCAACGAATTTTCTAGTGTTGCTGATTGAGTTTGTTGCGACAACTCTTGGCCAGATATAACCAAGTGAGCCGGGTGCCGGAGGATCCAACAATGTAAATGAACCTAATCCCGGAGCCGCATCGTAATAGAATTGTGTTCTGGTCGATCCACCGCCGTTTGCTCCGTGGTTAGCGACTAAAGCATTACCTTCAGATGTTCCCGTGACACAGCAGAATCCGTTTGAAGCAACACCTGCGTTACCGATAAATGACCAGTTCGCACCTCTGTCTCCACTGAAGTAGTATTTTGTAACTCTATCAGTAAATCCTGACGTTAAAGCCGACATCATTACGGCATGAATGTTATCCGGTGTTGCCGGGTCCTGCCAGATTTGTAAGGTGGAACCGTTTGATTGTAAATCATAAATTGACTCTCCGGTGGTCGGTTTATAAGTCATAGTCCATGCTAAATCAGGTGCATAAACTATTTTTGTCAATTTACCGTTAATGATCGTTACATCCTGGACACCCGGGATGTTGGTCATACCCGACTTGTCCACTTTCATATCAATAACTTTTTCGCCGCCGATAGCATCTCCGATTATCTTAACCGAATATACTGAACGGCCTAGTAAATTTTTCTGAGCTTGTGTTAATGTTTGTGAACTCGCGATATTCACAGCTAAAACAAAAACAAAAGCAGAAAGAAGAATTTTTTTCAGCATTTTTTTATCTCCTTTTAGTTTTTTGGTAAAAAATTTTAAACAATTTTATTGATTTTGTGCTATTTAAAAGAACGTGTTTTTTTCAATATAATACTAATTTAAAAAGTTGTCAATATAGATTTTTGTATTGAAAAACCGATTTCCCGAGTAAGTAAATAATTAAAAATCAACTATAAAAATAGTGTATATTTTGACAATCAAATAAATGCATTATTTCCAATATTCTTTTAATAAAAACAATTCCGGCAAACATTTACATTTATACTGTAAGAGTAATGAGTTTTAGCAATAATTTCAGTTAAGTTATGCAAACTTATCTTTAAATTAACAATAAAAGATTTAAAACAAAAAAGAAAAAAATGATGCTCCGAATAGTGCGATTATCCTTAATTTTTTTGCGGTTTTTTGAACAGAGTGTGATAAACATTATCTGCTTCAATTCCTAACTGTATTACGTTTAAATTTAAAAAATTTTATTGAA
>CAYWMV010000181.1:0-5171 GCA_964459055.1 uncultured Ignavibacteriaceae bacterium | reverse complement strand
TGGATGATTGGATGAATGGATGATTGGTTTATTGGATGATTGGGTGATTGGTGGTTGGATGATTGGGTGATTGGATGATTGGGTTATTGGATGATTGGATGATTGGTGGTTGGGTGATTGGATGATTGGGTGGTTGGTGGTTAGTTGTTAGTGGTTGGTGGTTAGTTGTTAGTGGTTAGTTGTTAGTGGATTCTCGCTTTCGCGGGAATGACAAATAAAAAACGGATAAATAAAAAAACAGGAGGAAAAAATGTCCGAACAAATTAAACTTGAGGATGTCGAAATAGGGGCATCGAAAAACGAAGGAGAGAAATTCTCGGAAATGTACAGGAAATATGCAGAGCCGAAAATTCAATCCGCACTTGACGAGATTAAAAAGGAAATAAACAAAATGCCTGCGGGTGAATTGCCGCCGGAATCAGAGAGTCCGGGTATGACAATATCCGAAGGGAGAAATTTCCTTAAATCAATCGTACACAGAGACCCGTCCGTTATGCCGGGAAGATTTTCAAAAAATTTCCTGAACGAAGGAACGGGTTCGGCAGGCGGTTATCTTGTTCCGCCGGAATATTATAACAGGATAATGACGAATGTATATACCGACAGCGTAATCAGGAAGTATGCTTACTTCGTCAACTCGGAGAGCAAGGAACTCTTCATTCCAAAACTCGCAAATCTGCCGGTATTCGAATTTGTAAACGAAGGCGGCAAGAAGAAGGTATCAAATCCGTCGTTTTCACAGATTCCATTATCAAGAAAAGACGGAGGGTTCATAGTTCTGATGTCGAGACAATTACTCGATGATGCGAAATTCGATATAATGAATTTCACAACTGATATTGCATCAAAAGTAATTTCGAATTCGATTGACACTGCGGGATTTAAGGGGCTTGGTTCGATAAAGGGACTGCTTGACCTGCTGGTACCCTGCACGGAAATCGAGACGGGAGCATCGGTTCTGGATTTAACATACGATGACCTGATAGATATGATATCGGCGGTTCCGTCCGCTTCACTTCCGAATTCGAGATGGTACATGCACAGGTCTGTATGGGGATTAATCAAGAAACTTAAATATTCGGGAAGCAACGAATATGTAGTTTCTCCCGACGATAAGCAGACATTGTCGCTGGAAGGATTTCCGGTTGTATTGTCCGATAATATTTACGGCGTTCCGGATGATGCGGGTGACAAGAGATTCATCATATTCGGTGATTTGAATTATACAATTCTGATGATGAGGGAAAGTATTTCAATCAGCACATCGGATGCGGCATCGGTTGAGTTCGGAGGTCAGCAGATTAATTTGTGGCAGCAGGGATTAATCGGTCTGAACTTCGGAGTGAGTTTCGATATTAATTACAGTTTTCCGGAGGCGATTTCGGTGCTGAGAACGGTGTCGGTGTAAAATAACCGCAACGACGCAAAGGACGCAGAGAGGCAATTCAATTAAGAATTAAAAATTAAGAATTAAAAATAAAAACAATATGACGCATTTTAACACTTAGGGCACGAAAAAATAACAGAGAACACAAAAATATTTCAAAAATAAAAAAAAGAAAGGAGAAAGAAATGCTAAAGTCACCAAAGACAACTATATGGGGTATCGTCATTGCAATCGGTACAGCTCTGGCTAATCTCAATATAGGCGGTGAATTGCAGTGGCTCTACTGGGTAGGGCAGATACTGATTGCGTTCGGGTCGCTGATGCTGGGTGTGTCAGCGAAGGATGGATGATTGGATGATTGGATGATTGGATGATTGAAATAAAATTAATGCAGGGGCGAGCCTTATGTTCGCCCCAATGTAAAATATTTTAAAAAAATGATAGAATTAAGCGATTTAAAAACATATTTAAAAATAACGGATAATACACAGGATGCATTCCTTCAGAACTGCATAGAATACACAATCGAAAAAATGTCGGCATACTGCAGGCGCGACCTTCGATACGGTGTCAAGTATGATGTAATCAGCGGGAATCTGAATACGGAAATCAGCCTGAATGTTTATCCGGCAGATTCGGTATCATACATCAGATACAGAAACGAAAGTACGATGCCGCCTGGAGGCGGTCATAATCAGTTCAATGTTGATTTATTTAACGGTGAGCCGGCTGCCGACAACATTTATCTCGATAACGAAAACGGCGATATATTACTGCTGAAAGGATTTATCCTTCCGAAAGGAATCAGCAACGTAGAAATAAAATATTATGCGGGATATACCGTCTCTGCACCCAATCCCGCGTGCGAAACTCCGAAGGATTTGAAGAGCGTCTGCCTGATGGCTTCTGCCGAATTTTTTCTGAAGAGTGTTCAGGGTGATTCACGGCTAGGGATAAAATCGAGAACCGATGAATTCGAAGACGGCACAAGAAAACAAAGGATCTTCACAGACGAAGATTATTCAATAATTCTAAACAGATACAAGGAATCAAGAATATGAAACAGAATACAAATATTAATCAGGACTTCATGTTCGACGGGGTAACGGGATACGAGTTTACAAACAGAAAATATAATACGGCGAATTATAAAAGAGATTTAGATATGATACAGGAAGTAATTGTTCATTGCACGGGTTCGGACAGTGAAAAACTCGAAGACCCGATGACACTGATAAAATATGATTTAATGCCGAATCACATTTCGAGAAAAGGGTGTCCGTTTGCGACATATCATTTTTATGTAAACAAAGCAGGAGAAATATTTCAACTCGTGAGCATGAACTATTACACATGGAATTGCAAGGGGCATAATCAGTATTCGGTTGCAGTCTGCATCAATCATTCGGGAGAAAAAGACAACGTGACGAAGGAGCAGTATGCATCACTGGTTGATTCAATCAAATACATTTTCGGAAGACTCGGGTGGGATTTAACCTCCGCAGAATTAAATTCGAAGTTGCATTTCCACAGGGAGTATGCGAATAAATTATGTCCGGGGAAGATAGAAAAACAAGATTTGATTGATTGGGTGATTGGTGATTGGGTGATTGGATGATTGGATGATTGGATGATTGGATGATTGGGTGATTGGATGATTGGATGATTGGATGATTGGATGATTGGATGATTGGATGATTGGTTGATTGGGTGATTGGTTGATTGGTTGATTGGATGATTGGATGATTGGATGATTGGATGATTGGATGATTGGGTGAATGAATGATTGGTGATGGAGATTAAATGATAATATTCAAATAAATTTAGTATGAAAAAGAATATAATAATAGCAACTATTATTTTACTAATAATTACTATACTTATTTCGGTTCTGATGAACTCCGGAAATGAAAAATTAATTTATCTGACCGATACATTAAAACTGCCAGATACTGTTTTTTGAAAATATGAAAGAGTTGTCCCGAAGAAAATTATTATTCACAAAATAGATACTCTTAGAATTATAAAAGAGGTTATTGGGAAAGCGGAAATGAAAAGAGATGAATTAACTGTTATAACGCAGGATGAAAAAGACAGTACTATCAGAGAATACGAATTTAAAAATATTTACAGAGATTTTATTTTATATTCAGACAGCGGCGGAATAAATGCTTACAAAAAAAATACCGGCTGGGACGGAATAAAAATTAAAACGGGATTAAGCAAAATCAATATGACGGAAAGCATAAATCCAGGATTTTATATCGGAGCGGAAACGGGAATGTACTATAAACGATTGAATTTCAATATCGGAATTAATTATTTCCCGTTTACTCATCAATACGGATTTGATGTTAATGTTTCTATCCGCATCCAATGAGAAATGACACGGATTATTATATAATAAATAGTTTGGTTCCGACTATGCCAGATTATTCCATTAGTTTTTCAATTCTGAGCAAAATGGCAAACTTTATTAGACCGCAGAACGCGTCCCGACGAGTCGGGATAAACTCCAAAAGCGGAATCTCACGGATACAAGTATTACGTATCAGAAACACGGAATACACAGATAGAAACGGAATAACACGGAATTTAAACTTTATAGTTTCATCCCTCGTCCGATGAGCGAAACTTATTAGATGAGGGAAAGTATTTTGTGACTTTAATTTGAGAATGAATTTGCGGAAATTGAGTCTGAGTGAAAAAAGTATTAGTCATATCGTATTACTTTCCGCCGCTCGGGATGGGCGGTGTACAGAGGACGGCGAAATTCTGCAAATATCTCGGGAGGTTCGGATATGAGCCTTACGTTCTTACATCCGCTCCGAAATCATATTACGCATTTGACAATTCACTGCTTGAAGAACTTGAAAACAACAACGTCAAAATATTCAGGACAGGGGAGTTTAATACAAACAGCGTCAGGCAAATCAAGTTCAAAGCAGAATCAAAAAGAAAATTGTTAAGCAGACTCGTACAAGTATTTCTCTTTCCCGACACAAAAATATTATGGAAATCCAAAGCACTCGAACTCGGGCGTGAAATAATAAAATTCAATAACATAGATTTAATATATGCGACTGCTCCGCCTTATACAGATTTCTTAATCGGCAGGGAATTGTCGGAGGATTTTAAATTACCTCTCGTGATTGATTACAGGGATGCGTGGTATGACTGTCCCTACAATTATTATGCAACTCCCGTTCACAAACTTATTCATAAAAAATTTGAAAATAACGTTCTTAAAAAAGCGGGCAGGATTGTTACGATAAATGAAAAGATTAAAGATTTAATTGAATCGAGATATAAAACTGCGAAAGAAAAAGGAGTTGAAATCATAACACAAGGATTTGATCCGGAAGATATAGAAAAAGCAAGTGCATCAGCAGAAAAATTGAAATCGGAAAAAAAGCGGATGAGATTCTGTTATGCAGGAAGTTTTTTCAATCTGATGACGCCGGAATATTTTCTGAAGGCAATGAAAAATGTATTTGATGAAATTCCCGAAGCGAAAGAAAATATTGAAGCATATTTCATCGGTTTGTTTCCCGAAGAGCACAGGCAGACTATTACGCAACTCGGGCTCGAAAATAATGTGGTTATCACAGGATATAAAAATCATCTTGAATGCATATCCTATGAACTTTCATCGGATGTACTGTGGATGATGATTGGAAAAAGCAATGCGAGTGATATGATATCAACGGGTAAGTTATATGAATACATAGGGACAGGAAAACCGATACTCGCCTGTCTGCCGGACGGAGTTGCAAAAAAATCA
>CAYWMV010000180.1:0-5177 GCA_964459055.1 uncultured Ignavibacteriaceae bacterium | reverse complement strand
TGACAACGGATTAATATTGAAATCCACGAATGCAGGTCTGAACTGGATTCAGGTTCAGAGTGGTACTACTGAAAACCTAAAATCATTTAGTCCTTATTTTATCTGCGGTAATAACGGTACGGCACTGAAAAGTATTGATTTGGGACTGACATGGATACCCACACAAACATATACTACGGTTAATTTAAATGCATCGGCAGGTACTTTTGATTGCGTCTTATCGGGAGATAACGGAACCATTTTGAAATGGGAAATTGACAGTTCTTATATATTCAGAAAACTTGAAGAAAACAGTATCTCAGCATACATTATGCCATTCGGGATTTTTAACAGAAATATCAATTTGAATAATTCACCCGGATTTGAATGGCCCAAAGGTTCAAACAAACATGCAATTTTCAGTTCGGGACTTTCAATATCTGCAAAAGTTCAGGGGCAAATAAGGCAGGCAATGGCTTCTTACAAAGGCGAAATGTTACCCGGATATTGCAATAACGGAATACCATATACAAATGACACCTTTAAAGTTTACTCCGTCAAAAGGAGTGATAGTCCCAATACAAATCCCGACTGGCTATTTTGGGGACTGATGGTGCCTTACGGTGCCCCTTTCGTTGATGTTAATAATAGCGGAATTTATGAGCCGATGATCGATACGCCGGGAGTCAAGAATGCGGCTCAGACGGTTTTTGTTTGCATGACTGACGGTTTTACATCTTCACATTCAACCGGTGAAGGATTTGGCGGCGGAACGCTTCCTTTGTACAATGAAGTACATCTTACTGCCTGGTGCTATTCTCAGCCTTCATATACTGATATGCAGTTTTTAAAATTTGAAGTAATAAATAAAGGCAATGCTCCGTGGAATAGAACATATTTTTCCTTTTATGTTGACTCGGATTTAGGTGACGCATTAGATGATTATATCGGCTGTGATACAGTCCGGAAACTCGGATTTTGCTACAATGGCGATAATAATGACCCTGTTTACGGATTAAGCCCTCCGGCTGTCGGTTGCATTCTTTTAAAAGGAGCATATAGGAAATATGTTAATCCCGGGCAACTTGGAATGACGGCTTTTACTACTACAAACCATTCTTCCGGACCACCACCCTGTGAATCATCTCCGAACGGTGAACCGTTAGGAGCATATTACTTTATGATGGGATATAAGAAAGACTCTACCTGCTGGCTTGACCCTACACAATCACCAAAGAAAAAGACAAGATACGTTTATCCCGGTGACCCCGAGACGAATACCGGATGGACTGAATACAAGGGTTCGGTTCAGAATTGCGGAAATGATACAATAGGACCTATATTAACAATTAATCCTACGGGAGACAGGATGTTCATGTTAAATACCGGTTCGGACGATTTAACTGTAATGCCGGGAGATACACAGCGGATTGTAATGTGCCAGTTAATCGCAAGAGGAAACAGCAATCTGAATTCCGTTACTAAACTGAAACAACTTGCGGACGTAGCAACTGAATTTTATAACACTAATTTTACAATCGGCGTTAAACAGGTAAGTACGGAAGTTCCGCAGTCGTATTCACTGGAACAGAATTATCCCAACCCGTTTAATTCAGTTACAAGTATAAAGTTTCAAATTCCTGCGGTAGGACAGTCTTCGGTAGGACATTCTTCCCGGACTGTCACAATTAAAATATTCGATCTACTCGGTCGTGAAATAAAATCATTGGTTAACGAAAACCTTAATCCCGGGACTTACGAAGTCCGATTCGATGCAGGTGATTTACCGAGCGGGATTTATTTCTACAGATTACAGACCGGAGATTTCAGTATGGTAAGAAAAATGATTTATCTGAAATAACAGTTGACAGGTTATTCTATTTGTTCTTAGAATTTGTTCAAAATGGTAAGAAAATTAAGAATTATAAAATTAACATTATTACTCATTTTAAAACTGAAGTCACTAAAACTTTTACTAAATCAGCAAAAAATTTAATATGATATTTTTCTTTGCGTCTCTGCCTCTTTGCCTCTTTGCGAGAAATACGAAATGTTTGGTTCCGACTTGTCCGGGCTATGTATCATAACAAAAAATCCTTCCCGAAACGGTTATCGGGAAGGATTTTTAATTTCTAAGTATATTATAGTTTTACTTGAGTAACGTCATCTTCTTGACCGAAGTGAAGTTTTCCGTTTCAAGTTTATAGAAATATATTCCGCTTGCAAGGTTTGAACCGTCGAACTGTGCGAAGTATATTCCTGCATTCTGCTGTCCTTCGTAAAGTACCGCAACAAGTACTCCTCTCATATCATAAACTTTCAAGGATACATTGGAATTTTTCGGTAATGAATATACGATGTTCGTCGAAGGATTGAAAGGATTCGGGTAATTCTGCTCGAGTGCAAAATTCTCCGGAATTTCAGTTCCTATTTTATTTATACCCGTCAGGAATGAACCGATTGCTATTGAGAAATGTCCCCATTCACTTGAACTTGCAGGTACGAATGAATTTGACGTTGACGGTGCGGTTGCAAGAGTTGCTCCCGACTTATTGAATATGGTGTAAGGATAAGTCGAGCCGCCGTTTGTTGAAACTTTAACTGCGAGTGCGTCTGTGTATCCGGGATATTGTGCGTAAGCCCAGTTGAATTTTATTGAATCTGTAAGGTCAAGGTTGTTGTATGCTTTTGTAATCAGATAATCCAGTTGTCCTGATGTGCTGTAATCGTAGAATGGCATTTTAACTGACTTTGTTCCTGAAAATAGCGGTCCGTTCGCTCCTGAAAATTGAATCCATGTCAGTCCGTTATCAGGATTTTGTATCGTCCAGCCTGCAGGAGGAAATCCGCCTTCAAACGGCTCGTAATTGAATCCTGCCATTGTTTCATAAGTCAGACTGCCTGTGATTGTCTGACCTTTGTAATTTACGTATGAGGGGTCTGTGATTGCTTTTGAGTCGGAAACATTTTTCGGAGTTTCAACTTTTGCGATTAACTGATAGTTCCTGCCTTTTGCAGCATTCAGAATTTCTTTTGTTACATCATTCTGAACGATTGCAGACGTGTAATAAATTGTGTCAACTGCATTCGCTAAAGGAGATAATTTGTATCTGAACTCAAAGTTGTATGTTCCCGGAGTCGTCGAAATGTTTGTACCTGTTGTATTCGGATACATAAATCTGAAAACATCCTTGAAATCAGTTTCGCCGTTTGAACCCGGAGGAGAAGAATATGTTATTCTCCTTGAAATTGAGGCAACTCTTAGTTTGTAATTACCGGCAGGAAGCGGTGATATTATATTTACGGTTATATTTGATTTTATTGAGTCACCCGCAATTTTTGTGTCCGTAACGGTTATTGATAACGGCGAACCCTTCTGCAGACGTGCAGTGTAAGGATTTAACAGATTCGACAGGGTCGTGTATCCGCTCACCTGCTGATGAACACCGTCCATTACCAGCATCGGAACTACATTGACGCTGTAATAATTTCTTCTGTCTGTGTTTTGTGTCGGATTCGCTAAATACATCGGGTCGTTGCCGGGGGATGGCCAGCTCATGTGATATTTAATCGGAACAATTGTATCAAATCTTGCCGATATGAATGCGTCGAGTGAAGGATTCTGTCCCGCACAGGGTGCACAGGTTGAACTTGTGTATGCTTCAATTACAACATTCCTTCTTGCACCGGGCATGAACAATGAATACTGGCTGAGTGTATCATTGCTCTTGTTCTGGTCTGAAGCCCACGTGGAATATATTTTTATATTCAGTGGCGTGTTGGGAACTATCGTCAGAGAGTCGAATACTACATTGACACTTGAACCGCTTGTAATACTTGATACGGGCTTGGTGTTGTTGTAACTGCCGACAACCATGACTACGTTGAATCCGCCGGCAGTGGATGTTCCTACGTTTGTAACGGTTACGTTCGGAGCAATTTTGAATGATGATGTTCCCGAAAATGAATAGTTTGAATCCTTCGGGATGTTGTTCAGAGATGTTATCGTAACATCGTTCTGATACTGTACTCCCAGCATTAAATTATCTACGTACAGATTATTTCCGTAGCCGTTTGTTGACATGAACTGCACTACGATGTTATTCACTTCTAACGGCTGATGCGATTCAAATGTGAATGAAAATAAAAATACAGGGAGAATTAAAAGGAGGTAAAAAATTTTTTTCATAATAACTGATTTTTTTTAAAAATTTGTAAAGTATTTTGGATAAAATAATGTTTAAATTATTTTATAGCAAGACTTTCAATTGTTTGTGTCGTTACCTTTTTAAGGGGTAACAATTCAATTATAAATGAAAATTATAAATTTTAAATTAAATCTGAACAATTAGCATATATATAGAAATTAATTCACAACAAATTTCAACTCCGGAGGAGTGACACATTTATAGAAAGTAATTCACACAAATTTTAACTACGGAGAAATAATACATTTACTCCGTAATTTGCATTGTTGTTTCGTAACCAACAATATATTTTTGATAAACAGATAACAGTAAAGAAATGATAAGCGAATTTTTAAATATCAGAACGGCTGCTGTGGCGGGAGTTTCAAGAACAGGCAAGGGTTTTGCTTTTAATATTTTAAGTGAAATGAAGAAAAGGGGATTTGAAGTTTTTCCCGTAAATCCGAACACGGATGAAATTAACGGTGAGAAATGCTACAGGGATTTGAAATCAATTCCCGCGAAACCCGATGCAGTATTTGCAATAACCCCAAAATCCGGAACCGTGAATGTTGTAAAGCAGACGCTGGAAGCGGGAATAGATAAAATCTGGATTCAGCAGGGAAGTGAAACCGATGAAGCACTGAAACTGTGTTATGAAAATAAACTTAATGCAGTTACAAAGGAGTGTATTTATCTATATCTCGAACCCGTAAAAGGATGTCACGCTTTTCACAGATGGATTCTGAAAATTTTCGGAAAATTGAAAAAATAAATCAAAAAAAATTATTTCTCGCAAAGACACAGAAGAAAATAATTTCCTGTTAAATTGCTAAAATTCTTTTCGCATTTCGTTTCTATTCATGAAGCACGTAATGTTTGACAGTCTTATGATAATAGTATCTCATCGTACTCTGCGTCTCTGCCTCTCTGCGTCTTTGCGAGAAATATTAATTCATAACCCGGTCAAGCCTGAACCAAAATGTTTTTATATCTTAATAAAATCTGCGT
>CAYWMV010000179.1:0-5191 GCA_964459055.1 uncultured Ignavibacteriaceae bacterium | reverse complement strand
GTCATAGAAGTTAGTCCATTTGCTAACAAATTCTTCAACAACCGGGAAATTTTCTCGGGAATAAAATCAGAATTTCCTGTTTCCTTACCCTGCCTCCTCTTCAGATAAATCGGGATAAACTCCGGAGGACAAGCGTGATTTTGGTTCCGGTTTGTGCGGATTCATAAAAAAAATATTTTCAAAATAACTTGACAAAAGTAATGAACTTATTTAAGTTTGTGTAAAATACAACTATAGAGTAAAATTCTTCAAATTAAATTTCGAGAAACAAAAATTTTAACAGAGACAAACTGTTACTACATTTTATTAAATAAAATTAGTAAAAAAGGAGGCATAAAATGCTTGCAAAAAAAATTTTTGTTGTTCTCGGATTTATTTACCTATTTACTTTTAACGCCGAATCACAAACAGGTTCAGGCTGGGTTTTTCAGAATCCGAATTTTCATTCCGGAAATTATCAAAATGCTTTCAAATTATCTCCATCAGAATTCTGGTTTTCGGGATATTACGGGAATATTTTATTCACTTCAAACGGAGGGAATAACTTCTCTGAAATTATTATTCCGACCGACGATTACATAATTCCTGTTTCCTTTATAAATCAAAACACAGGAATTATTGCTGCGATAAACGAATACGGGAGCAAACTATACAAAACAAACGACAGGGGAAAACACAATCAGTTAATATTCGCAGCGAATAAATGCAACATAAAAAGCATAAAAATGTTCAATGCATCACGATACATAATATTAGGAGAACGCAAAGATAAGAACAAAAATTATGCAGTTACTTACACAACTTTTGACGGAGGCATAAACTGGAACATAAATGAATACTTTGACATTTCCGGAATACACGATGCGGTATTCATTAACAATTCGACGGGATATTTTACGGGAAGATTATACGGAGTGAACAGCTCTAATATCATTTACAAAACCACGGATTCCGGGAATTCATTCTTTGAAATCATGAACTCGGGTGAATATATTTTCAGTACTATACAGTTCCCCGACCAAAACACGGGTTACATAATCACAACACCCGCCAATATTTTAAAAACGACAAATAACGGAGCGAACTGGGAAATAAAAGAAACTCCGTTTGTGATTCAAACGTTTTGTTTTCCAAATTCACTCACCGGATACGCATCCGGCTATACAGGCAGAACTTTCGCATTATACAAGACAACAAACGGCGGTGATAACTGGCATCAGTTAAGTATAATAAAATCAAATTCCGTTTCTAATATTTTTGCTCCCACACCACAGCACATCTGGGAACTGAATCACAAAAACATTACAAAGTCAACAGACGGCGGAAATATTTGGGCTCCCGTAAGAGAATGGCAGGATTTAAACGCCATTGAAGATATCTACTTCAAAAATGAAATGACAGGCTGGGCTGCAGGCATGTGGAACAGCATATATCAGACAACAAACGGCGGAGACACTTGGTTATGCAAGTTCAAAACAGATACGGGCAGTACGGGATATTTCCGTTCAATAAAATTCTTAAATGAAAATACAGGACTGGCAGCAGGAGGAAATTACAGAGCATACACTACAGACGGCGGAGATAACTGGCAATTTGAATATGACACGGAACATGAGGGACTCACAAGGATTGCCTGTGCAGGAGCATATACATATTACAGCATCGAAAATAATTTATTTAAAGCCTCCTTTCATAAATCGACAGATTACGGTCACAACTGGTCACTGATTTCGGAATTTAACAATTCGCAACTTTGGGATATTAAATTCTTCGGCAACATGACGGGATACATTACAGGAACATACCATGATTATAATCAGGCATTTACTTTTATAAACAAAACCTCGAACGGCGGATTAAACTGGACGGAAATATACAGGAATTACTTCGCATCCATTAGACGATTCGACTTTACGGATATTAATACCGGATGGATTGCCGGGAACAAATCCGATGCATCGTTGAAAATTTCGGTCATATATAAAACGACCGACGGCGGATTAAACTGGAATGAGATTTACACAGATTCGCTCGGAGCATTTTTTGATATAAAATTTTTCAATCAGAATTACGGAACTGCAGCAGGTTATTCCGGAAGGATAATTGTTACAACAAACGGAGGAACAAACTGGATAATACCTACAAACAACGCAGGTTCCCCGTTAACCTGTGTTTATTATTTGAATCAAAATGTACTCTGGTCTGCCGGAGAAAGCGGAGTGATAATCAAGTCAACGACAGGCGGAATATCATATTCAGGAAATACGAATGTTATACAAATCCCCGTAAAGTTTCATCTTTATCAGAATTACCCTAATCCGTTTAATCCGGTTACGAATATCAGGTTTGAACTTCCGGAAAGCGATATTGTAAATATAAAAATTTTTGATATAACAGGAAGACTCGTAGAAGTTCTATATAACGGATATCTGAATGCGGGAACGCATACCCGTCAATGGAATGCCTCGGCATATTCAAGCGGAATTTACTTATATCAAATCCGGACGGGTAAATTCACAGAATCAAAAAAGATGGTCTTTGCGAAATAAGGACATTTGTCCTGTCATTTTATTTAATAAATTCCGCTTCGTGAAATATTAAACCACGAAGCGGAATAATCACTTCACAAGCGAGAGTTTGATGACTTTGTCATACACAACATTCAGGGAGACGGGGTCTGTGACGAGCATTCTGCAGAAATAAATTCCCGAAGGAATATTAAGCGTGTACCAGGTTGCTTCGTAAGTTCCGGGCTGGATTACTTTATTCGTCAGCACTTCCACTTCTTCGCCGAGGACATCATAAATAGCAAGTTTAACAATTCCGCCTCTCACTTCACCTACTCCCGACGAAAGGAGTTTCCTTGTATCAAATTTAATTTTCGTCGAAGAATTAAACGGATTCGGATAATTCTGATAAAGCCTGCAGTCTTCGGGAATTTCGGAAGAAATAATTTTTACGCCTTCAACGAATGAATTCGCACGTGAGATTCCGCCGTTACTTCGCACCGCAAAACCTGAACCGCCTCCGAAATAATAATTATCACTCGTAAAATGAATGTGATTGTAATTACCTGCGGGTGCGGTATATTGAGTCAGCCAGAAATATCCTCCGTTATACGAAGCATATATAGTATTATTGGTTCTGGTATAACACACAAAATTAAAAAACGGAGTAGTACCGCTTATGGAATTTATATTTCCTGTTCCCGGAACGGTTACAGTTGACCACGTATATCCCGAATCCAGAGTTCTTATCATCGTCTCTCCTCCTGCAAGACCTTCTTTTAAATTATAACTGTTAAACCACACCGAGCGGACATTCACAACAGGAACGGTTACGACCGTCCACGGAGTATTATATCCTTTACGGCTGTAAATCCTTGAACTGTTTGTTCCGAACCGGATTCTAAGGCTGTCGCCCCAGATACAATTCGGGAATCCTTTTTCACTGCCGAACTGCGGAAGGAACATTCCCGCAGAGTCCCAGTTTGCCCCGCTGTTAGTTGATTTCCAGAGCGACCATCTGCCTCCGACAGGATTACCGAGCATAAAGCCGTACGTCGAATTTTTAACAAGATGGAATGCATTAATAAATCCTTTTGATTGAGTAAAAACGAGATTCCAGTTTGCACCTCCGTTGCTTGTTCTGTAAACGTAGGCAACGGAATCTTCATAACCGGAGACCAGAACAATATTCGCACCCGAGCAGAAGATGTGAACGAGTTTAATACTGTCGGGAATGTTACTGCTTACATTGAACCACAGGTATCCGTAATTTGTGGACTTCAGCACGGTTCCGCTGTCGCCGCAGACATAAGCCACCTGCGCATTAACATCAAACGCAGAATTAAGAGGGACAGTGACGCCGGACGGCCTTTCCTCCCAGAAATGCTGGCTGATACCATTAACCGCCGATAAGATAAAAATAACAAAAATGATAATTGAAAATAATTTGGGTTTCATATTCCCTGCCTTTTTTTTGTAAATTAAGCAATAAAATATTGATATTTCAATAGAAAAATTCCGTATCCGGGAACAGACGTTCAAGGCAGGCGGAAGTTGGTTTAAACAAAAACACTGATAAAATCAAGTATATACTGATTAATTTATTGATTTATGTAAAAAAACTATATATATTTACATAGAATGATAACTATCTGAAATGAGAAAAACAGAGTTTTTAATATGTTACGGAAAAAAGTTTAGCAAAAATATTAAATTTTCCAAAAACCCTCCCTTTCTTTACTAACACGATCTAAAAAAAACGGCTCACACCCCGTGAGCCGTTTTTATTTTAATAAATAAGGGGATTAAAGATATCACCTCCTTTTCTTCACGCTGCCGCTCCCCTTTAGAACAGCATCATGAAAAACTTATATGGATTCTCAGTGCACAAATTTGAATTTCCGTAAAATAATAATTTTTTTTAAAATAAAAAGTAAAAAATTTAAATTGAAAATTTCATAACCCGGGCACGCCTGAAATAAAATCTTTAATCTTTGTAAACCGTTCGAATAATTTCGTCGAAGAAAATTTTTTTATTCTATAGTTAAATAGTATGTATTCCGCGGGTCTCTGCCAATCCTCATCCCAGACGGTTTGACGAAAATTCTCGCCATTTTTTAAAATTTAAATCCTTGTAAAATTATTTTAAAATTGCAAGAATGACAAAAACGTCAAAAAATATTTTCAAATAATTTATTACAATTCAAAGTCAATTTAAAGCAAATTTAATGCTAATTATAGATGGGCAATTTCCTTTCAGGAATTGAATATTAATGACATATCTGTCAAATGATTTTTCCCGATATTTGAGAAAATTTAAAACCTGAATATTAAAACAACGGCTCCCGTTTCCTGGAGCCGCTAGCGTAAAAAAAGAGTGATGCAAAAAAAGTTGCATTTGTTACACACAGTAAATTATTTATTTCGGAATTTATTTTCAACAAATTTATTTTCACTTGTTTTTACAATAAACCCGGCTCGCATTTCTGCGAGCCGCTTCGGTTAATTTCCTAATCCCAATAATATAAATATAATGTATTAAGTCAACTTTCTATTTGCGGTGATTATTTTTATTATCTTTGCAGAATAATTAAAATCAGAATCGTCTGTAACAAGCACAATATTTTTTTTGCTACATAGTTCAACGATATAATTATCATTAAAATCCATTTTTACTAATGATT
>CAYWMV010000178.1:0-5227 GCA_964459055.1 uncultured Ignavibacteriaceae bacterium | reverse complement strand
AACCAGGGGAAACCTTCCCAAGCCGGAGTCCCGTGGACACGGGATAGACATTGGGTAGGAGTAATATCGAAGGAGCTTGGGTAGGAGTTTTTTCCGAAGAAAAGAAACGGTTAATCTACCGGAGCAAATTTCGCAGTAAAGTGACGGAGGAACTTTGGTTCTTCGATAATTTTGACGCCTTTAATTATATTCTTATTTGCTTTAATTTCACACATAACATCAGCCACATAATCAATATGGCTCTGGGTATAGACTCTTCTCGGAATAGCGAGCCGGACGAGTTCCATATCAGCGGGAATCATTTTTCCGTTTTTATCATACTTAGCGAACATAACACTGCCGATTTCAACGGCTCTGATACCGCCGTACCTATATAATTCAACCGAAAGCGCCTGACCCGGGAACTGTTCAGGCGGAATATGCGGCAGAAAACCTTTCGCATCAACATAAATAGCATGACCACCGGCGGGCTGAATAATAGGAATATCATTAGCGAGCAATTTATCACCCAGATATTTTGTAGAATGAATTCTATAATGCAGGTAACTCTCATCCAGAATTTCTTCCAGCCCCTGCGCAATTGCTTCCATATCTCTGCCAGCCAGACCTCCGTAAGTTTCGTAACCTTCCGTAATAATTAAAAGGTTCTTGCTATTCACATACCACTCATCGTCATTCATACAGAGGAAACCCCCAATATTAGCGAATGCATCTTTTTTCGCACTCATCGTACAGCCGTCTGCATAGGAGAACATCTCATTACAAATTTCGAGGATTGATTTATTTTCATAACCTTTTTCACGAATTTTAATAAAGTATGCATTTTCGGCAAATCTGCAGGCATCAATAAAGAACGGGATATTATGTTCCTTACAAATTTTACTTACTTCGCGAATATTTTCCATCGAGACCGGCTGACCGCCGCCTGTATTATTCGTAACCGTAATCATACAAACCGGAATATTTCCGACTCCTTTTTCCTTAATGAAGGATTTCAATTTTCCGATATCCATATTACCCTTGAACGGATGAATAACTTCAGGATGTTTTCCTTCCTCGATAACGAGGTCAACCGCTTCAGCGCCGTTAAATTCAATATTCGCCCTTGTAGTATCAAAATGATTATTGCTCGGAATTGATTTTCCGCTGCCGGCATTAATAAACCTTCCGTCGGCATTAATTTCGCTAAGCACCATCGAGAATAAAATTCTTTCCGCTGCCCTTCCCTGATGAACGGGGATAGTATGTTTAAAACCAAAAATTTTCTTAGTAATATTTTCAAATCTGAAATAACTTTTCGAGCCTGCGTAAGATTCATCTCCGTCCATAATGCCAGCCCATTGTTTCGCACTCATAGCGGAAGTACCGCTGTCAGTAAGCAAATCAATCAGCACATCTTCCGCGGGAATAAGGAAAGTATTATAATGTGCTTTCTTTAAAATTTCTTCTCTTTCCTCTTTTGACGTTGTTTTTACATACTCCACCGTTTTAATTCTGAACGGCTCTATAATAGTTTTCATTTAATATAAATTTAATTAAAAAAATTATCTCGACTGTGAAACATATTTAAGAATCCAGCCCGTAACATAATCAAGATAGCCGGGGATAAATTCATTTTTCAGTTGTGAATATTCCGAAGGACTTCCGGTTTCCGCTTCCTGAAAAAGGTGGTTGGCTTTATCGAAGACTTTAATTTCGAAATCAAAATTTCCTCTTTCCGACAAAACTTTTTTCATCGGTTCATAATTCTGTGATACAAGCACCTGAAGGTCGAGACCGCCGAACAGGGCAAGCACAGGGCACCTTGTTTTTTCCAGCACCGATGCAGGGTCAAAATACAGGAAAAATTTCATCCACTCGCTGTCGAAGGACTTCACAAAATTATTTACATTTGTATTAATATATTCATCAACATCTTCAATTTTGCTTCTTTCTTCTTCGCTCATTTCCTCTATTCCTTTCTTCATATCAACTTTCAGGTCAGATTTCAGTTCTTCCCATCCCGAATTTTTTTCAACACATTTTATCACCCTGTTCAGATAAGCAATATTGTCATCAATATCCTCATCAGATTCACCCGCTGTTTTCCGAATCATTCTTGACTGCTCGACAATAACATCTTTCCCGGGCACGGAGGGACCTGCCATCAGAACAATGAAGGCGAGGTCATTTCTTTTAGACGCAACAAGCGGAGCGATAATCCCGCCTTCACTATGACCGAGGAGTCCTATCTGATTCGGATTAATGTCATTTCTTGACAGAAGAAAATCAACCGCTTTACTTACATCCTCCGCAAAATCTTCGGAAGTGGATTCATTAACCGGCGTACCTTTAGACTCACCGGTATTTCTGTCATCATATCTCAGCACCGCAATACCGTTTCTCGTAAGGTGGTCGGCAATGACTTTAAAAATCTTAAATCCAAAAATATCTTCATCTCTTGTCTGGGCGCCGCTGCCTGTAATAAGTACGACTGCGGGATGTTTGCCCTTGTAGTTCGGCAGAGTAAGCGTTCCCGCAAAATAATTATCACCGTTTATAAAACTCACTTCTTCGACCGCATAGGGCAGGTTTTCTTCGGGTTCCACCTGAACTTTTTCCTTAAAAGCAACGAGATAAAACTCACCTTTAAATCCGCTTTGTTTAAAAACACCCGAAATAGAATCATTAGTAACAAAGGCACCCTCAAAATAGGCGGTAGATGCGGGTGTAGCGAGTTCAAATTTAACATCGTGCCGGGAATAAGAAATATTCTGCAGGGGCAGGTCATTTGCGCCCTGCTGAATCACGTCAATAAGTCCGGAATACCCCGTATCCGATTTTGCAAAATCCGTTACAATATCGAACTCCATACCCTGCAGAATGATTTTCCCCTCCCACTTACCGACAATCTCCTGCTGTGAATAAGAGAGTGAAACGAACATCAAACACAGAGCCGCAATAATTAAATACTTTTTCATTTAAATCTCCCAATATAAATTTTTGTTTTATATTCGATTTTAATTTTTCCTTTTTCATTATATTTATCGAAAATTTCCTTCAATCCAGCAAGAACTCTTTTATTTTCAGAACCTTCAAGCGGGACATAAGAGCAGGAAAGCAACCTGCCTTTAAGTGCGTTAAAATCGAGTTCCTGCGAATTATCGAGTTGTTTCTTTTTAATTTTCAAATCATCGAAGAAACCCGCAATATTATTTTCCTTAACATTTTCAAGCCTCACCTTTTTGAAATCTGTCTTGAGATTTTCCTGAAGTTTATTATACGCTTTCATAAAAGGGGTATTATTTTTCCTGACATTAAAAATAATGACAACAAAGCCGTCATTCCGCAATATGCGTTTAAACTCCTGTTTTGCTTTTTGCGAATCAAACCAGTGATAAGCCTGAGCGGTGACAATCAAATCAACACTTGAATCGGCAAGAGTCGTATTTTCGGCAGTTCCCTTTACCGAGACAAAATTGTAAAATGACTTCATTTGTTTTTCCGCCATATTTCTCATTTCATCATTCGGTTCGACTCCGAAAACGATATTACCGCAGGCAGCAAACATTTTCGCAAGGATTCCCGTACCGCTGCCGATATCAGCGACATCCACACTTTCATCGAAGCCGGCTTCTTTTTCAAGAATACCGATTAAGCCCTCCGGATAACCGGGACGGAATTTAACATAAAACTCCGCTCTGTTATTAAATCTTTTTATTGTATCCATAACTGAATAATTAAAATTATCCGAATCTTTCGAGTTTAATTTTTCCGTGTTCAACATTATTTTTCAGCAATATCGTCTCCATACTGTCAACCATCAGAGGAGGACCGACAATATAGAATACAGGTTTAGACCAATCGGACAAATATTTTTTAATCATATCTTCTGTAATAAAACCCGTTTCACCTTTCCAGTCATCTTCAGGTTCTTCAACCGTCGGAATGAACAAGAAATCATTTTTTATTTTTGCCCACCCGATAAAATCATCATAGAACGTCATCATAGACTTTCTTTTATTCGCATAGAACAGATACATCATATAAGGCAGTTTTTCCAGCACGGAATATTCAACCATACATCTTACAGGCGTAATCCCGATACCACCGATTAAAAACACCGCAGGTACGGAAGCGTCTTCATGCAGATTTGTATTACCACCGGGTGCACCGATTGAGGCGGGAGTTCCGAGAGGAAGTTCAAGTATGTTTTTATTGAAAGCCGAATCAAGTGCTCTAGTGGAGAACATCAGGACATCTTTTCTTGAAGGCGAATTAGCAATTGAAAACAATCTTGAATTGCCCTCATCGTCGTGATATACCGGTTCGAGCAAAGTAATTTTTGCATACTGACCGGGCTCATAATCATATTCAACACCCGTTCGGTCGAACCACATACCGATAGTATTTTCGCAGATAATTTTTCTGTCAATTAATTTGATGATTTTTTCGGACATAAGTTCATTTATTTATCATTATAAAATAGCAAAATTTAAATCACCCTTCAGCGTAATTTTTTATCCGAAAACCAATGAAGCAGGAGTCTGAAACTGAAATAAATATAAAATATTCAATAGCGGAAAATGTAAAAATAAAGTATATAATAAAAGTTGCGGTTGTATTAAATTAATATCAAACAGCATAAATTTTCACTGTGAAGACTGATGCATCAAAATTAATAAATGAAATTAATTTCTACGCTCTGAATCCGGCAATTTTGTTCAGGTGAAGCGAATGATAATTCTCAAGTGATTTATTGAAGTAAATGCAAGTTCTCAGGGCTTGTTCATCGAAGGAAATAAATTATACAGAACTGATGATGAGGGGAAGGGAGTGGAGTTGAAATGAAGATAATTACAGTGGATTATTGTAATATTTTTCACTGAACTTTCATACCGAGACCTTGTTTGAATAATTTGAAAAATTGCATTTCAATAAATTACTCTGCTTTTAGAAATTTATGCAGCCGGTTACAAACACATATTTAAATAACTGAAATTTTTTAAAAAATTGCGTCGTGAGTGTAATAAATATATACTTGATATAGTTTTTTCATATTATTACGTTAATAATAATTAAGAAACAATATTAGAAATGAAAAAATATTGTATATTAATATTACTTTTTTTCTATGGTTCATTATACGGGCAATGGATTAACCAGAATTCAGGGGTAACTAATAATCTTTATGATATTAAATTTATTAACAGATATACTGGTTGGATATGCGGAAATAATGTAATAC
>CAYWMV010000177.1:0-5246 GCA_964459055.1 uncultured Ignavibacteriaceae bacterium | reverse complement strand
TCACGCAGTATATCAGGCACAGGGTCACGGCTGCAGCGTAGGTGCAATAGGAGTTGCAATCGGCGGAGACAGAGCAAACGGATATAATTTTGCAAAACAACAGTTATTCAGAAAAGTTGACGATGTGAATCCAAATCCGGAACTTGCCGAACTCGAAGATTACATTATGAAAACAGCCAATATTCTGGGAATCGGTACAATGGGCTTCGGCGGAGATACAACTCTGATATCCTGCAAAATCGGTGCACTGAACAGACTTCCCGCCTGCTTTTTCGTGAGTGTCGCTTATGACTGCTGGGCTTTCAGAAGACAGGGTGTAATTATCGATACTAAGACAGGTGATATTAAGAAATGGCTTTATAAAGATGATGAGCCGGTTCAGAAAATGATTGGATTAAAAAATCTGACACTTACAGGGAAAGAAATTATTCTTAATACACCATTGACTGAAGAACAGGTAAGAAACTTAAAGGTTGGCGATATAGTCCTCATAAACGGAATAATGCATACAGGCAGAGATTCTCTGCACCATTATTTACTTTCCAACGACTCGCCCGTTGACCTTAACGGCTCGGTGATATATCACTGCGGACCCGTTAGTCTGAAAGAAGGCGATAAATGGGTGATGAAAGCAGCGGGTCCTACAACGAGTTCGAGAGAGGAACCATATCAGGCTGACGTTATTAAAAAATTCGGATTGAGAGCAGTTATAGGAAAAGGCGGTATGGGTGCAAAAACTTTAGCGGCGCTGAAAGAATGCGGTGCGGTTTATCTGAATGCAATCGGAGGCGCAGCACAGTATTACTCTGAATGCATTAAAGAAGTAACAGGCGTGGACTTCCTTGAATTCGGAATACCCGAAGCAATGTGGCATATAAGAGTGGAAAATTTCCCGGCAATCGTTACGATGGATGCTCACGGAAACAGCCTGCACGCTGATGTACAGAAATCATCTCTGGAAGCATTAGGAAAATTTAAGGATAATATTTTTTAAGAATAAGTTATGTTTTAATCTGAAGGGATTGTTAAACACAATCCCTTTTTTATTTAATGATATAATTCCTGCTGATTATGAAGAAAAATCAGTTTACTCTTTTCTTTGTTTTGATTGAATACGCAAGTATTCCGCCTAGAAAACCGAAGAGTGAATACGATATTAAATAAGTAACAAGTGTTATTACGGAAATTGTCGGTGAAAATCCATACCTGTCAAATTCATCGGAAAATTTCTGCATCATACCGCTGATTTCAGGCGAATTCAAATCGAATAATCCGCCCATCATTCCTTTCACATCATTCATTGGATTTTCATCTGATAAAATCGTTACCAGTAATGTAAATATTGAAACAAGTATTGCGGCAAGCACACCGCCCAGTATCCCAATCATTGCGCCGTCTTTATACTGTAAAGGAATATTTCTGCCTTGTGTATTCCTTACATAATATGAAACACCGAGAAAAGCCCCTATCATTACTCCCGAACAGAAGAACAGATTCAGAATATTAATCAGCGGTAATACGGATATAACTGTAATTACGGATGCTGCTATGAATACAGCATTAAGTTTTACGTTTGGTTCTTTTTCAGGCATTTATTTAAATTCTTTTATGTATTTAAAAATTTCCAGTACAAATATGATAACTCCGGGAACAATATAAAATGCCGATATCAGTCCCGCCAGTCCGCCTGTTACTGAGCGCGTTATAAAATTTCCGGGAATGACACTGAAGTATTCCAGTAAAACATCCGCTAATAACAATAAAAGAGAAACGACAAAATAAATCAGACGCGGCATTTTCAGGGATTTATTTCCTTTATAAATTAGACTGTATAAAACTGTTCCTGCGAAAAATCCCGCATATATTCCGAAACATCTCACGCATACAGCGAATTTATTTCCGTCAATATGAAAGCATCTGTCATCGAGTTGATGGCATAACGGAGAAAATAATCCGTATATTATCATTCCGGCTTTTCCTGAAATTCCTTCCGTTTCAATGATTAAAGGTGCGGATATTATTGAAACTATCCAGATTATCTCCAGGGCAATAATAGTAAAATATGTAATGATGATAACTTTTCCGGAATTTTCAGGATAATAATCGGTATGCAAATTTAAGTCCTATAAATGTAATTTTATATAAAATTTATCAGATAATCAATGCAAGTATTTGAATTTATTTGTTGACTTTATATTGTTTCTTTTGCATATTGAGGTAAAATGGCAAGACAAAACTTACAGAAACCACTATTTATTAATTTAAAAAATGGGGTACACTATGAAAATTAAAATCACAGCAAGACATTTCAAGGCGAAAGACTCTCTTCAGGTTTACATAAAAAATAAACTTGAGGAACTGCATAAATTCAATGAAAATATTTTATTTGCAGATGTAATATTATCTTACGACAAGCCCCCGATGGAAGCAAAGTATTGTGAAATCATAGTCAAACTGAAAGATAAAATCCTGACTGCGAAAGAGGCGTCCGATGATTTTTCAAGGGCTGCAGACCTTGCGGCAGCGAAAATTGAAATACAATTATACAAACATATCGACAAAGTAAAAAGAAAAAAATCCTCCAAAATTAAACAATGAGGTATTATTGGCAGACAGATTCAGAAACCTTAAAGAAATAAAAAAACATTCAATTTCGGTTGACTTTTTCTACAAAGAGACTCAGGAAAGGTTTAAACTTAAAAAGATAACAACCGCTCCGATAAATACCGGTTTGTTAATCAAGGAAAAAGATACCCACAGACCCGGTTTGGCTCTGGCAGGATATGTGGATTTATTTTCCTATTCGAGAGTTCAGATTTTCGGAAACACGGAGATGAAGTATCTTAAACAACTTACCGGCAAGGCAAGAAGCGATGCACTTGAGAAATATTTTTCTTTTAAAGTTCCTTGTGTGATTATTACGAATAACAATAAGCCTCCTGCAGAATTAATCAGGGCAGCAGTAAAGAATAATGTGCCTGTATTTAAAACCGATTATCCGACAACAAGATTTATTTCGCTGATAAGTGACTTCCTTGACGACCAGTTTTCTTCACAGGTAATTATCCACGGTTCGTTCGCAGATGTTTACGGTATTGGTCTTTTGTTCTGCGGCGAATCAGGCATTGGCAAAAGTGAAGTCGCACTGGACCTGGTTGAAAGAGGACACAGGCTCGTCGCCGATGATGTCGTTATCGTTTCTAAAAAAGCGGAAAATATTTTAATTGGTTCGAGCAGTAATCTCGCGCAGCATTTTATGGAATTAAGAGGAATGGGCATTATTGATATCAGAAGAATATTCGGTATCAGGTCTATCAGATATCAGAAAAGAGTCGAAGTTGTTGTGGAACTTGAAAGATGGGAAAGACATAAAAGTTATGAACGAACGGGAGTTAATACCAAACATACTAATATTCTCGGCGTTGAAATTGAATTAATAAATCTCCCGATTTTTCCCGGTAAGAATATTACGGTCATTGCTGAAATGATTGCACTTAACTATTTGTGTAAACATTACGGATACAACGCGGCAAAAGAGTTCCAGCAAAGACTTAATAATCTTATTAAAAAGAAATCCGAACAATCCGAAAAAGGCATAGATTTGGATTTTAACAGGTCAATAGAATGGTTCGAGCACGATTTTGAATAGATAACCCTTTGTTATTACATATCCTTAATTGTGTATTAAATAATTAATACCTTTTTTGATTTTTTATAATTATATTGCGAAACTTTATGATGTTATTATTTACTACAACAATAAAAAGGAGCGAAGAATATGGTATGGACACTTGAATTAGCCTCTTACCTTGATGACGCACCGTGGCCGGCAAACAGAGCAGAGTTAATTGACTATGCCACGCGCACAGGAGCGCCTCAGGAGGTAATCGATAATTTGCTTGAACTCGATGATACGGATGAACCGTATGAAAGTATAGAGGAAATTTGGCAGGATTATCCGACTGATGAGGACTTTTTCTATGACGAAGAAAACAAGGATTTTTAATTAATGTTATAATTTTCCAAATCAGCCCAATACCGTTGCCGGCGATATTGGGTTTTTTTATTAATCAAAATTAAATAATTTTAAAAAACTATATCTGCGGATGACTTATTTCAGATTCATATTGCTGTTTCTTTTTATGATACCCTGCCTGGCAACTTCACAGGAAAGTGAAACTGAAATAACGGATTATGAAATCGAGGGGGTTTATATACAGTTTACCGATACGGCATCGTTCGAAGAGAAAGACATTCTTGCCGTGCTGCAAACTCCGAAATCAGATTATTTTAATCCGCAGGAAATAGACCTCGATATCCGACGGCTTGACAAATATTATTTCGATAACGGATTTTTTGATGTCCGTATTGATACATTAATTAACTACAATAAATCGGATAAGGAAGCAGGGATTATTTTCAAAATAACTGAAAATAAACCTTACATCATAAATGAACTTGAATACAAAGGTCTGGAAAATATTTATGTCGTGGCATTTAAGGAAATATTTTCAGACGAAAATCCCTTAATAAATAAAGGACAGAGATACAGCAAAGATTTACTCCTGTCTGAAATATCACGCATTATCGGAATCCTCAATAACAACGGATATGCAACTGCGCTCTCGGACCAGCCTGATGTAATTAAATATCTCTCCGTAAACGCGGCATCCAATCATAATTTAAAAATCATTCTTAACTTTATACCGGGTGATTTTTTCAGGTTCGGAAAAACATATACGGAAATTCCGGATAACCCTGAAAACACAGCCGTACCTGAAATCCATAAGGAACTGGAATACAAAGAAAACGATATTTACAGCAAAAAAGTACTGGAAGAAAGTGAAAACAGATTAACAAGAATAAGCATCATAGAAAATGCGAGAATACAGATAAATAATATTGATACCGTAAATAAAAGAATAAATCTGATTATAACAGCAGGGCTTACCAATAAATACGAAGTCGAACCCGAAATAATGGGTTATGACGTTACAAACAGGTTCTTTGCAGGAACGGGAATATCATTCACTGATAAATATTTTTTCGGAGGAGGAAGAAAGTTTATAAGTAAACTAACCGGACTCGCGCACGCAGTTGACGTTTATCTGGTTGAATTATCACTGCAACTCTTACAGCCATATATATTCGGCAACAATAAAATCACAGGGAATATGGATGTTTCCGGTTCTTTTTTCAGAGACTGGGATATTAAAATAATTAAATTGAAAGATAAAATGGTACTT
>CAYWMV010000176.1:0-5263 GCA_964459055.1 uncultured Ignavibacteriaceae bacterium | reverse complement strand
ATTATTCCCCTGTTTCTCGATGAATTATCCGAATCTCCTACATTAACGGTGGCTGATATCAGGAAAATAATGCCAATGACCATTATAATTCTCCTTAACGGAGATAATTTCAAAATCATACCTTTAAAAACCCACCAGATCAGGTAATACCATCTGCTGTACCATTTTTTCTGACCAAGCCGTCTTTTTTTCTCACTGCTAAGATAAAATTCCCTTACATCTTTCAGGTCACTTTTCAGAGTTTTAAAATGACCTGATTGTGAGATATCTTTTTTAAGCGTGTCCCTTAATCCCGGTTCTTTATTATCTGAATGTGTGTCCATTTATAATATTATCTTTTTTTTATATTACGATAAAACAGCATAAAAGTTATTTTAAATGCCAAAAATATGTCACCGGCAGCGACGGGTTTAATCTTTCACTTTATTGCTATAAATATGTCACTCCTCCGGAGTTGCAGTATTATTCGGGGAAACCGACAGTCTGAGCAAGGACTATATGCTGATCTTCTTTCAGGTTCATTTCTTTCTTAAGAATATCTTTATCAACCCATGCTCTGATTACGGTATTTAAACCCGCCGATGCACAGAATAAATAAACATTCTGCCCGATAAATCCTGCGTGAGAGCCGGAATAAATTTCTTTTTCAGAACCGCTTTTCAGTTTTGAATAATCCGAGACATATATCAAATTAACGGGTGCCTTTTTAACAAAGTCCTGGCGACCTGCAAATTCCCTCAAATCTTTATCAGAAATTTTATCAATCGAATGTTCATCGGGATTAAACAGATACGTTCCGTCTTCCATTATAACATAAACATCCAATGCTCTGGTGTCATTTGCTGTCGGTGCGGTGCGCTTCCCTGATTCTTTTCTGTTGACTCCGTTTGCAGCCCATAGTAAATCGGACAGCATCTGCATTTCGATTTTTTTACCGCTGAAAGTTCTCGATGACTTTCTGTTTTGCAATGCTTCCATTAACGGCATACCCCCTGTTGTTAAAGGGTCAGGTAATTTAATGCTTCCTGATATTTCTATTTTTTTTTCTCCGGTAGCACCGTTAAACGGGAAAAAATATATCACTGTAAGTATTACTAATGTTACGATTGAAGTTGTTATAATGGCTTTTTTCATAATGGCTTTTTTCTCAAAATTAGTAGTTTGCAACCGGTAAATAAATTCAAAAAATTTAATTTGAATCAAATAATATTTCTCACTATACTTTTTATAAACTTTACTCAAGTTGACCGTTATGAGATTAAGAAACCGTTAAAACGGTTAAAAACATTGGATTTTATTCGAATCCCCACGACTAAAGTCGTGGGTTGTAAATATATGATATTACAATATATTATGAGTATAAAAGGTCAACTTAAGTAAACTTTATTAACTTTATGAACTTTATTAACTTTGTGAACTTTATTAACTTTATGAACTTTATGAAGTTTACAAACTTTTCACTTCCTTATACCTTTAAAATAAGGGGAAATAAAATTAAATTTGTACATTGATATGCTCCCGTAGGCTAACGGATAAACCTCCAGACTACGGATCTGGATTTGAAGGTTCGAATCCTTCCGGGAGTACGAATTTTTTCCCTTCTAAAATAATATAAACATTTATGCCGACATCAGAAGTAATTTACGAAAAAGATTTAAGGACAAAAGCAACTCACCTACAATCGGGAATATCAATCGTCACCGATGCTCCTGTTGACAATCACGGAAAAGGTCAGGCATTTTCTCCTACCGACCTGCTGGCAACTTCGCTTGCGGGCTGCATTCTGACAACAATCGGAATCGCATGCGAAGAGCACAAATTCACTATAGACGGAGCAAAAGCTATAGTTACGAAAATAATGGGGACAGAACCAAGACGAGTTACGGAAATCAAAATTGAACTTTTCTTTCCTCCGAATAATTACACAGAAAAGCAAAAACAGATTATCAAATATATAACAGAAAACTGCCCGGTTGCAAAGAGTTTACATCCGGATTTGAAACAAAGCATTATAATCAATTATTAATTAAAAATTAAAAATTAAAAATTATAAATATGGTTATCAAAAAGAAAATTTATTTATTTTTATTAGTATCGTTTATTTTTACGCTGGGATTGAATACTTCCCTGACGCAACAGATATTACCAATAGACCCGGCAAATATGGATTTATCAATAAAACCCGGAGATGATTTTTTTAATTATGCAAGCGGGACCTGGATTAAAAATAATCCTATGCCTCCCGATAAAACACGATACGGTGCATTTGATGAACTCGCAGAAAATAATTTAAAACAACTCAAAGAACTCGTGGAAGAACTTGCAAGTAACAGAATATCGGTTTACGGTTCAAATGCACAAAAAATCGGTGACCTTTATGCAAGCGCTATGGATTCTGCCAAAATTGAATCGCTTGGGACAGAGCCAATTAAACCATTTCTGGAAGGGATAAATAACATCCGGTCTTTCACAGATTTAACCAAATATACAGGTTATTTACATTCTTACAGAATATTTCCGTTATTTTCCACAGGAGCCGGACAGGATATTAAAAACAGTGAGATGACAGTTCTCTCCATACGGCAGAACGGATACGGACTGGGAGACAGGGACTATTTTTTGAAAGACGATGAGAGGTCTAAAGAAATCAGGGCAGAATATCTGAAACACATTACAAAAATTTTCGAACTGAAAGGAGATGCTCCGGAAACGGCTTCAGTAAAAGCAGGAAAAATACTTGAGATGGAAATTAAACTTGCGGAAATTTCGTACTCGAGATATGATTTACGCGAGACAGAAAAGAATTATTACAAATCGAACACGGAAGAATTAAATCAAATCTGTCCGGAAATAGACTGGAATTTATATTTCACGGAACTCGGCATCAGCAATCCGGGTGATATCATAATAGGTCAGAAATCTTATTTTGAGGGGATGAATGAAATTCTGAAAAAGTATTCGCTCGATGACTGGAAAGGTTATCTCGAATGGAACTTATTAAGAAATCTATCAAACCATCTGAATTCCGCTTTCGTAAATCAGAACTTTGAATTTTACGAAAAATTCTTCACAGGACAGAAAGAGATGAGGCCGAGATGGAAGCGGGCACTTGAACTAGTGAACGGAATGCTTGGTGAGGCGCTGGGTGAAATTTACGTCGCAAAATATTTTCCGCCGAAAGCAAAAAGCCGAATGAATGAACTCGTAGTAAATTTAAAAGATGCTTTCAGTGAAAGAATAAAAAACTTATCATGGATGACTGACGCCACAAAAGAGAAAGCGCTTGATAAACTAAGTACAATGAATGTTAAAGTGGGATATCCCGACAGATGGCGGGATTATTCGGAACTTGAGATTGACAGGGAATCATATTTATCCAATTATCTTCGTGCAAGCAAGTTTAATTATTTGTATTCCTTATCAAAAGCGGGAAAGCCTGTAGAGCGGGACAGATGGTTCATGACTCCTCAGACCGTTAATGCATATTACAGTGCAACCATGAATGAGATTGTTTTTCCCGCAGGAATATTACAGCCGCCGTTTTTCTTCATGGACGCAGACGATGCGGTAAATTACGGCGGTATCGGTGTAGTTATAGGACACGAGATGACGCACGGTTTTGACGACAGAGGCAGAAAGTTCGATAAAAACGGAAACTTCAATGACTGGTGGACTGAAGCAGATGCGGAACAATATCAGAAGAAATCCGAAGTACTTGTTGAGCAGTTCAACAATTTCGTAATAAATGATTCACTGAATGTTGACGGAAAACTGACGCTCGGTGAAAATATTTCAGACCTCGGAGGAGTAACTTTATCATTACATGCACTGAAAAATGTCTGGGCAAAAAATCCTACTCAGGAAAAAATAGACGGTTTCACGCCTTTACAGAGATTTTTCCTTTCCTATGCACAAATATGGCGGGGAAGTATTACGGATAAAGAATTAATGAGAAGGTTGAAAGAAGATTCGCATTCACCTTCAATAGCCAGAGTAAACGGGACAGTATATAATATTCCTGAATTTTACGAAGCATTCGGCATACAACCTGCTGATAAATATTTCAGGGCAGCGGAGTTAAGAGCGGTAATCTGGTAAAGATTTTTTCACTCATGCTCATCCGATGAGCTGCGCTCAGCGGATGAGCAATTAAACTTATAGGAAAATCGCTTCAAATTTTGCAAGGACTTTTCCGCTTTTGTACAGATATAAATACTTCTCTACAATCTTATGGTCGTCAAACGAATTCAGAACCTCAAAGAATTTTATTTCGTATTTATCATCCACACAAAACATTTTTGTTGAACCGAAATCAGACAGTTTAAGAATTTTTCCGTCATATTCGTATGTACCGAAAAACTTGTTGCATCCACCGAAGCCATCGAATTTATTTTCATTTATTCTGAAAATAATGTAAATATCCTGTTTGGTATCCGTAACCGCGGCGGAATTTAATTCTTTAAGTACCCATCGTGTATTTTTTAAATCTTCATAAGCGACATCGGTCTGCTTTGAAGAATTGCATCCGCTAATTGTTAATAAAACAGCAAATACAAATAAAATAACTTTTTTCATGTTTATTTGTTTATTTTAATTCACTATACTTTTTATCTAAAAAAATCCTGAATTGTTCCAGAGATTTTGCCCTGTGTGAAAATTTATTTTTTTCTTCAAGAGTCATTTCGGCATAAGTTTTATTAAATCCATCCGGTACAAATACGGGGTCATATCCGAATCCGCCGGTTCCCTTCTTCTCATCAATTATTTTTCCTTTTACAATGCCTTCAAAGAAATAATGCATTTCACTGTTTACGTATAAGCATATAACCGTTTTAAAATGAGCTTTCCGTTTTTCAGGAGGGATACCTTCCAGATTTTTTATTAATTTTTTGCAGTTATCGTCATAGGTTGCATCTTCTCCCGCATATCTTGAAGAATATACTCCGGGTTCGCCTCCTAATGCGTCAACGAATAAACCCGTATCATCCGCAATCGCCGGGATTTTCGTCGCTTCAAATATTTCTTTGGCTTTTTTTAATGCATTCCCTTCAAGTGTGTCGCTGTCTTCAATTACATCAATATTTTTGCCGATATCTTTCAATGTCAGAATTTCAATACTCAGACCTTTTAATTTATTTTTAATTTCGGATATCTTGTCGAGGTTATTTGTTGCAAGAAGAATTTTCATTATATAATCTATTTTTTTATAAATTTAATAAAAAATAAAAAAATAAAATATTGAATTGATGTAATACATAAATGC